>SXIE01000192.1 GCA_005772945.1 Pseudomonadota bacterium
AAGTCGCCGTCTCGCGGTCGTCGAGGCCGCGAAAATAGACGGCCATCGCCAGCGCGGCCATCTGCTCGTCGGGCAGCGTGCCGGCGCTGTAGGCGGCGATCATGGCGCGAATGTCGGCGTCGGCCAGCGCGCCGCCGTCCCGCAGCTCGCCGGTCGCGGGCTCGGACACACCGGCGGGACGCTCGACAAGCTCGAGGCGATCCCCGGCTTTCAGGTCGGCCTCTCCGAGGACGACTTCGAGCGTGTCCTGCGCGAGGTGGGATGCGTCATCGCCGGCGCCACCGCGATGCTTGCACCGGCCGACAAGCGTCTCTACGCCCTGCGCGACGTGACCGCGACGGTGTCGTCGATCCCGCTCATCGTCAGCTCGATCATGTCCAAGAAGCTCGCCGAGGGCCTGGACGCGCTGGTCCTCGACGTCAAGGTCGGGCGCGCCGCCTTCATGCCGACGATCGAGGCCGCCCGCGAGCTCGCGCGCCGCATGATCGCGGTCGGCACGCGCACTGGCGTCCGCACGCAGGCGGTCCTGACGCGCATGGAGGAGCCGCTCGGGCGCATGGTCGGCAACGCCTGCGAGGTCCGCGAGGCGCTCGACGTGCTCGAGGACGCGGGTCCGCCCGACCTCACCGCGCTGACGCTCGTGCTGGCGGGACGCATGATCGCCGCGGGCTTCGACATCGCGCCCGACGAAGGCCTCGCCCGCGCGCGCGCCGAGCTGACCAGCGGACGCGCCCGCGAGGTCTTCGCCAAGATGGTCGCCGCGCAGGGCGGCGATCTCCTCGCCCTGCCCGCCCCCGCATCGGAGCTGGTCCTACGCGCCCCGCGCGACGCCTACGTCACCGACATCGACGGCCTCGCGATCGCCCTCGCGCTCGTGCGCCTCGGCGCCGGCCGCGACCGCGCCGACGACGTCATCGACCCGCGCGTAGGCCTGCGCATCGAGGCGCCGCGCGGGTCCCAGGTCTGCCCGGGCGCACCGCTCGCGACCCTCTACCTCGGCGCACGCGCCCCCGATCCCGGGACGCTCGCGGCCCTCACGGCCGCGTTCGCCCTCGGTGACGCACCGGTCCCCCACGCCCCGCTTGTGCTCGAGACGATGGGCTGACGCTACGGTCCACGCGCGTCAGCGCGGGTAGCTCCCGACGATGTAGTGCGTGAGCTCCTCGGTCTGCGCTTGGGCACCGCGCGAGATCTGATTGACGCAGTCGCCGATGGACACCAGCCCGACGAGCTTGCCGGCGCGCATCACCGGCAGGTGTCGGCAGCGATGGATCGTCATCAGCGCCATCGCCTCGTCGATCGTGTTGTCGACCGACACCGAGACGAGGTGACGCGTCATGACCTCCTCGACGCGCGTCTCCCACGCGTTGCGCCCCTCGAGCGCCACGCGCCGCACCACGTCGCGCTCGGTGAAGATGCCGCAGACGACGCCATCGGCGATGACCAGCACGGAGCCGACATTCGCGGTCGTCAGCCTGCGAAGCGCGTCGTAGACGGAGGCGCCGCGCTCGATCGAGATGACCTTCGTTCCTTTGCTACGGACGATATCGCCGATTCGGATTTCCACGGGGGCTCTCCTGACTGGGGGGAATACGGCGCACGCAACGGCCATGGCGAAGCCCCTCGCCTGGAGGCCAGGCGGCGGGTCGAAAGCGAAACATGCGTCGGGTACCTTGAAGGTAACCGAACGGCGGGTGGAGCGGGTCGGATTTCGCCCATACGCGCCTCGGAGCCTTGTCCGAAGCGCCCGCGCGCTGCTGTCAGCGCCGCTGGCGGGCCCGCTCGTTGTGGGAGCGCGCGATGCCCTCGAGCTCGGCCTCGACCTCGGCGCGGACGCGCGCTTCGTCCTCGGGTGCGACCGTCAGCTCGTCGACGTGAACGTGCGTCGTGGTCTCGCGATAGAGCCCGTGCCCGGGTCGCAGCGCCAAGACGCGCCACGCGCGCTCGCCATCGAAGCTCGGTAGCGGCAGGAGGTGCACCGCGATCACGATCAGGTTCGCGTCTGTCAGCACATAGACGAGATCCGCCGACCACATGTCGACCGGGTCACCGAAGGCGACGAGCCCCACCCGCGCCGCGACGTAGGCCGCAAGCTGCGCGAGGACACCGCCCCAGGCGATCGCGGTCTCCGTGATGGGCCCCGCGTCCCCGCGCCAGCGCGTTTCGCCTCCGACCCCCTGCAGATCGACCGCCGCGACCCGCAGACCGTGGCGCCGGACCATGGCCGCATGCCCGGCCTGATGGAGGAGGATCAGCAGGAACGCGAACAGCCAACGCCACGGCGCGAGCTCGAGCCCGCTCATGAGCGCAATCCCGATCGGCAACGACACGTGCCAGCGGACCGGCGCCCCGCGCCAGCGTCCGAGCTGCACATAGCCGAACGTGAACATCATACGCGTTCACGGTAGCCAGCCCGACGGCTCAGGGCAACGCCGAGGCTCGTTCGCGAAGGCCCGGCCGGGCCCGTCAGGGCCGTCGCCGGGCTGCCCGCGACGCCCGACCGGCTCAATCGGCGAAGAACGCGCGCGCCTTCATCGCCCGGTCCGCGGCAGCGCGCGACCCAGCATCGCCGCCGCCGCCGCCGGCGCCGCTGCCGTCGGGACCAGCGCCCGTGCCGCCGAGACAGTTGTTATAGAGGAGCGAGCACGGTTGCTGCGCCTGCGCCTGCTGGATGCAGCCGGCGTACTCGGCGTTGGTCTGCTCCTTCTTGTAACACTGCGCATTGACACACATATTGAGGTCCATGAACGCCGTCGAGTTCGGCTTGCTCGCGGCCGAGAAGCACGTGCGGCCACAGATGTAGTCGCCCTCGTCGCACGACTGCACGCAGCCTCCGACGGCGGGGCACGGGCCGGTCCCGAACTCGGTGCCGGCGTAGCAGGTCACGTACGCGTCGAGGCACTTGGTTCGTTGGCACTCGAAGTACTTCTTGTAGTCCTCGTCGGTCGGCGTCTGCGTCGTCGGCAAGCAGGCGTTGTCCTTGAGGCACTTGAGCAAGCCGACGAACGCCGCGCCCTCGGCCTGGGTGTCGGCCGAGCTGACGCAGTTGTTCGCGCAGGCTTGCTCGGTGCACCCACCCACGCAGTCCGCAATCCCAGGACAGAGGCCCTCGCCAAGGCCCTCGGTCGTTTCGCCGGGCGTCGTCTCGGCCACGCTGGTCTCGCCCGTCGTCGTCTCGGCCACGACCGTTTCGTTCGCGCTGGTCTCGCCGACGCTGGTCTCGCCGGACGTCGTGACCGCCGTCTCGGAGACCGTGGTCTCGGACGTGGTGCTCGTCTCCGAGGTCGTGGAGTCCGTCGGGCTCACGCCGCCCGCCTTGTCCTCGCACGCCGCCGCCAAGCCCGAGACACCCAAGACAACCAACGCCAACGCGAGCCGCATATGGACCTCCCAATGGCGGCGAACGCTAGGCGGCACCCCCGCCGCTGTCAAGCGCTTCCGCTGGGACCCGGCGTGGGCGGCGCGCGGCCGCGACGCTGTACGTTGACTCTCGGTCGCCGGTCGCGTAGGAGCCTGGCCCCCTCGAGGAGGCCCCATGAGTCCCCAGAGCCTCGCACCCGAGCCGGCGGCGCCCACCCCGCGCACGCACCCGTACGCCGCGTTCATCCACGCGGTGCTCAAGCCCGCGCGTTACCTCGGCGGCGAGTACCTCGCGGTCACCAAGGACTGGGACGCGGTCGAGCTTCGCGTCTGCATGGCCTTCCCCGAGATCTACGACATCGGGATGAGCCACCTCGGCACCAAGATCATCTACGCGCAGCTCGGACGCGACCCGAAGATCCTCTGCGAGCGCGCGTTCACGCCGTGGGTCGACATGGAGGCGGAGCTGCGGCGGCGCGGGCTGCCGCTCGTGTCGCTCGAGTCGGCGCGCCCGCTGCGCGACTTCGATGTCGTCGGGATTTCGCTCCAATACGAGATGACCTACACGAACGCGCTCAACCTGCTCGAGCTCGGCGGGATCCCGCTGCGCTCGGCTCAGCGCGGCGAAGGCGACCCGCTGGTCTTGGCGGGCGGGCCGACGGTCACGCATCCCGAGCCGATGGCGCCGTTTATCGACGCGTTTCTGATCGGTGATGCCGAGGAGGCCTTCCCGACCGCGCTGCATGCGATTGTGGCGTGGAAGGCCGAGGGTCTGCCGCGGGCGGAGCAGTTGCGGCGGCTCGCGCGTCAGCCCGGTTGGTATGTGCCGGCGCTCTACACGACCGAGCACGACGAGCGCACCGGCTTCGCGATCGTCGTCGCGCCCGACCCCGGCCCCGCCTCCGGAGGGGCCGGCGCCCCCTACCCAATCAAGCGAACCATCGTCAGCGATCTCAACAAGTTCCCGTTCCCCGACGACGCCCCGGTCGCGGCCGCCGAGGCCATCTTCGACCGCATGTCGATCGAGATCGCGCGCGGCTGCACCGAGGGCTGCCGCTTCTGCCAGGCCGGGATGATCTACCGACCGGTGCGCGAGCGCGACCCCGAGCAGATCGTCGACACGGTCATCGCGGCGCTCGACAAAGGCGGCTACGACGAGGTGTCGCTGACGAGCCTCTCGACCGCGGATTACTCGTGCGTGAGCCCGCTCATCAAGCGCGTCATGGAGAAGCTGCGCGAGCGACGCGCGAGCCTCTCCGTGTCGAGCCTGCGCGCGTATGGCCTCGACGAGGACTTGCTCGACGAGATCTCGACGGTCAAGGCGACCGGCCTGACGTTCGCGCCCGAGGCCGGCACGCAGCGCATGCGCGACGTGGTCAACAAGAACATCACCGAGGAGGACCTCATCCGCACGGCCCACCGCGTCTTCAAGCGCGGTTGGACCAAGATGAAGTTCTACTTCATGATCGGCCTGCCCTCCGAGACCGACGAGGACGTCGACGGCATCGTCGAGACCGCCGCGCGCGCCCGCGACGTCGGCTGGGAGTACCACAAGCGCAACAAAGTCCAGGTCACGGCCTCCGTCTCGAGCCACGTCCCGAAGCCCCACACGCCCTTCCAGTGGGCGCCGATGGACACGGTCGAGTCGCTCGAGAAGAAGCAGTGGCGCATCCGCGACCTCGGCAAGAAGCTTGGTGTGCAAACTAAATGGCACAACTGGCGCGAGAGCTTCATCGAGGGGATTCTGGCGCGCGGGGACCGCAAGGTCGCCGAGCTGGTCGAGCTGGTCTTCAAGAAGGGCGCGCGCCTCGACAGCTGGGACGATCAGATCAAGTTCGACCTCTGGCTCGAGGCGATCCGCGAGCTCGGGATCGATCCGAGCCGCTACACCGGGACGATCCCGGTCGATGCGCGCCTGCCGTGGGACCATATCGATGTCGGGCTCGAGCCCGGATTCCTCGCGCAGGAATGGAAGCGCGCGATGAAGAACCGACTCTCGCCGCCCTGCGGCAAGCCGGTCCACACGCAGGTCCACGCGACCAACGTGGCCGACGCGGTGGCCGACCAGCGCAAGCTCGTCTGCTACCACTGCGGCATCGCCTGCGACATGACTCAGATGCGCAGCGAGCGCATCACGTTCCTCGAGAAGCTCGGCGCGCACACCAAGGACGACGTCCGGGCCGAGGGCTTCACGCCCGCCTACCAGGCCGTCCGCAAGGATCTGAAGGGACGCAACCTGCCGCCGTTGCGCGCGTCGCAAGGCGCCACCCATCGCTACCGCTTGGTCTTCACGAAGCTCGGGACGGTCGCGCTGACGAGCCACCTCGATCTCGCGCGCACGATGCCGCGGGTGCTGCGGCGCGCGGGGCTGGGGACGACCTACAGTGAAGGGTTCGCGCCGCACGCGCTCATCTCGTATGGGCCAGCGTTGTCGCTGGGGGTGCGCAGCATCGCCGAGGTGTGCGACGTCTTCCTGCGCGATGAGCTGACGCCCGAGGAGCTCCTGGCGCGGCTGGTCGAGAAGTCCGATCCGGGGCTCGTGGTGCTGAGGGCGGCGGTCGTCCCGCTGGATGCGCCCGTCGTCACGAAGCTGGCGCGCGTCGCGGAGTACACGCTGGTCATGCCGGGCGCGAGCGAGCTGGAGCTGCAGGCGGCGCTCGCGCGGGCGCGCATGCCCGAGCCGGTGATGGTCGAGGTGATCCGCAAGCACGGACCCAAACCGATCGACGTGCGCGATGGGCTCCTCGGGCTCGCGGTCGATCGGTCGCGTCCGGAGGAGACGCGCTGGCTCGGGACGGACCCGGGGGCGATGCTGCTCAGGTGGCGCGTGAACCTCGTCACGGGCGCACACGTCCGGCCCGCGGATCTGGCGCGCGGGCTCTTGGGTGTGGGGCCCGAGGATCTCTTGGCGGCGCGGACGATGCTGCTGGCAGAGACGCCCGAGGGCTTGACGGATCTGCTCGATCCGAGGGTGATGGTGCGGCCCGCGTCCCAGGGCGCGCGGCACGACGCGACGCCCGATCGCGGCGACGTTCCCGACCTGGCCGACTCCGATGACGCTCCTCTTGCGGAGGCTTGCGAATGACCCCGTCCCGACTTCTTTCTCTCGCCGGCCTCGCGCTGGCCTCGCTGCTAGCGACCGGCTGCGGCACGACCGGCGCCGCCGGCACCACCGGCACCACCGACGCACCGGTCGCCGGCTCCGGCGATTTGGCCGCGCCCTTTCGCGCTCAGACGCTCGATGGCGCGCGCCTCGACCTCGCGCATTACCTCGGTAAGGACGTTGTGCTCGTGTCGTTCTGGGCGACCTACTGCGAGCCATGCAAGTCCGAGATGCCGTCCCTGCAGCGCTTCCACGAGCGCTTCGCCAAAGACGGGCTGACCATCGTCTCGGTCGCGATGGACGGGCCCGACACGAAGTCGGGCGTCGCGCCCTACATTCGCAAGCAGGGCTACACGTTCGCCGTCGTCATCGACGAGGACGGCGCCATCACGCAGACGCTGAACCCGACCGCGACGGCGCCCTATGCGGTGCTCGTCGGACGCGACGGGCGCGTCAAGAAGCGCATCGCGGGCTTCCAGCCGTCGGAGGCGCCGGCGATCGAGGCCGAGATCGAGGCGCTCGTGAAGCCCGTCAGCACGCCGTGAAAGCGGTTCACATTGTGACGGCGGCCGCGGTTGCTACGCTCGCGGCGGCGCTGTCGCCAAGGGCCAAGGCGGCTCCGGTCACGTTCGAGGTCATCGAGAGCTTCTTCGCCGACTGGCACTGGTCGCTCGAGGATCCGCGGCTCGACGAGGCCGATCGCGACCACGTCGTCGATCTCCGCAACCGCCTCAACCTGCGATTGCGCACCGGCGAGTGGGCTTTCGGCTTGCGCCTCGACGCCGCGCTCTTCGTGGGCCCGCCGAGCAGCCAGTATGCCAGCGACATCCGCCCCGAGGAGGTCTTCGTCACCTGGAAGAATCCGACCTGGACCCTCACGCTCGGCGACGACTACCTGACGGTCGGGCGCGGCATCGCGCTGTCGCTGCGCAAGTTCGACGAGATCGGCTTCGCGACGGGCCTGCGCGGCATCCATGCCCAGTGGCGCCCGGTCGACGCGTTCAAGATGCGGATCGGCGCCGGTTTCACGAACACGGTGAACGTCGATCTGGTCGAGGAAAAGCTGGTCCCCGATCCGAACGATCTCGTCTTGGTCGCGCGCACGGACGTCGAGGTCGCGAGCGGCGTGACGCTCGGCGCGCACGTCGTGGACATCGAGCGACGCCACTCGGACGCGCGCAGCACCTTGACCGGCGCCCTCTTCGCCGACGGCGACACCGATCCGATCCAGGGCCACCGCTACCTCCGCTCGTGGGTCGTGGGCGGGAACGTCGACGTGCAGCGCATCGCCGACGTGCTCGATCTCTACGCCGAGTTCGACTGGCTGAACCACGACGAGACGCGCACGACGCTGCAAGGCGAAGCCGACTCGGGGACGACGGGAACGGCGCTCTACGCCTCGGCCACGGCCGCTCTCGGAAGTGTGAACGTCCTTCTCGAAGGCAAGCGCTACGACCACTACAAGCTCGAGTCGACACTCCACCCCGACACCGCCGACCAGCAGGCCATCACGCACGTCTTCCCGTATATGGCGGCGCCGACCCTCGAGCGCGTCGACCAGCGCGTCGTCAACAACACCGATGTGACCGGCGTTCACGCGCGCGTCGACGTGACGTTGCCGCGTGCCAAGAAGGCCGACCCGGAATCCGCGACGACGTCGCGCGCCGGCGCCGCGCACAACGCCCTCTTCGTCTCGGCCGCCTACTTCGCGGACGCGCCGCTCGAGCACGAGTGGACGTTCCACACTTACCTCGGCTGGGAGCGGACGACCGCGAGCGGCCAGCGGCTCCAACTCCAGGCGGGGTATCGGCAGGAAGAAGCGCCCCGCGAGGGGCTGACGCGCCTGCGCATGTTCCACCTCGATCTGGACTGGGCCAGCGTCCTCGCCCCGGGCGTCGACCTCCAACTCCACTGGAAGAACGAGGTGCGCGCCAAGAACGTCGGCGGCGGGCTGCTGGCCGAAGACTACATCGAGGGTGCGTTCTACCTGTCGGTGAACCTGCCGCCGCATTGGTCCTTCACGGCCCAGTGCGACTACCTCACGGACGACTCGACCGACCCGCTTTTCCCAGGTGGTTTCGTGCAGTTCCGTTGGAACACCGACAGCTTCGTGCGCGTCTTCGTCGGGCGCTCCAAGGGCGGCCTCAAGTGCGCGGGCGGCGTGTGTCGCGTCTTTCCGAACTTCGAGGGCGTGAAGCTCGAGTCGACGATTCGCTTCTGACGCGACCCACGCCGCCGCCGCCTCGTTCGGGCCCGACTTGACGCCGGGCCCAGGCAGGCTAACGTCCGCGCGTGCTTGCAGTCTATCTCGTGTGCCTCGCCGTCGGCGCCGTGTTCGTCGGCATGAGCATCTTCGCCGGTCACGACCATGGCGTGGGCGACGGCGACAGCGATCTGGCTGGGCATGACGTCGGTGGGCATGACGTCGGTGGGCATGACGTCGGCGGGCATGAGGTCGGCGGGCATGAGGTCGGCGGCCACGACCACGGCGGGTACGCGTCACTGCCGTTTCTGAGCCTGCGCTTCTGGACCTTCGCAGCCTTCTTCTTCGGGCTCTGCGGCTTGGCGCTGCGCGAGCTCGCCGGGACGCCCGAGCCCGTCACCGCGCTCGCCTCGGCCGCCGTCGGAGCGTTCACCGGGACCGGTGCCACCTGGCTCATCCGACGCCTCAAGCGTCCGGTCGGCGCGACCGTCGCGAATGATCATTGGGTCGGCCAGGTCGGCGAGATGCTCCATCCGCTCGGCCCCGGGCAGGTCTCCAAGCTGGTCGTCCGCGCCGGTGCCCGGCCCGAGCGCGAGCTGCTCGCGGTCCTGTCGTACCCCGAGGCGGGGAGCATCGACCGCGGCATGCGCGTCATCATCCTGGCGATGCACGACGGCAAAGCCGTGGTGCAATTGGAATCCCAGGCGCTCGGCATGCCGACCGTCGACCCCCAGGTGCCGGCGGCCCGCGAGCAACACGAGCAACACGAGTCCCACGAGAACGCGAAGGAGGACGCATGAGACTTCTTGCCGCCAGCGAACTACTGGACCCGAGCCTTTGGAAAACAGTCGGGATCTATTCAGCAATCGCCATCGCCAGCATCGCGCTGCTGATCCTCTTCATCAAGAGCTTCCTCAAGATCGGACGCCCGAACGAGATCCTGATCTTCTCGGGCCGAAAGCACACGAACGCCGAAGGCGCGGCCGTCGGATGGCGCTACATCGCCGGTGGGCGCGCGATCCGCTGGCCGATCATCGAGCGCGTGGACCGCATGGACATCACGACGATGCCGATCGAAATCCGCATCCGCGCGGCGTACGCCAAAGGGAATATCCCGGTGAGCGTCGACGCCGTCGCGAACGTGAAGATCACGCTCGATGAACCGAACGTCCATCATGCGATCGAGCGCTTTCTGGGCCGCTCACAGGACGAGATCCAGAAGGTCGCCAAGGAGACCCTCGAGGGCACGCTGCGCGGCGTCATCGCGCAGCTGACGCCCGAGGAGATCAATCACGACCGCCAGAAGCTCTCCGAGGTCATGCGCCAGGAGGTCGCCGATGACCTCGGGCGCCTCGGCCTGATGGTCGACACGTTCAAGATTCAGCACGTGACCGACGACGTGAAGTACCTCGACTCGATCAGCCGCGTGCGCATCGCCGAGGTGCTGCGCGACGCCGAAATCGCCGAGTCGAACGCCCACCGCGAGGCCGAGGAGGCTATCGCGGGCGCGTCGATGCGGGGGCAGGTCGCGGGCGAGCAGGCGGCCTCGGCGGTCGCCGAGAGCGAGAACGAGCTGGCGCGCCAGAAGGCCGAGCTGGAGTCGCGCGCGAAGTCCGAAGAGGAGCGCACGATCGCCGCCGGGCGCGAGGCGCGCGCGACGATGGAGCAGCAGCTTCAGACCGTTCGCAAGAGCGTCGAGCAGCTGCGCCTCGAGGCCGAGCAGGTGATCCCGGCGCAGCGCGAGGCCGAGGCGGCGGCCCTCCGAGCGGCCGGCGATGCGGCGATCAAAGCCGAGACCGGCAAGGCGCAGGGGCAGGCGCTCGCGGCGCTCTACTCTGCGTGGAAGACGGCCGGCCCGCGGGCGCGCGAGGTCTTCCTCATCCAACAGGTCGACCAGATCTTGGCGGACGTCGCGAGCGTGACGGCGAACCTCGAGATCGGCCACGTGACGCTCATCGACAGCGGCAACGGCGAGAGCCTCGCGCGCTACATCGGCTCCTTCCCGCAGGTCGTGGGCGAGATCCTCGGCCGCATCAAGGACACTGTCGGCGTCGACGTCGCGGCGATCCTCTCGAACTCGGGCGGCAGCAACGTCGCCCCGGCGCCCGCGGCTCCGCGCGCGACGCTCCGCTCACCCGCCGACAAGGAGACCACCTGATGGACGCCGGACTCGTCATCGTCCTCGTCATCGCGATCGCGGTCGCGGTGCTCCTCCTCTCGGTGAAATCCCTGGTCGTCATCTGCCAGCCGTCCGAGGTCGTCATCTTCTCGGGACCGCCCAAGCGCGAGGGCGCGCGCGTCGGCTATCGGGCGGTGCGCGGCGGCCGTGGGCTGCGCATCCCGATGTTCGAGATCGTCAGCCGCCTCGACGTCTCGAACATGTCGGTCGAGGTCGCGGTGCGCGGCGCGTACACGCGCGAGGGCGTGCCGCTCAACGTCCAGGGCGTCGCGAACTTGAAGATCGACGGCGACGCGCCCGGGCTCGACAACGCGGTCGAGCGCCTCTTGGGAAAGAGCCGCGACGAGATCGCCAAGATGGGACGCGAGACCCTCGAAGGCAACCTGCGCGGCGTGCTCGCGCGGCTCACGCCCGAGCAGGTCAACGAGGACAAGGAGAGCTTCGCGCGCGAGCTGATCGAGGAAGCCGAGGCGGACCTCGGGCGGCTCGGGCTCTTGCTCGACACGCTCAAGATCCAGACGGTCGCGGACGAGGTCGGCTACCTCGACTCGATCGGGCGCAAGCAGGGGGCTGTGCTCATCCGACGCTCGCGCATCGCCGAGGCCGAGCGTCAGTCCGAGGCGGTGGTCCAGTCCGCGATGAACATGCAGCGGACGCGCGTCGCCCAGATCGCGGCCGAGACCGAGATCAACATCGCGACGGCCAATCGCCGAATCGTGAAAGCGACGAGCTCGCGGCCCGCGGTCGTGGCTCAGGAGCGCTCGGCGATCGAGTCGCAGATCGCGCGCGCCGAGGCCGAGGTGGGCGTGCAGAAGGCCCGCATCGAGCAGGTGCGCGTGCAGCTCGAGGCCGATCTCGTGGCGCCGGCGCGTGCCTATCGCCTGCAGATGGAGGCGCAGGCCCAGGCGGATACCGCCGCAATTCGCGAGTCGGGCATGGCGACCGCCGAGGGCTTGAAGCAGCTCGCCGAGCGGTGGCGCGAAGCCGGTGACAGCGCGCGAGAGATCTTCCTGCTCGAGAAGCTGCGGACGCTCGTCGGTATCATGGTCGGTACCGTCAAGAACGCGCGCGTCGACCAGATCACGTTCGTCGGCTCGGGTGGCGACGCGGGGACCCCGATGGCGGGGAAGGTCGCGAGCCTCATGGAGCAGCTGCGCGCGAGCGGCATCGACGTCCCCGAGCTGCTCAGCAGCGCGTCCGTCGGGATGAGCGCGATCGGGCAGCGGGCGCCGGTTCGGGCGTCGACCACTCCGACGGCTCCGACCCCACCGACGGCGCCGCCGCCGACGCCCGCGGCTCCAACGCCACCGGCCCGGTCGCGCAAATCGCCGTGATCGGTGAGGCGCTGAGCTCGAGCGCGCGACCCCTTCCGCGCAGCACGCCATTCGCGGTTACCTCCGGGGTAAACGCGTTCACCTCCGGGGTAATCGCGTTCACCTCCGGGGTAATCGCCCGGTCCGCACCATGACGGCTCCAGACGCAAAGAAGAACTTCATCCTGACGGCGGACTTCGAGGGTCAGGAGGCCCTGCTGCGCCCGCCGAACGAGCCCGTCGTCGAGGTCGCCCTTCCGCGCCCGGGCGCCGACACTTGCGCTTCGACGCAAGTATCATCCGCACCGCTCGCCGAGAACCACGCGCCCGCGCACCGCTTCGTCCTCCAGCCGACGGCCCACCCGCAGTGGTCCGAGTTCCTGGCGCGCGCCCTCGCGCATGGACTCTCGGCGTGGCAGGCGCATGCCGCCTTTGGCCTCGCGATGCAGGCGCTGCACGGCGCGGACGCGAGCGAGCGCGCGCAGGGCCTCTCGCAACTCGGCCCCGAGCTCGATGCCTGGCTCCGCCCGAGCACCACCCTGGTCGTGGGTCCCATCAGCATGCTCGCGCCGAGCGCGAGTCCCGTCGCGAGCCCGGCGCTCCCGGGGCTGAGCCTGTTCGCTGGGCTCGCGCTTCCGGAGACGAGCCCGGAGCGCATCGCCTCGATCACCGCGGCGCTCACGGGGTGGGCCGCGGGGCACGCGCCCTCCTTCCGCCTGTTCGCGCCCGAGGGCGAGTCGCCGCCGCCACTCGATCTGGTTCTCGCCATCGCCACGGCGCGTGCGCGTCCCGCCGAACGGGTGCCTTTGCCAGGGTTCGCGGCGCCCGCGATCGAGGACCCCCTCGCCCTCATCGACAGCGGCGTCATGCTCCACGAGCTCCGAGCGGCCTACGCGCTGGCGGAACACGCCCCCGCGGACGCGATCGCGCGGCTGCCGGCGCTCATCCGACGTGGACCGATCCCGGCCGCGCGGATCACGCTCATGAACGCCCTGTCGGACGCCTTGCGGCGCCATCACGGCCTGCCGGCGCCCCAACCGAACGCGCCTGGCCTCCTCGCGCAGATCACCGCGCGCCTCCAGTCCCCGCTTGCTGCCGTCACGGCCACCGCGCTGGCCGAGCTCGAGACCCTCGCGCGCGCGCCCGACCCACTCGCCTTGGGCCTCGACCTTGCGACGCGCTACCCCGATGCCCTCACGACCGCTCGCCAAGCGCTCGCCAAGGGCATGCGCGTGCCGCGCTGGGTCATCGCCAATACCGAGGGTGCCGATCGCGGACTGCTCTGCGCCACGCTCATGGGACGCCTGCCCAGCCCCGACGGACACCTCTTGCAAGCGCTCGCCGACCTGGCCCCCGCCGACCTCGGCCCCGCCCTCGCCGAGACAGCGCGCCTGTCGTGGATCGACGACGCGACTCGCCGCGCTGCGCAAGACTGGCTCGCGCGCCTCCGACGCGCGACGTGACGCGGCCATCGCCAGCGGGCGCGTTCGCCGATCGCCTCCGGACGCTAGCGCGCGCCGAGGTAGCCGCGGGTCCGCAGCTCGTCACGGAGCAGGTCGACCATCTTCGAAGTCGCGGCCACCAGCGGCAACCGCACCTCGGCGGACGCGCGCCCCAGCAACGCGAGCGCGGCCTTGGTGGGCGCCGGGCTCGGCTCGGCGAACAGCATCTGATTGAGCACGCGCAGCTCGAAATGACGGGCCCGTGCCCGCGCCCAGTCGCCTTCCCGGACGGCATCCCACATATCGCTCATCGCGCGCGGGGCGACGTTCGAGACGACCGAGATGACCCCACGACCCCCGCACGCATAGAGCGGGAATGTGGTGCCATCGTCGCCCGAGAGCACCGCCATCGTGTGGCCGACCGCGGCGACGAGCTCGCTGCCGCGCACGAGGTTGCCGGTCGCGTCCTTGATGGCGATGATGTTCTCGAGCTCCGCGAGGCGCACGACCGTCTCGGTGAGGAGATCGCAGCCCGTCCGGGTCGGCACGGTGTAGAGCACGATCGGCAGGTGAGACGCGCGCGCCACCGCCGCGAAGTGCTGGTAGAGACCTTCCTGGCTCGGCCGGTTGTAGTACGGCGTCACGTGCAGGAGCGCGTCGGCGCCGGCGCCCTCGGAGGCGCGCGTCAACGCCAACGCCTCGGCCGTGGAATTCGCGCCGGCCCCGGCGATCACCGGCACGCGCCCGCGCGCGGCCTTGACCGTCGCGGCGATGACGGCGACGTGTTCGTCGACGTCGAGGGTCGCCGACTCGCCGGTCGTGCCGACCGACACGAGGCCGTCGACGCCTTCGTCGATCTGCCAATCGACCAGGCGCGCGAGCGTATCGAAGTCGACCTGCCCGTCGCGAAACGGCGTCACGAGCGCGGTGTAGCAGCCTTCGATGGCGATGGAGCGGGTCATGGCGTGCCTCCTGTCGGAAGCCCTATCACACGCAGCCCCGCTCCCTCCAATCCGTTCTCCGTTCGCGCGCGGCCAGGGCAGCGCGCGCCGCGGCCCGGTCTCAGGCCCCGCGCACGGCCGCCTTGAGGCGGTCACCCTCGCCGCCGCTGGGCAAGCGCTCGGCGACGGCGTCGATCACCGCGCCCGGGCGACCGGCGAACGCCGCGTAGTAGTCCGCTTCGCGCTGCGCCAGGCAAGCCGCCTCGAAGCCGGACGCGAGCACCGCCGGGTCCTCGATACGGGCCAGCGCCGACACGTACGCATCCCAGACTTGCCCTCGTGGCTCCATCATCACGAGGTTTCCGGCGAGCGCGAAGTGCCCGACCGGGTCCGCGGCGAACAGCGCGGTCAGCGTCTGGCGATCGGCCGCCGACAGGCGAGTCCGCGACCCGCCGAGGATCCGCTCGAGCACCGCCGTTCCGGGCGATGTCCCCGCCGCGACGATCGCCACGAACCGCCCGTAGATCGCCTCCGGCGGCGTCGCGTTGGCGAAGAAGTTCTTCGCCATGTAGGCCTCGCCGTCGTCCCCGTCGCTCGCAAAGGTGGCGAACACCTCCCAAATCTCCGCGCGGACCGCGTCGTTTCCCGCGTCGAACACATCGCTTATCTGCTCGATCCCGGACGCGTCATGCCGATAGCGCTCGCCCCCCGAGCGGGCCGCGTAGTACGCGCGTGCTGCCTCGATGTCCATCGAACGACCTCTCTCAACGTGCGTAGGTGATGCTCTCGGCGTCGGCGAACTTGACCGCTGGGATCATGACCTCGCCCATGCCCCCGGACGTCACGCCGCAGAACGCGCCGGCCGGCGCTAGGTCGAACTGGGTGAAGCCGAGACCGTCGATCGCGGTCGGCCGGTACACGTTGGGAGCGAGCCCCCTGGCCGTCTTCGTGATCGTCTTCTTCAGGTTCACGACGACGGCGCCGGTGTTGTACGCGGCGGTCTCTTCGATCGCGAGCTTCTGCCTGAGGGCCGCCAGGTCATACGTCTTGAGGAGCGAGATCGGCGCGGTGGCGTCCGCGGTCCAGTACGCGATACCGCCGCCGCCGGTGATCTCCAAGTCGGCCAATGCGCCGACGTCGGTCACCTGGAACGCCCCGCCACCCCGGAGGTAGGCTTCGATGAACGGCGTCTTGGTCGCCCGCGTGAGCGCGTCGTAGGCAGCCACTGGCGGCGTGATCTTCTGCTGAGTCTTGGCGCCGGTCGCGGGATCGGTCACCTCTTGCGTGGGATACGCAGGGTTGGCGTCGTTCGCGGTCATGATGCGCGTCTTCAGTGAAGCGCCGGGGTCGTTGAAGGCGATGACGTTGACGATCGGGATGGCCTTGCACAGATCAGGGATGGTCGCGTCGCTGATGGGGGTCTCAGTGCCCGCCAAGGTGTACGGCGGCCTACGCAGAGCCTGCATGTGAGTCCACGCGTCCTTGCTGGTGTCGGCGAGGATGTTCGTCCGCAGCTCGGCGATGAAGTCGATCGGCGTCTGCGCGTTGCGGAATCCTGGATCGGCCGCGATGCGGCGCAGATTCTCACCGGCAGGTCCGGCGCAGATCTGCTGGAGTTCCGTCGCGGGGTTGCCGGTGGCGTTGATGAGCGCCGCGGCGAGATTCCGGTTCGACGACAACGCCGCCTCGGCCGCCACGCGCGTCGCGTTCCAGTGGGCGAGCTTGGTCGTGTCGGTCATCGTCGCGAGGCGCACGACCGGGTCGGTGATCTTCAGGAGATCGGTCCGCTCGTTCGGGGTGATCGCCAGCCACGCCGTGCAGGCCGGGGCATTGGAGACGATGGTCTCGAAGTAGGCGAGGTGTTCCGCCGTCGCCACCATCGCATCGATGGTCGCGCGCTTGTCGGTCGTGCCGACGTAGAACGGCTTGGACGCGGCCAGCTTGAAGTAGGTCCGCTTCTGCGAGGTGGGCATCGCCATCAGCGCCGTCTGCGTCGGCACGTCGGCGACCGACTGGCACTGCGTCTTCAGCTCCACGGGCAGGGTCGCGAGGTGGGCCTCCCACGGCGTGGGCGTGGGTGCGGGTGCCGGCGTGGGCCCTGGCGTGGGCCCTGGCCCTGGCGTGGGCCCGGGCGCGGGTGTGGGCGTCGG
>SXIE01000193.1 GCA_005772945.1 Pseudomonadota bacterium
GGCCGCCAAGAGCGGGTGGATGACCGTGCCGATGTCTTGGACGGCGACGAACTCCTCGACGTGCGCGCGGTAGGTCAGCATGTCGACGGCCACGACCGCGACGTAGGCGGCCCAACCGAAGCACGCGTAGGCCGAGCCGCGGTAGGCCTTGTCGTCCCAGACGATCCCGGGCGGCGGCGTGTAGGTCGCGGAGGTCGTGAGCGGCAACCCGTGCTCGGCATGCCAGCGCGCGGCGGCCGCGCGGAATTGTTGGTACTCAAATGATTCCGCGAGCAGACCCGCGCCCTGCAGCGTCGCGATCAGCTTGTGGCACGCGCGCTCGACCAGCTTGCCGACGACCATGGTCGTGCGCGACGCGACGGTCGGGCCCGAGTCGGGGACGTCGGCGGTGTCGGGGCGCGCCACGCGCACGGCGTCGTAGGGGATCCCGAGCGCGTCGGCGGCGATCTGCGCGAAGATGGTGTTGGTCCCCTGGCCGATCTCGGTCGACGACGCGAGCACCTCGACGACGCCGTCGGGGAGCAGGCGTACGCCGGCGACCGACGCCAGGTAGACCTCGCCCGAGCCGGTGAAGCCCGAGCCATGGAAGAAGGTCGCGAGCCCGATCCCGCGCTTGATGCGCACCCCCGGCTCCTGGTTGGCGCGCGCGAATTCGACGCGCCGCTCCTCCCATCCCGAGAGGACGAGGGCGCGTTCCATGAGCGCATTCAGATCGATCGGCTCCTGGATCGCCTGCGACGTGGCCGTCAGCGCGCCCGGCGTCAGGAAGTTCTTGCGCCGGAAGGCGTCCGGCGCGAGCCCGACCGCGGCCGCCACGCGGTCCATGTGGCGCTCGACGGCGAAGCAGCTCTGGGGCGCGCCGAAGCCGCGGAAGGCCCCGTGCGGCGGGTGGTTCGTCGCGAGCGCGCGCGAGCGGATGCGGACGTTCGGACACTCATAGGGTCCGGCCGCGTGGATCGTTCCGCGCGAGAGCACGACCGCCGAGAGCGTCGCGTAGGCACCGCCGTCGAGGTCGAAGGCGATGTCCATCGCGACCAGGCGGCCGTCGCGCGTGACCGCCGTGCGATGGCGCGTGCGCGAGGGGTGTCGCTTGGTCGTGGCGACCATGTCCTCGGCGCGATCGTAGATCATCTTGACCGGGCGACCGCCGGCCTTGGCCGAGAGCAGCGCCGCGTGCCCGGCTAGCATGGACGGGTATTCCTCCTTGCCTCCGAAGCCGCCGCCGGTCGTCGCCTGCACCACGCGGACCTTGTCGGCGGGCAGGCGGAAGAGCGGCTTCAATGCTTTGTGTACGTAATAAGGGCACTGCAACGAGCCCCACACGGTGACGGACTCGCCGCGCTTGGCGACCGCGATCATGCCCTGCGGCTCGATGTAGAGCTGCTCCTGGGCGCCGGTCTCGTAGGCGCCCTCGACCACGATGAGCGACGGATCCGCGAACGCGCGCTCGACGTCGCCCTTGTCGATGGCGATGTGCTTGAAGCAGTTGTCATCCTTATAGAGGAGGACCTCGGCGCGCGCGGCGGCGTCCATGGTGAAGACGGCCGGCAGCGTGTCGATCGCGACGCGGACGTGCTTGCGGCCTTCTTCGGCGCGCACCTTGTCGGCGTGCGCGAGGAGGACGATGGCCTCCTCCGGGTGCATGACGACGTCCTTGACGAGGTAGGGCTGGTCGGTCTCGATGAGCGTCACGACGTTGTCGCCGGGGATGTCCGCGTGGGTGACGATGACGAAGTCGGTCCAGTCGAAGGCCGGGTCGAAGACGATCTCGCGCACGCGCCCATGTGCGGCGGTGCTGCGGACGGTGACCCCGTGGAGGAGCCCCTCGAAGGGCAGGTCATCCGCATAGAGCGCGGCGCCGGTCACCTTCTCGATGCCCTCTTTGCGCAGCGGACTCGTGCCGACCGCGGGCATGCCCATGTTCACTCCTTGGCCGCCGTGGCCCCGCACCTGAGGCCGTGCGGTCGCGACCGCTGGCCCGCCGGGGGCCGTACCCCCCTGGCTAAGCCGAAGGGGCGCGGCTGTCAACGACGCCCTTGGCGCTGTCGACGCGACGCCCCCCGCGCAGCGCGGCGGTGCCGCGACCGCTTGCGGCCTGCCGCTGCTCGTGTTCCTCTGAGCGTGGAGGATCCATGGATCTCCAGCGTGTTGCCCGCGTTCTCGTCGCCCTCGACTTCTCCGAACTCTCGCTGTCGGCCGTGCGCACCGCCTTGTCGATTGCGGGGCCGGAGAAAGTGCATCTCGTTCACGTCCTGCCGGTGATGGGCGGACTGCACTGGATGACCGGCAAGGCGGACGAAGAGGCGCGCACCGAGGTCGTCACCGAGCGTATCCAGCGCGAGCTCGCGACCGCCCAGATCGCGACCGACGGCATGACGTTTCACGTCGTGGTCGGCGCGCCCGGACCCGAGATCTGCGACCTCGCGCACCGTCTCGGCGTCGAGCTCGTCGTCATCGGCTCGCACGGGCACAAGGGCGGGTTCCAGCGTCTGCTCATGGGATCGACCGCCTACGCGGTCGTCCGACACGTCAAGACCTCGGTCCTGGTCGTACGCTGAGGGCACCTCGCCATGCGCTGCCAAACCGCTCTCGAGTGCATCGCGCGCCTGCCCCTTCCCGCGCACGGGGGCCGCGTCTTCGTCCACGGCGCGTGCGCGACGCCCCATCGCCTGCTCGCCGCGCTGGTCGAGAGCGCCGAGCGTTTCCGCGGGCTCGAGCTCATCCATCTCCACACGCACGGGCCCGCGCGCTACGCCGCCCGCGACATGCATCGCCACTTCCGGGTGGCGAACCTCTTCGTCGCGCCGAACATGCGCCACCAGCTCGACGGCGAGGCGGTCGATTATCTGCCGCTGTTCCTGTCGGAGATCCCGGCGCTGTTCCGATCGCGCCGGCGCCCGCTGGATGCGGCGCTCTTGCACCTCTCGCCGCCTGACGCCCACGGCTATTGCACGCTCGGCATGAGCGTCGACGTGGCGCTCGCGGCCGCCGAGTCCGCGCCCCACGTGGTCGCCGAGATCAACCGCCAGATGCCGCGCGTTCACGGCGCCGGCGTGATCCACCTCTCGCGCCTCGACGCCTACGTCGAGGTCGACGAGCCGATCGACCAGGTCGCGCCGTCGCTCGCCAACCCGATCCACGACGAGATCGCGCGCTACGTCGCCCAACGCATCGAGGACGGCGCGACCTTGCAGATGGGGATCGGCGCCGTTCCCGACGCCGTCCTGCGCGCGCTGGGCGGCCACCGCCACCTCGGGATCCACACCGAGATGTTCTCGGACGGGGTCGTCGATCTCATCGCCACGGGCGCCGTCGACAACAGCCGGAAGACCATCCTGCGCGGCCAGACGACCGCCAGCTTCGTCATGGGCAGCCGCCGCCTCATCGACTTCGTCGACGACAACCCGGCGGTCACGCTGCACTGCGCCTCGTTCGTCAACGACACCCGCACCATCCGCAAGAACCCGAAGGTCGTCGCCATCAACTCGGCGGTCGAGCTCGATCTGACCGGCCAAATCTGCGCCGATTCGGTCGGTGCCCGCATCATTTCCGGGGTCGGCGGGCAGATGGACTTCATGCGCGGCGCCTCGCTGTCCGAGGGCGGCAAGCCCATCATCGCGCTCACGGCGCGCACCGACAAAGGTCACCCGCGCATCGTGCCCGAGCTCGCGTCGGGCGCCGGCGTCGTCACGACGCGCGGCCACGTTCACTACGTCGCGACCGAGTACGGCATCGTCGATCTCTACGGCAAGACGCTTGGCGAGCGGGCCCGCGCCCTCATCAGCGTCGCCCATCCCGACGACCGCGAGGGGCTCGCCCGGGCCTGGACCGATCGACTGCGGCGCGCGACCCACTGAGTACGCGCCGTCGGGGCGCGGCTCACGGCACGATGTTCGCGAGGACGCGCTCCTCCTCGTCGACGACCAGCACCGCGCCTCCGACGACGCCGACTGCCGCGGGGCGGTTGAGTGCGCCGGGGAGCGCGCCCGGCAGGCCCTACTCGTCGGCCAACAACGTGCCTTTCAAGATGGCCTTCAGACGCGCCGCGAAGAGCGTCGGCTCCTCATAGAACGGAAAGTGCGCGCTCGCTTCGAACCAGACCAGCCGGTGCGGCCCGCGGATGCCTTTGCTGTAAGCCTCGACCAGCGGCGCCGGCGTGTCGTAGTCATGGCGGCCCATGAAGAAGAACAGCGGCACCGTGTCGTCGCTGTGCAGGACGCGTGCGTCCCACGCGGTGACCCGCGGGTCATCGAAGAGGCGGGCCGAGAATTCGACACCCGCACTCCATGGGTCCTCGCGCCCCTGATAGGCGGCGCTCTCCAGAATCGCCGCCTCGACGGCGTCCGAACCGGTTTCGCCGTAGAGGTCACCGCCGAAGTAGCCGACCCACTCGTTCGTCACGGCGAAGCCGTCCGCCAGAGAGTCGCACGCGGCCGCGGCTGGCGGTCCGTACGTGAAGTCGTCGTTGGGCCGCCCGACGCAGGTCAGGGCGTCGATCGCCTCCTGGTTGCCCGCGGCCCGGGCCTTGGCCAACGCGAAGTCGTAGCTGCCCTGTTCGTTTTCGGCGACCTGCACGACCTGCCCCGCGCCGATGTAGCCCTCGTAGTCATCCGGAAAACGCTTCACGAGCTCGAGCCCGATCATCGTGCCCATCGAGTGGCCGAGCACGTAGACGCGCGTGTCGCCGATCCGGCCGAGGTGCACGAGGACCCGGGCGCGGACCGCGTGCGCGTCCTCGACAAACTGCGCGAGCGTCATCGACGCCGGATCCACGTTCTCCGAATACGAAAGTCCGGCGCCGCGCTGGTCGTAGCTCACGACGACGAAGTCGTGTTCCAGCGCGGGGACGTGGGTGTGGAGGAGGTCGATCATCGCAAAGCCCGGGCCGCCGTGAATCACGAGCAGCAGCGGCAGGGACGCATGATCGCCGCGGGCGCGCACTTCCAGCGAGGTACCGTTCACGGTCAGCCGGTCGGCCCAGGCGACGGCGCCACTCGAGGGCCCTGGGGTGTCATCGGGCGTGCCTCTCGCGCCGCGTCCGCACGCGGCGAGCCACACACACAGAAGCAGCACATGGCGGAGCGGACCACGCATGGGGGCGTGCGCGAACGTGGGTGCTGCGTGTGTGGTCGTCATGCGCCCTGGTTGTCCTCGTGGTTGTTCGATCCTCGAGCCTCGGAGTGCCACATCGTACCACACGCAAGAAACGCCGGCGCGTAGGCGACGTCCGCGAGCTCGAGGGTGTCGAGCGCGCGGCGCGGCGCTCGCATAGACGACGCCTTCGGCGAACGTGAGCGCTCTCACCGTCAGAGCCGCGCGAACCCTCGCACGAACGCCGCGCGGATGCAGTTCGTGTCGGCCCCGCAGCCGAGGCTCGCTCGCGACGCCCCCGTGGCGCGCGCATACACCGTCTCGAGCGCCCAGGCGGCCAGGTGCTGCTGAACCTTGCGGTCGCGTGCAAGTGTCGTCGCGCTCCGCGACGGCGCCTGAAGACGCGTCAGGTGCTCGAGCACCAGCAACGCGCTCGTATCGAACGGGGCCGTCAGCCCGTACTGGACGAGCGCCTTCTCGCGCTCGTAGGGGACCGGATCCTCGAGGCGCTTCTGGAGTTCGTCCGCAGTGAAGGCGCGCGCGCAGTCGACCACCGTGCACGGCTGGACGAACAGGTCCCCCTCGGGGGCGAGCGTCGTGTCGAAGCCGCAGCTGCCGGTTCCCATCGCGCGCAGGCACTGGTCACTCGCATCGCAGGCCGATCCGACGCCGTTCTTGTCCAGGTCGAACTGGTCGTCGTTGAAGACGGTCGGGCAGTTGTCCTGGCCGTTGAGGACGCCGTCGTCGTCAATGTCGGCGTCGCAGGCATCGCCCTTCGGATCCCCGTCGACATTGCTCTGGTCGGCGTTGGCCGTACGCACGCAGTTGTCGCAGGCGTCGCCGATCCCGTCGGCATCGGCGTCGGCCTGGCCGGCCGCATGGTGGCTCGCGCCAAGGAGGATCGGGTTGGCGATGAGCGGGCAGTTGTCCTGGCTATTCGCGACCCCGTCCCCGTCGACGTCGGGATCGCAGTCGTCGCCGATCCCATCGACATCCAGATCCGCCTGCGCCGGATTGGCCGAGGCCGCGCAGTTGTCGCAGGCGTCGCCGAGGCCGTCCTGGTCCGCGTCCCACTGGGCCTGGTTCTTGGCCAGCTTGCAGTTGTCGCAGCCGTTGCCGACGCCGTCCACGTCCGCGTCGGCCTGATCCGGATTCGACACGTCGGGGCAGTTGTCGGCGGCATCGAGGACACCGTCGCCGTCGGGATCCTCGCAGGTGCCGCTCCAGTAGTCGGCGCTCTCGAGATGCTTCATGTTGGGTCGTCGCGCAGGACATACGGCAGCGAGTGGCGCTGATAGCGGTCGTAGCGACCCGGGCAGTAGTCGCACGCGTCGCCCACCGCGTCGCCGTCGAAGTCCCCCTGGTCCTTGTTCCAGCCGAAGGGGCAGTTGTCTTTGAGATCCGGAACGCCGTCGCCGTCGGTGTCCTTCTTCCAGGACGCGGACGCCGGAATGGTGCTGAGGATCGCTCCGTCGGGTCCGCGCACGCCGGCGCTGACGCTCTTGATCACCGTGTAGTGCGTCCACTCGGTGGCGAGCGTGCCCTTGGAGAATGCCGGGAGGAACAGCATGCGCTTGGTGCTCAGGGGCGCGACGGGGCTGCCCGAGGTACCGGGCGTTCGGAGCACGACGAACTCGTCTTTGCCCTTGGTCGCTTGGTCGCTCTCGGTCGACTCACCGTGGCTGTTCTTGATGATGAAGTACTGCTCGTTGGCGTCGTTGACGGCGGCGAGGTAGCCGACCACGGCGACCTCGTGGTTCGACCAGAACTTGTAGAGCGTGCCGCCGAAGACCCGATCGGGCGCAGCGGCCTTCGCTGCGTCGCTCTGATCGGCGTCGACGAAGACGGCGTTGCCGGCCGAGTCGAGTTGGCCCAGCGGGGCCGGATCGACCCGCACGAAGGACCACTCGGGATTGCCGGCGTCGGCGTGGACGCGCGCGCCAGCGAGCCACCACTTGATCGTGGTCACCACCGGGTAACCGGCCTTCACGGCGGCTTTGACGAGGTCATCGACCTGCTGATAATCGACCTCGATCGTGCCGTCCTGGAACCCCTTCGCCGTGCACGTCGTCTTCTGTTTCGTGCCGACGTCGAGGCACTGGTCGCCGACGATCTTCTGCTCGCTGGCCGCCGAGACCACCAGCGCGCCCGCCGCGACCTCGACGGCCTCGGTGCACTGAGTGACGGCCTTGCCGGTCGTCAGGTTGGCGGCGTTCGAGCACGCCACGACCCCGCCGTTGCCGGCCGTGGACGGGAGATCGAGCCACAGCGACTCCGCCGAGAAGTTCTTGCTGGCGGGCCCGTACATGGTCTCGAGCATCGTGCCCATCTCGCCGCCGCTCCAGTCGTTGGGCTGGACGCCCGAGGGCGCGGCGGCGTGAAAGGCCATGTACGGAAAGGTACTTTCGAGCGTCGCCTGGTAGCAGTGGGGGAGGCCCGTGGGGCACGTTGTGCCGGTCTTCCAGCGCGTGTAGGCCGCGGCCTCGGCGAGATCGACCGGGCTGAAGGACGCGTTCTGGCCGCCGAGTTGGTAGCCCGCGAGGGTCTCCATCGCGGTCAGCGCCGCATGCGTTTGGCACGTCCCGTAGCTGCCCTGTTGCTTCACGCGCGTCAGGCGATTGGCACCGTTGCACTGCCCGAGAAAGACCATCCAGTAGTCGCGGCTGGCGCCCGTTCCGTCGAGATCGAGCGTGACCTTTTCGGGCGCGCACGCCTCGCCGCCGATGGCCGGCAGCGGCGACACGACCGGGGGCGCGGTGGGCGTGGCGGGCGACGCGAGGGTCAAGGCCGGCAGCTTCGCGACCGATCGGCTGAGCTTCTGGAGCTCGTATTCGAGCGAGCCCGGTAGCGTGCCCGACAGCTTCTGATTGATAGGCGAGATGAACGCCGGCGTCGCGCCCTCGCTGGCCGCGACCGCGCACCCCGCGGCGCTTGCCGTGCAATCGAAGGCGCTATAGGCGCTCGGCTGGTCGACGATTCCGAGAGGCGGGACGACCACGTCGGTACAGGCGATGAGGGGCAGCGCGGTCAGCGCGGCGAGGACGAAGTACGATCGCTCTTGCGGATCCATCGGTTCTCCCTGGGGCGTGATGAGGCGGGCGCGCGTCCGGGCGCGCGTCTCGTTCACCCGCGGCGCGGGGAAGAAGCGAAATCTGTTTGCGAGGAACGTCGCGCGCACGCGTGACGGGATGGCGGATCGGCCCGTAGAGTGGGAGGCATGGATCCATGGCTCCTCTCCGCCGCCGCGCTGTCGCTTTTCACCGCCGGAGTGCACCTCTTCGCCGGCGGGGCCGCCGTTGCGCGCCCGCTCCTTGCGAGCCGCGAGCTCGATCCGGTCGTCAAGTACACCGCCTATTACTGTTGGCACCTCGTGTCGCTCGTGCTGGTGGCGATGCCGATCGGTTTCGGCGTGGGCGCGGTGCGCGAGGAGTCGCGCGAGCTCGCGGTGCTCATGACCGCGCTGGCCGCCGCGTTCGGGCTGTTGAGCGTGTGGCTCGTCGTCTGGACGCGGCTCGGGAAATGGCGGCTGCCGCAGTGGGCGCTGTTCGTGCCGATCGCGCTGCTCGGTGCGGTCGGGCTGTGGCGCTGACCGGAGACGTGCGCGTGCCGCGGGTCCAGGTCCAGTGATCCGGTGCCGCGGTGGCCCCTGCGGCCACGCGTCGCCTACTCCTCCCAGCGAAAGCGCCAGGCGGCAAGCATCGCCAGCACCGCCGCGACGCCCAGCATGAGCGCGCTCGGAGCGAGCACCGCCTCGATTCCCTGGCCCCGCCACATGACGGCGTCGAGCCCGTCGACCGCCCAACGCGTCGGGATGAACTGCGTCACGGTCTGGAGCCAATCCGGCAGGATGAACGTCGGCACCCAGGCGCCGCCGAGCATCACCATCACCAGGATGACAAAGAGCCCGGCGCCGCGCGTGGCCTGCGGCGTCTTGCCCAGCGTCGACACGAAGACGCCGACCGAGGACGCCATCAGCGCGAACGTGAGCGACACGAGCCCGAGCCCGAGCAGGCTACCGTTGAGCTCGACGCCGAGGACGAAGCGCCCGAAGAGCACGAGGAACGCGAGCGTCATGAGCGCGATGATCGCCGAGCTGATGATGCGCGCCGTCAGTACGCGCGCGCGGCTGATCGGCGCCGTGCGAATGCGGCGCCAGAGCCCGCGCTGGCGCTCGGTGATGAGGATGACGGCGCTCTCGATCGCCGCCATCAGGATGAACTGCACGGCCATGCCGGCGACGGCGTGACCGGCGCCGCTGTAGCGCTCGGTGGCCGCCGAGAGGGTGTCGACGCGGTAGGCCATATTCAGGTCGCCGCACGCGGCGAGGCGCGCCTTGACGGCGGGATCGGCCAGCGCGTCGACGATGCGGCTACGGATGAGACTGGCCGCGATGCCGGCGCCCGCGGGTGAGGTTGGATCGGTGATGAACACGACGGTAGCGAGGTCCGTCGGGGCCGCGGCCGCAGCGCCGGTGTCGGATCGACGCATTTTTTCGGCGAGGGCCGCGATGGTGGTCTCGGCGAACCGCTTGGGCAAGACGAGCGCGAGGACGTTGTGGCCGCCGCGCACCGCCTCCTCAGCCTCCGCGCGCCCCATCGGCGTGGCCGTCAGCGCGGGATCGGCCTGCAGTGCCGCGACCAGGCGGCGCGAGCCCTCGCTCTGATCTTCGTCGCTGACGAGGATGGGGACGCGCAGCGCCTTGGGTCCATCCCCTGAGCTGCGAAATGCGATCGACATGAAGGCCGCGAGCGCAGCCGGCAGCAAAAACGACAGGATGACGGCGCGCCGATCGGTCAGGTGAACGAGGAGGTCCTTGCGGACGATCGCGCGAATCGGTCGGAAGCTCATGGCGGTTTTCGTCCTAGGCGTCGCGGAGGGCACGGCCCGTCAGCGCGAGGAAGATGGCCTCGAGGTTCGGCTTCTCGGAGGCGAAGTGTCCGAGGCGGAGACCCTCGCTCTGGAGCCACGCGAGGATCGCCGGGGCGTCGGCGAGGTCCGCGAGCTCGAGCGTCAGCGCGCCGTCGATCAAGGTCGCCGAGACCACCCCGGCCCGCCGCCCAAGCGGCTCGAGCCACGAAGATGCTGGGGTCGCGCCGGGCAGCTCGACCACGAGACGCTGCGCGATCGGATGCGCCCGCACCAGTCCGCGCAGCGTGTCGTCGGCGACGACGCGCCCGCGTTCCATGATGACGAGGCGGTCGGCGAGTCGCTCGGCCTCCTCCATATAATGGGTCGTATAGAGGATGGCCTTGCCGCGCGCCTTCAACGCCTCGAGGTTCGCGAACATCGCGGCGCGGCTCTGGGGATCGACGCCGACGGTCGGCTCGTCCAAAATGAGTAGATCTGGATCGTGAAGCAGCGCGGCCGCGAGGTTGAGGCGGCGCTTCATCCCGCCCGAGAAGTCCTTCACCCGATCCTTGCGCCTATCTGCAAGTCCGACGAACGCCAAGGCCTCGTCCATCGCCTTGTGCAGAGCGGCTGGCGTGAGGTCGTAGAGCGCCCCGAAGAAGCGCAGGTTCTCGTCGGCCGAGAGCTCCTCGTAGAGCGCGAGCTCCTGCGGCACGAGCCCGAGCTTCGCTTTGCGCGGATCGGTGTCGCCGCGAAACGGCGCGCCCGCGAGGAGCGCCTCGCCTCCATCGGGATGGAGCACTCCGGCGATCATCGAGACGGTCGTGGTCTTGCCGGCGCCGTTGGGTCCGAGCAGCCCCACGCACGTCCCCGCGGCGACGGTGAAACTCACGCCATCGACCGCGACGGCCTGTCCAAAATGCTTGCGGAGCTGTCGGACCTCGAGCATGCCCGCGACCCTAGCACCGCGGAACCGAGCGTCAACGCACTCGCAGGCAGGCGCGCGAGGCGTTCAGCGCGAGGCGAGAAACGCCAAGAGCGCGGCCCGGTCCGCGGCCGGCGCCAACCGGAAGACCTCGCGCGCCGCCTCGGCCTCGCCACCGTGCCAGAGGATGGCCTCGGCCGCATCGCGCGCGCGCCCATCGTGGAGGAAGCCCGCGCCCGGCAGCACCGTCTGCGTCAGGCCGAGACCCCAGAGGGGCGCGGTGCGCCACTCGGTTCCGGTCGCTTCGAAGTCGGGGCGGCTGTCGCCGAGGGCCTCGCCGAGATCGTGGAGGAGCAGATCGGTGTAGGGGTGTATCGTTTGACCACCAAGCATTTCGCCGATCGTCCCGGCGGCGCCGGTCGCGAGCGTTTCGACGTGACAGCCATCGCACCGGAACGCTCGAAACACGCTCTCGCCGTGGGCAACGGCCGCGCGCTCGGCCGCGCTCTCGCCCGGCCACGGCTCGGGCGCGCCCAGCGTCGCGACGAAGAAGGTGTTGTCGGCGAGGGTCGCGGGGTCGAGCTCGGGCGGCGCGTCGGCCGCCGGAAAGACGGGGTTCGTGACGCCCATGTCGTTCACATAGGCGGCCGCGACCTGCGCCGCGAGCGAGGCCGTGTTGGCCTTCCAGCCGAAGCGCCCGAGCGCGGCGCGGCCATGGGCTGGGTCCCATACGTGGTTCGCGCGTCCCGAGATCCCGTCGCCGTCGCGGTCGTCGGGATCGGCGCGGGCCTCGAGGTCCGCCGCCGGGATGGCCTCGAGCAGCCCGAGCCCGAACACCGGGGCCGCGATGCGGAGCGAGGTCAGCACCCCGGCGCCGAGCGGCGTGCCATCGGGGCGCGTGATCGTGACGCGTGGGCGCCGCAGGGTGTAGGCCTGGCCGTCGCCGTAGGTGCCCGGGACGTCGTCCCAGGCGAGGCGGACGCTGGCCTCGATGGCGGCTCCCGCGACCGCGTGGTCCTGGAGCTGCAGGCCGAGGTCAGGGACGGGGATCGGCCCACCCGGGACCTCGGGCGGCGCACGCCCGGCCAGGGCCGGTGCGAGCGACACCCGCACCAGCATCGGCGACGCGCCCAGCTCGGGGCCGACGACCGCCAAGCCGCGGCCCGCAGCGACATGGCACCCGGTGCAGCTCGTGTGGTTGAAGGTCGGACCCAGGCCGGTGGCCGCCGCGAAGGTCGTGCCGAAGGCCGTTGCGCCGGCGCGATGGCGGGTGAGCGCCGCGCCGCCGAGCACTTCGGGCGTGCGCTGAAACGCTTGCGCACTGCGGTCGTAGACCGTCAGCGCCCCGGCCGGCATGAAGAACGCCTCGGACGGCGCGCCCGCGTCGCAAGCCGGTACGAGCAACGCCAGCGCAAGGACGATCGGCATCGACAGGCAATCGCGGTGCATGATCGTCACCCCCTGAGACCCGGACTGCACGATGCCCTCGTGGCGCACCGCCGATCAATGCGACCCTCGCCGAACGCCCCGCAAACGCATTGAACTACTCAAAACCTATGACATTTGTCGCACACGCGGCGGACCAGCCTTGTTCGCGGGCGGTCTGCGACCGGGCGCCCCTTGCGCTTCGCGGCGCTTCGGTCGAAGCTCACGCCAGTGCCTCGCGCAAACGCGGGGTCACCGCAGGCGCGAGGTTCGCGAGGCGGTTGCCAACGCGAAAGCGTGATGTTCCGAGATGTCGTCTGTGCCGTCCCAGTTCGTGGGCACGCGGGTCGAAGGCCAGTTGGTCCCCCCGCGCACGGCCCGTGGAGCCACCACTCGCAGCGTGGTGTTCGAACTCGTGCGCTTTGTGGGCGCCGGGAAGTTCGCCTGGGTGTTCGAGGCGAAGGCGCCGAACGGCGAGCGCGCCGCCGTCAAGATGCTGAGCCGCGACGACGTTCAGGCGGTGCGCCGTTTCCAGCGTGAAATCAAGATCATGCAGCAGTTGCCCGTGCACTCCAACTGCGTGCAATACCGCGGGCACGGGCAAGCGAAAGACCACCCGTGGGTGGCGATGGACTTCATCGACGGCTTCACGCTCGGCGCCATCCTGCGCAGCGCGAAGGCCATCCCCGAGCGCACCGCGTGCCAGCTGATGGCGCAGCTGTGCGACGGCTTCGAGGGCCTACACAAGCTCGGCCTCACGCACCGCGACATCACGCCCGAGAACATCATGATCACGCATGCCGATCGGCAGGTGAAGCTGATGGACTTCGGGCTGGTGCAGGACTCGCAGGGGCTCCTGCAGTTGTACGAGCAGGCCGACATCCTCTCCGGCAAGGACTTCCTCGACGACCTTGACGCGGGCCTCATCGCGGGCACGCCCGAGTTCATGGCGCCCGAGCAGATCCTCGATCCGCACGAGAAGGACCGCACGCGCCAGAAGACCGACACGCCGGCCGACGTGTTCGCGCTCGGGACGATCTTCTACCAGCTCGTGTCCGGGACGCAGCTCTTCCCCTACGACAAGGGCAGTAGGGGCGCGACCGGCAAGCAGGGCCTCATCAACTACCTCGACTGGCGCGTGCGCCTCGGCGAGGACGCGATCGTGTGCCCGCCGAACGTGCCGACCGAGCTCTGGACCATCATCCGCAAGAGCCTCCTGCGCGAGCCCAAGATGCGGCAGCGCGACGCGACCGAGCTCGGCGCCGATCTGCGCTTCTACATGGAGACCGGCCAGGGCGTCCTCGAGGACGACATGTCGGCGACGATCGCGCAGAACTTCGATCTCGCGCGCCTGCGCTCGCTCGCGTCGCCGCTCAGCACCTCCGAGTTTGCCTCGATCAAAGAGGCGGTCGCCGAGGCCGCCGCGCGCAAGCAGGGCGGCGCGCGCATCGAAGTGCACGCCGATGCCGACACGGTTCGCAAGCGGGTCGACCCCCCGGACATGCCCGTCACACGCGGCCGCAAGACGCGCCCGGACCGGACACCGGCGAAGTCCGCCGTCACGGTGCCCGAGCGCAGCAGCGTCGGTGCCTTCAACGACGCCGCCACGCTCCCGGCGATCCAGGACTCGACGACCGCACGCGGCAACCGCCACGCCCCGAGCCGCGAGAAGATCGAGGCGGCGCGCCGCGCCCTCTCGTCGTCCGAAACGCGCGCCCGACGCGGCCGCGTGGCGCTCTACCTCGTCATCGGCGCCATCGTCGTCGCGGGCGGGGTCTTGGCCGCCTTCTTCCTGTCACGGCCCTAGCGATCACGGCCCTGTGTCAACGGCCGCCTACCACTCCCGCAGCTTCGACGCGCGGAACAGCTTCCCTGCGTTGATGCACTCTTTCTCGGCCGCGAATTCGATGTCGTCCCAGGTGATCTTGTCGCGCCGCTCGGCCGCACGGTAGGCGGCCCGGACGACTGCGTTCTTGATGTTACCGCCGGCCAGCTCGAACGAGTCGGCGAGCGCCTCGTAGTCGATGTCCTCGGCGACGGGGCAGTCCTTCGGGACGAGCTTTTTCCAGATCAGGTGCCGGTGTTTCGCGTCCGGTTTCGGGAAGTCGATCTTGAACATGATGCGGCGGGCGAACGCGTCGTCGATGTTCTTGTCGAGGTTGGTGGTCATGATGACGACGCCCTCGAAGCGCTCGATCTCCTGCAGGAGCAGGTTCGTTTCCATGTTCGAGAAGCGGTCGATGGAGCTCTCGACGTTGGTCACGCGCTTGCCGAACAGCGAGTCGGCCTCGTCGAAGAGGAGCATGCAGTGGTTGGCGCGCGCGGAGGCGAAGATCTTCGAGAGGTTCTTCTCGGTCTCGCCGACGTACTTCGACACGATGCGCGGGATGCTGACCTGGTAGAGCTTCATGCCGAGCTCGGAGGCCAGGATCTCGGCGCACAGCGTCTTGCCCGTGCCGGGGTCGCCTTTGAAGAGGACGGTGATACCCTTGCCGGTCACGAGGCGCTTGCCGAAACCCCACTTCGTCATGACGAAGATGCGGTTACGGCAGGCGGTGAGGACCTCGCGGATCATCGCGATCTCGCGCTGCGGCAGGATCAGATCCTCGAGCGTCAGGTTGATGCGCGAACGCACCGAGAGGTCGTCCATGTTCGCGCGGATCTGCGCCTGCGCGCACGACTTCAGCAGAACGGTCGTGATGATCGGGTGGTCGGTTCCGGCGCGCACGCGTTGCTCGGCGAGCCCACAGGCGGCCGCGATCTGGCCGCCCGTCAGCTCGAAGCGCGTGCCGAGATCGTCGAGGTCGACCTCGGGGTGGATGGCGACGTCGCCCGGCATGTGCGTCTGCCAGATGCGCGTACGTTGATCGACGTCGGGCATCGCGAGCGTCAGCTGGAAGCCGACGTAGTGCTCGACGCTGGTGTCGATCTCGTCGGGGCGGTTCGAGGTGAAGATGACGAGCCCGCCGTGGCGCTCGAGCTGCGAGAGGAGCGGCGGGAGCTTCGCGTTGCCCTTGCTGACGAGGGACTCGCAGCGATCGAAGACGAGCACCGCGCCCTGCACGCGCGCCTCGGTGTAGAGGTCGGCGACGAGCAGGACGAAGCTGCGCGGATCGCCGGCGAGCGTCGCGCAGTCGACCACGATGAGCGGACGACGGAGCTCGAAGGCGAGCGCCTCGGCGAGCATCGATTTGCCGGTACCGGGCGTGCCGACGATCGCGATGGCGAGGCCGTTGGGGCCTACGAACGGGCCCGCATGCGGCGGGTTCGGGCTGAGCTGCGGGCGGCCGGAGGGGTTGGCGAAGTGGCGTAGGATCTGGCGCAGCTCGTCCATGTCCTCGCCGAGCAGCGCGACCTGGTCGAGCCGAACGACAGGGTCCTTGAGATCGGCGAACGCGCGCAGCGTGGCGTCGATACTGCGGCGGCAGAGGACAAAGTCGGCGAGCCGCTCCGGGACCTTGATTTCCTGGGCGAGCGCGCCGTCGCCCTTGGGCTCCTTGGCGCGCTCGAGCGAGGTCAGCTTGTGCTGGATGAGCTTCGAATCGGACGCGAAGTACCGCCGCGACTGAAGGCGCTCGACGCGGCTGCCGAAGAGGAGCTGGAGCGCGAGGTCGACGTCGACGAAGTCGAGCAAGATGTTGTTGTTGAAGCGCGCGAGGCGGCGCCGGAACGTCAGATCGAGCAGCGGCATGAGCGCCAGCTCGAGCACCTGGCGCTCGACGTCGTCGAGGTCGTGGGCTTGCGTCACGTCGTCCAGCGGGAAGGACCAGCCGTTCTGGGCGGCCTCGCCGCGCAGGCCCGCCATCTCCATGTCGGACTCGAGCGCGCCCTGGCGGATATTGTCGACCGCCTGGTCGGCGTCCTCGGGGGAGAGGCCGCCGTGGCGCAGATGGATGGCGTGCTCGAGCAGCATTTCCCAACGGCGCAGGATGCTGTCCATGAAGCGCGCGTTGAGCTGGATGAAGTCGGGATCGGTATAAAGCACCGCGGGGCCTCCAAGGGGGACAGTCTGGCGGCCCGATCGGGAACCTGTCAACGCGCGCCCTTCATGGTAGAGGGCGGGCGGTCCCTGCGCATTCTGCGGCCGCGTGGGCAGCCGCGAGGCGGCCTTCGCGAAACTTCGACGAACCACCGCCAGGTCCGGAAAGGACCATCGCCCTAGCATTCGAGGACTGTGGGCAACGATCTTCTACGCGACGATGCGAAGTGCCGCGAGGCCTTTCGCAGGGGAGAACGATGGGCGATGGCGGCCGTGTACCGGAATTACGCGCCGTTGGCGTACACGATTGTGAGCCAAGGCTTCGGCGGTTTCCGCGGGTTCTTCGACCCCGTCTTGCGCGACGATGCGGTGCAGAACATCTTCGCGGCGGCCTTCGAGGAGCGCGCGCGGCTGGCCTATGACGGCATCCAGGACTACGCGCGCTTCTTGCGCGGGCTCGCGCAGAATATCTGCCGTCAGATGCTCGATCGCGGTCGCCGCTTCGCGCGGACGCCCGAGACCGAGGTGGCCGCGGTGCCGCAAGCAGAGCCGGATGCCGAGCTCGAGCTGATCGACGCTGAGGCCGAGAGCGTGTGCCGGAAGTTTCGCGAGAGCCTGAGCGACGCGACCGAGAAGGCGGTTTTGGCGCGGTATTTCACGGACGGCGAGGCCGAGGAGACGCTCGCCGAGGCGTTGTCGCTGACGCGCTATCGCCTGCGGAAGGTGATCGCCGACGTGCGAAAGAAGATGACGCGCTATCTCAAGGAGCACGGCATCGATGGGACCTGAGGGCCATGCATCTCGCGAAGGCCGCGAAGCGGCTGCCCGCGATGGCCGCCAAGCGCCACCCCGACGGGCCGTGGCGCTGACGCGTCGCTACCTCGACCCGGCCAAGGCCTGGCGCGCCGAGGACGAGCGGGCGCTGCGCACGGCACTACGGGAATCGACGGCCGCGGCCGCGCACCATCGGGCGCAGATCGTGCGCCATCGGCTCATGACGGGGGGCGCGAGCGGGGTCCCGAGCGGCTTCGAGCTGCGCCGGATGGGCGACGCGGCGGTCGCGGTGGCGCTCGGCGGCAGGGTCGCGGATCCGGCGAAGCAGCGGGCGTGGCGCGGGCTGTGGGCGCTGGTAGGCGCGCTGGGAGCGGCCGCGCTCGTGGTCTTTGCGACGCGGCCCGCTGGGGTCGATGTGCATGGGGATGTGAACGACGATCACATTCAGGCGCGCGGGCTCGGCGACGGGGCTTGGCCCGAGGAACGGGTCGGCTTGGGGATCGGCGGCGTGACGGCCGACGGCGGCGAGTACGAGGCGATCGCGACGGCGCAGCTCTACGCGGACGACTGGTTGCGCCTGACCTACACGAACGAGAAGTCGGAGCTCGGCTGGCTCTTCGTCGTGGCGCTGCAGCCCGATCGGGCGCCCGGCGAGCGCGTCGTCTGGATCGCGCCGACCCCCGAGGAAGGCCAGAGCCTGGCCATCACCGTGACGCGCTACAAGCCGCTGCCGTTCGAGGTGCGCGTCGGGGCGCGGCATATCGTCGGCAAGACGCGCTTCGTGGCAATCTTCACGACCCGGGCACGCACGCTCTCCGAAGTCGGCGCGGCGCTCGACGCTGCGAGCGATACCGCGCTACCATCCGAGGTCGCTGGGCGCGAGTTCGCCGCGAGCGTCGGAAGCCGCCTGGGGCTGGGCCCCGAGGAGGTCGTGCAGGTGATCGACACGCGCATCGTCGCTGGAACCGCCGCCGATCACGGCATCGAGGCGCCCCGATGATGGTTCGCGTCGCGCTGGCGATGGCTATCTGGGCGGCTCTTAGCGCCTCCGCACATGCGGCCGATCGGCGCTTTGCGCTCGTTATCGGCTGGAACCGCTCGGACGATCCGCAGCTCGCGCCGCTGCGCTATGCCGACGACGACGCGCTGCGCGACCACGAGGTCCTCGCGGCCATCAGCGAGAAGGCCTTCGTCTTTACCGAGATGGACGACGAGACGGCGGGACTCCTCGGCGAGCGGCACGTCGCGGCGCCCACGCGCGCCCGCGTCCTCGACGCGCTCCAAGAGCTGCGCGGGGCCATGGCGCGCGCCAAACAGGCCGGCGACCGGCCCATCCTCTGCTTCGTCTACTCGGGCCACGGCAGCGTCGACGCCGAGGGTCGCGGCTACGTCTACCTCGCGGACGGGCGCTTCACGGCGCGCGACCTCTTCGGGCGCGTGCTCGCGCCGACCGCCGACGACACGGTCATCCTCATGATCGACGCCTGCAATGCGGCCCTCATGGTCAACGGCCGCGGCGCCCCCGCCGAGCGACGACCGGTCGGCGCCTCGCGCCTCGACCTCGCCGACTACCCGAATGTCGGCGTCATCTTGGCGAGTAGCTCGCTCGGCGAGACGCACGAATGGGGCCGCTATCTGGCCGGCATCTTCAGCCACGAGGTGCGCTCGGGGCTCCTCGGCGCGGCCGATCTGGACGACGATCAACAGATCACCTTCGCCGAGCTCGCGGCCTTCGTCTCGTCGGCCAACGCGCGCGTCAAGAACCCGACCATCCGCGTGACGCCGTATATCCGGCCGCCGCTGACCGACCCCAACATCGCGATCGTCGACCTGGCGCGCGGCCGCTTCCGCGCGAAACTTCGCATCGATCGCACGATCGCCGGCAAGGCCCACGTCGTCGACGAGGACCTCGTGCGCTACGCCGACTTCCATCGCACGGCCGGGAGCCCCGCCTTCTGGCTTGCCCTCACGCGCCCTGGCGAGGCCACCCTCGTCGCCGACGAGGCCGAGTGGGTCGTCCCGGCGAAGGCCAACGGTGAGCTCGCGCTCGCCGCGCTCGAGAAGCGCGCGCGCGGCAAGCTCTCCGCACGCGGCCCGGGCTCGGAGTACTTCGATCGCACGCTCTTCCACCAGGCCTTCGACCTGCCCTACGCCGAGAAATACCTGACGCTCGACTACCTCGGCGACCTCACGCTCGAGCGCTTCATCCAAGCGCCCTGGTACGACAACGACACGGCCTGGGTGACGCTCGGCGCCGGGCTCGCGGCGACCGCGGCCGGCATCGGCATGCAGGTCCACGCGTACGCGCTCGCCAGCGACGCCGAGAGCGCCCCCTGGGCCGACCAGCGCCGCCGCCTCAATGGCGACATCGGCACCTACCAGACCGGCGCCGCCATCCTTTATGGGGTCGGCGGGGCCGCCGCGCTGACCGGGATCCTGCTCTTCGTCCTCGACCCCCACCCCGCTCGCATCGAGTCGTGGCGACCGCCGCTGGGGATCGAGCTGATCAGCAACGGCGTGCGCCTCCGGACGGGGTTTTGATGCGGAGGACCTCGACCCGTACGGGCGCCGGTACTGCCCGCGGATGGCTTGCGGTGATGTTTGTCGCCGCGGCCGCCGTTGCGATTGGGGCCTGCGCCCAGCCGGCCCCAATCGAGGGCGCGGGCTGCAACGAGGCGCATCCGTGCCCGAGCGGCTACGACTGCGAGGGCCAGCGCTGCTACCGCTTCCAGCCGGCACGCTGGCATTGTGACGCTGATTCACAGTGCCCGCTCGGCCGCTGCAATCACGCGCGGGTCTGCGGCTGCGAAGACGACGGCGACTGCAACGGCTCGAGCTGCCTTCAGTCCGGCCCCTTCAAGTACCAGTGCGGCTGTGCGAGCGACGCGGAGTGCCCCAGCGGCGCGTGCCTTGCGACGGGCGCCTGCCAAAAGAGCGACGAAGCGACGACGGCACCGGAAGGGACGACCGGAGGTGCGGGCCCATGACATCGCGCATCACGATCGCGTTCGTCGCGCTGCTGTCCGTGGCCGCATGCCATGACAACGGGCGCGATCCGGCGCTCGGCCGCCCGGTCGACTCGGCGGCCTCCGCGCTGGCTTGCGAAGCCGATCTCAGCTGCCCGCACGGCGGCATCTGCGACCCGCGCTCGCTGCGCTGCGTCGAGTGCATGGACGACGTCGACTGCGCTCCGGGCCACTGCGACGTCGCGCGCCACGCGTGCGTGCAATGCGTCGCCGACGGCGACTGCGCGAGCGGCCGCTGCCACCCGTCTCTCGCCGTGTGCGTCGGGTGCGCGAGCGACGCCGAGTGCGGCGGGGGGCTCTGCGATCCGCGGACCTTCGCGTGCGTCGGCTGTCTGCCGGAGCTCGCGGGGATCTGCGGCACGGGCGCTTGCGATCCGGCGACGCTCACCTGCGTGGGCGGCTGCTTGAACGACGCCCAATGCGACGACGGCGCGCCCTGCACGCGCGATCACTGCGCGCCTCCGGAGGGCGAGGGCGAGACCGGCTGCGTTCACGAGGCGATCAGCGACGGCGCGTGTTGCGCCCCGGCCGCCTGTGGTGCGGGCGCGAGCGCCTTCGACGCCGACGGCGATCGCTGCCGCGAGAGCTGCCGCTGTAACGACGGCACGCTGGTCGACGTCGGCGCCGCCTGCTGCGCGCCGTTCACATGCGCGGACCTGGGGCGCCCGATCGACACGAACGCCGACGGCTGCGCGGACGCCTGCGACTTGTGCGAGCCGCCGACGTGCTTCGAGGGACAAGCGCCGACCGACGCGGACCACGACGGCTGCCCCGACACGTGCCCCGGGTGCCCGAGCCCCGTGTGCACCGGCGGGCAGCCGCTCGACACGAACGACGACGGCTGCGCCGAGTCGTGCATGTGCCCGACCGGCGCGCTCGCGGGACCCGACGGGCAATGCGCCTGCCCGACGAAGCTGACCTGCGCGGGCGCTTTGGTCGCGTCGGATCTCGACGGGGACGGCTGCCCGGACCGCTGCACGCGCCCGTGCACGACCTCGTGTGACTGCCAGGCGCAGGGCCTCGTGTCCGAGGTCCCGTGCGCGTTTCCGTGCCCGACCTGCGGGCCTTGGCTCGCGTGCGACGCTGGCGCGTGCGTCGGACAATGCGACTTCGTTCCGCCCGAGGCCGGCCAGTGCGCCTGCCCTGCCCCGCCGGTGTGCGGCCCGGGCGAGCTCGCGATCGACACCACCGGCGACGGCTGCAGCGACAGCTGCGCGTGCGCGAAGGGCCCGAGCGACCCGAGCGGTGCCGACTGCGCGTGCACGGCCAGCGTCGCCTGCGCGGCGGGCGCGAGCCCGGTCGACCTGGACGGCGAC
>SXIE01000194.1 GCA_005772945.1 Pseudomonadota bacterium
AGGCGGGCCGAGATCTCTTGCCAGGCGCGGCCCCGGCGCCGTTCCGCGTGAACCCAGACGACAATCCCGTCACGCAGCTCGGCAGGGTATCGGTCCCCGCGCGCCCGCGGACCCAATGCCGCCAATGCTGCCAGTATCTCCGCGTTCACCTCCGGGGTAATCGGATTCACCTCCGGGGTAATCGGATTCACCTCGTTCTTACTCGGTCTCGGCATCGCGATCGAGGACGACCTCGTAGGTGTCGTCGTCGCAGTCGCTCGCCGAGCGCCCCCAGGCCCACCGGCCCTCGAGGTGGTCCTTGTCGATGCGCGTCGCGACGAAACAGATCCCGCCGTCGGCGAGGTCCTCTTCGCTGTCCTGCTCGAGGTAGACGAGTCCGCCGTGGACGGACCACGCCTGTTCCGCGCCGACGGCGCCCGCCGAGAGGTTGTATTGCCCATCGGCGCCGAGCGTGAGTCGCACCGCCTCGGTCGTGTCGGTGCCGTCGTGCGCGGTGCCATGCCAGTGGCCGACGACGGCGCGACGGAGCGCTTCGCCGTGCGGCGGCCCGTCCGGGCCAGGACCGTCGGGAGACGGCGCGGCCGTGCGGCAGGCGGCCAGAGCGCAAGCGACGAACGAGGTGAGCACGAGTCGAATCGGGGTGCGCATGGCGGGAAAGCTCCGTGAGGCGTGACCCGACGTGAGACGCCCGATGCGAAGCCTCTCAAAACGTGTGCGGTCTGGCGAGGGGGCGAGGGGGCGAGGCCACGAACCGGTCGGGTGCAAAGCACCTGTGCGCAGGTGGCAAGCACGTGGGCAGCCCGCGCCGCGGACGATTGTCCCGGGCGCATCAGAAGCGGCCCCCCGCGGGGCTCGCTTTTTGCTTTCCTCCGAGCCCATGAACGTACGCGGGCTCGTCGTGGCGGGGACAGGGTGCGCGCTCTTGGCTGGATGGGCGCCCGGCTGCGGCGCGCTCGACGCGGGCGGGATGTTCGAGGTCGTCCCCTTCGACACGAGCGAACCCGACGCCGTCGCGGACACGAGCGACAGCGAGAATCATAGCGGTGACGGCGAAATCCGCAGCGAGTCGACGCCGCTCTTCGTGCTCAAGCTCGACGCGCGCTACCTCGTGCCCGGAGGGATCGCCCTGCGCAGCGAGCTCGCCGGCGCCAGCGGCGCCTTCGCGTGGGTCGAGCAGACGCCTGGCGGGGACGCGGTGGCGCCGCTGATCGTCGCGTGGGACGAGCCCAGCGCGGCGTCGGCCCCCCAGACCTTCGACGTGCCGAACCTCCGCGCGCCCCGCGAGCTCGCCCTCTCCGACGACTGGGTCGTCTACGTCGATGACCGCTTCGGCGACCGCGACGTCTTCGCCATCGACCGCAGCACCGGCCTCGAGCGCGCCGTCGCGCGCCGCCCCGGCCCGGCCCAGCGCCCGGCGATCGCGGGCTCGCGCGTCGCGTGGGCCGAGTGCCCGACCTGCGTCACGGGCGACGGCGACGAGGGCATGGAGATCTTCGAGCTCGACCTCGCGGTCGGCGGCGCGCCCACGCAGCGCACGGTGAACGCGTTCGCCGACGGGGCGCCCGCGTACGGCACGCTCGCGGACGGCAAGCTGGCGCTGACCTGGATCGAGGGCACCAGCACGCTGCGCGTCGTCGCCGTGGTCGCCGTGGTCGGCGGGATCGACGCGACGATCGACCTCGCGGCGCGGGTCGGCGTGGACCATCATATCGGGGGGCTCGCGCTCGACACGGGTGTCCTCGCGTGGCGGCCGCGGCCCGTCATCGTGAACCCGGACATCATGTTCCCGAGCGATGTCTTCGCGACGACCGTCGACAGCCAGCTGACGGTCGCCCTCACCGATCGGATCGTGGCGCGACCCGCGATGAGCCTTGCCACGCCTGCCCTCGCCGGCCGCGCCGCGTGGCTCGAAGCGGACGCGAGCGTGGCCGGCAACGGGCCGACCGCGCCCGGGCGCGTTCAGGTCGCCTCGCTCGCGGGCGCGGTGGTCACGACCGAGCCGATCCTCGGGCTGACCGGACTCGCGCTCGGCCGCGCGCACCTCGCGTTCATGGCGCCGCGCGCCGATAATGGCGGTCTGAGCGACATTTGGGTCTTGCCGCTGGGGCCGTGAGGCCGCTCGCGAAGAGCGCGCCGCTCGCGAAGAGCGCGAAGCGCTTGCCCGCGCGCTTCAGTCGATGCGCCCGGTGACGAGCGTGACGTCGAGCTCGCCGTTCTTCAGCGCGAACATCTCCGTCCGATCGAGCGCCAAGGCGCGCGCATCGTCCGGGTGCCCGACCAGCACCGCCGCGCGCCAACCCCGCGCGACCTCGCGCCAACGCCGTCCGAGCGCTTCCATGAGCTCGTGTGCGCCGGCGCGATCCTCGAGCCGCTCGCCGTAGGGCGCGTTCGCGACGATGAGGCCCGCCGGCCCTGCGGGAGGCAACCAGCTGCGGGCGTCCGCCACGTCAAAGCGCACGTCGCCCGCGACCCCGGCGCGCATCGCGTTCGCCTGCGCGTCGCGCGCGG
>SXIE01000022.1 GCA_005772945.1 Pseudomonadota bacterium
GCCGCTGCGGGCGGGGGTCGCGCGCTTCGAGACGGCGACGCTGCCGGGCCTCGAGCGCGCGCAGACGCTCTTGGCGGCGGCGCTGCTCATGCGGCACGCGACGCTCGGGCGGCATGCGACGCTCGAGCTGCTGGCCGCGCTCGGCGGCGGCAAGAAGGCGCCCGCGATGGTCGTCGCGAGCCTCGGCATGGCACGCGATGCGGCGGCGCGGCTCGGGTTTCCGGTGGTCTTGGGGTCGGATCGGGCGCCGCTCGGGGCCGCGCCGGCGGAAACCCCGGAGGCGCTTGCGGTGGCCTGGGATGCGCTCGAGGCGGAGCTCGCGGCGGTCGGGGGCGAGGCCCGCTACGAGCCCCGCTACGTCGCGGCGTTCCCGGAGGGTGCGCGCGCCGTTCATGTCGTCCTCGGCAAGAACCTCGTCGGGCCGGTCGTGGCCTGGGACGGGCGCGCGACGCCGGCCGTCGCGATGGCCGATTCGCCCCCGCTCACCCGCGCGCTGGCGGCGCTTGCCGCGCACCTGCCGGAGCTGACCGCGCTCGAGCTGCGCGCCGCCGAGACGCCGACCGGACTCGTGCTCGTCGATGCGCGCGCCCGCTTGGCAAGCGTGCTTGAAGTCCCGAACCCCGGCCGATATAGTCCCGCCGGCTGAATCGTCGCGGGCAAGCGCTTCGCGCCAGAATGCTATGGCCTCGCCGTCCGGGGCCCAAGGGGTGTCTATGTCTCGCGCTCGCTCCTCGTGGTTCCTGGCGCTCGCCTTCGTCGCGTGCGGTGACGACACGACGGCCACGACCGACACGCTCGCGACCGCACCCGATGCGGCCGAGACGACGGCGAACGAGGTCGCGCAAGAGGTGACGACCGGCGCGGAGACGACGCCCGAGACCGCCGTCGACGAGACCGCGGACACGAGCCTGGAGGAGATCGGCGAGACGAGCGACTCCGAGGTCGCGGCCTGCGAGCACCCGTGCCTCAACGCGTTCGGCAAGAACGACAAGAGCCTCTGCCCCGCGCCACAGGCCGACTGGAACTGCACTGAGGGCTGCTGCGCGCCGGTCTTCAACTGCCAAGAGGACAAGGACTGCACGACCACCGGCTTCGCGCTCGAGCAGTGCCTCGACGAGCGCTTCGACTGCCGCTGCCACGCCGACACGGGCGCCTGCTACACCTGGTACTGCGCCGCGAACTCGGAGTGCGCCTCGGGCCTCTGCGCGGGCGGCGCATGCATCCCGCAGCCGTCCCGTTCCAAGCTCGAAATCCGCATCCTCGACCGCGCGCCCGTCCTCACGCCGGGCGCTACCTTCCAGCTGCACGTCGAGGCCTACGATCCCGACGACGCAAACGCCGTCGTCGCGGTGACCCCGACCTGGACGGCCGAGACCGGCGCCGTCGTGGACGTGAACGCGACCGGGCTCCTCACCGGCGGCGCCACGGCCGGCAAGACGACCATCACCGCGCACGCCGGGGACAAGACGGCGTCCATCGACGTCGTCAATGTCGTGCCGGATCCGACCGACACCCTCACGGTGATCGTGCGCACGGAGCTCACCGGCGAGCCCGTCACCGGCACCTACGCCGTCACGACCCCGACCGGCGAGAGCGTCGCGCTCGCGCCGATCCCCGCGGACGGGATCCTGCGCGTCGCGACCGCGACCGGCCAACCCGCCGACGGCTGGACCCTCCACGTCTTCGCCGACAACAACGACTGGGTCACCTGGCAGGGCCTCGCGACCGGACAGGTCCTCGACCTCGCGTTGCCGAAGACCGTCTATTCCAAAATCGAGCTCGACCCGACCGGCGCCGTCGTCGCCGAAGGGACCACCCTCCACAACACCGGCGTCCTCATGGGCACCCCGGACTTCGGCGCGTATCAGTACGGCTCCCCGAGCGCCTCGCTCGAGCTCGTCGTCACGACCTACGGCCTCAGCTCGGCCCTCTTCGACTTCAGCCTGCCGGTCCTTCTCGGCGCCGACGTCAAGCGCTACCTCGACCCCAACCACCACATCCCGCGCGTGAGCGCCTCGGACCCGCTCACCATCCCGGGCGGCGTCGTCTTCAACCTGGCCGGCCCCGCCATCCCCTACTTCGTCCTCGGCGCCCCGGCCGGCAAGCGCGGCCTCTGGACGCTCGGCGGGCGCCTCGATCTGACGGACATCTCCGAGTACTCGGGCAAGATCATCGACGCGATCGCGGGCGGCCACCTCGACTTCACGGCCATCGTCGGCGCGGTCTTCCCGCTCTTCAAGGGCTTCTGGTCGGGCTACGTCCCCGAGACCGAGGTCGTCGGCGTCGGCGATCCGACCAAGGTCACGACCGTGAACCCGGTCCTCACGACCCCGATGGGGATCGTGACGAACCTCGCCATCGCCCCGCTTCCCACCCTCGCCGATCTCGGCTGGGCCGACGGCCTCTTCCTGCTCGGCGGCGCCGAGACCGTCGACGGCTTCATGGTCGCGCTCGGGCTCAATGGCGGCGCCGACACGGCGGACAAGGACGCCAACCCGGCCGACGGCCTCGCCGATTCGAACGAGCGCACGCCGGCCATCGACCCGTTCGCGCTGCCGATGGCGCCGCTGCACACCGGGCTCAACGGGCCGCACACGCGCTTCCTCATCACGGCGGTCGCCGCGTCCATCCCGGCCGACGGCAACGACAAGCGCCCGTCCGCGGGCTCGGCGGTGCTCGTGCGCTTCCCGGCCGGCGAGCGGCCGCCCACGTCGCTCACCCTGCCGGCCTTCCTCGGCTTCCCGATGGAGGGCGACCGCTTCGATGCCGATCTGCGCGAGGTCACCTCGGGCGAGGTCGGCGCGACCGACATGCTGCGCATCCTCATCAAGGGCAAGACCGGACGGCACTGGACCATCTACGGCGTCACGCCCGGCAAGGTCATTCACATCGCGAACCCCGCGGATTTCGGCGTGACGAGCGATCGGCTCGCCAGGGACGATCTCGACTCGGTCCTCATCAACGCCATCGACTTCGCCGAGGACGTCGGCGTGAACGACGTGGGGCGTCCGGGCGGCGTCTCGCTCGACATGCTGCTCGCGGTGGTCGACCGCGTGTCGTTCATCGACATCAAGAAACCGCTCCAGATCGGACCACGCTGACATGAAACGCACGCCTCGATCGATCGTTGGAATCTTCGCGATGCTCGCTATGGCAAGCGCCGCGCTCGCTGCGTGCGCCGACGACGGCGACGGCAAGTGCGCGAGCGTGCAATGCGTTTCGGCCCCTCCCGCCGAGTGCGACGGCACGACCAAGGTCGTCTACGCGGCGATCGGGACCTGCGCGACGAACCCGACCGGTGCAGTTCAATGCAACTATCCGGTCGCGCAGCGGCAGGACTGCGCGGCGCTCGGCGGCAAGATCTGCGACGCCGGCCAGTGCAAGGACAAGCCCCCCGATCCGATCATCCCGTGCCAGAACGTGACGTGCGTCGACGCGCCGGCGCCCGATTGCGATGGCGACGTGGCGCGCATCTACAAGTCCCAAGGCACGTGCAACCCGGCGATCCTGCCGGCGGGCGCGTGCGAGTACCCGGTCGAGGCGACGCTCGACTGCAACCACCAGGCGATGGACTGTCGCCAGGGCGGGTGCGTCGTGCCGGGCTCGACGCCGTGCGACCCGAATCCGTGCGATGTGCCGCCGCTGGGAACCTGCAACGGCGCGACGCCGAGCGTGCCCGCCGCGACCGGGACCTGCGC
>SXIE01000195.1 GCA_005772945.1 Pseudomonadota bacterium
GCCCGTCGCCGGCACTCCGCGATGTGCGCGCGGATCATGTGTTCGATGTGCTTTTCGAGTTGTTCGATGGTTGTCGTTGTCATGCGGACCGAGGTCGCACGGCGCGATTACCGGCTCAAGCCCACCCCTGAACGGGTACCCCGCGGGGCATTGTCAGGACCCTGGCACGTGCGATCCGGGGACTGGGCTCTGCGTCTTTCCGCGGCAGGTCGACGGCCACGTTTGCGACGATGGGCAGGCATGCACGACCCGGGATCGTTGCGACGCCGGTGTCTGCAAGGGCGACGCCGTCGTCTGCACCGCCGCGGACGGGTGCCACGACGCGGGGAACTGCGATACGCAGTCGGGCCAATGCAAAGCAGGTGCGCAACACGCGAATGGATCGGACTGTGATGACGGTCTCGGCTGCACGACCGGGGACGCGTGCGAAGACGGAGTCTGTAAGGGGACCGCGAAGCCGTGCGTGGCCATCGACGATTGTCACCTCGCGGGGATCTGCCAGGAGCCCAGCGGCGCCTGCACCACGCTCGGCAAGCCCGACGACGCCAACTGCGACGACGGCAACGGCTGCACCGACGGCGACGCCTGCCGCGCGGGCGTGTGCCAGGGAGTGAACGTGACGTGCACACCCATCGACACGTGCCATACGCCGGGCCTTTGTAATCCGGTCGACGGGGTATGTATCGACGGCAATGCGAAACCGGATCATGCGGCGTGCGACGACGGGTCGAAATGCACGAGCCAGGACCAATGCACGGATGGCGCGTGCGCTGGCCGCCCGATCGAGTGTGACGAGGGCGACGCCTGTCACTTTGCGAGCACGTGTAACGCCGCGACCGGCGCCTGCACTGAGGCGATCGCAAGAGCAGAGGGCACGGAGTGCGATGATGGCAATCCCTGCACCGAACGTGACGCATGTGCGGGAAGTGGCATGTGCCTGGGGACGCCCAAAGTCTGTCAGTCGGCTGGGGTGTGTTATCGAGTCGGAACCTGCGATTTGGCGACTGGGCAATGCTCGACACCGTACGCCGACATGGCCACGGTCTGCGACGACCGCGACGTCTGCACACCCTCGGACTACTGCAGCAGGGGTGCGTGTGTCGGAATGGGGACACCGAATGATGCCAGCGACGACTGGCTCCAGAAGTTCGAGCCCATCCCGCAGCACGTGGCGGGCGACGAATACGAAGAGAGCATTGCGCTTCGCGGGATGGACGCTGGCCCAGACGGGTCGACGTTCGTCCTCTTCGATGCCAATGATCGCTTGAAGTTTCCGACGATGATCGAAGTGTCGCCATCCCAAGGCTCACGCGGATTTCTGGGGATCGCGCGCTTCGACAAGCATGGCGATGGTGCCGCCTTCATCCGCATCGCGACGTTTGATGATCCGTCGCCCGCCCGCCCGCAGGGCCAGGGCCTGCGGCGCATGCAAGATGGGGGGTTCTTGGTCGCGCTGGCGCATAGCGGCAAGGTCTCGTTCCGAATGCTCGACGGCCACGTTGCGACCAGCAATGGGGGCGCCTCGATGGTCTTTGCGACGGACCCGTTCGGCTCGGTCCGATGGTTTGCGACTCTACCCGGTGAGGAGGTCAACCTGGCGGCGAGCGGCGCGGTTGGGTCGGTGTACGACGTGTACGACGGAGCCCATCTGATCGATGCCATGGGGAGCGTCCACGTGCCCGAGTTCGGGGGCAATCCGGTCCCGGTTGGGAGTCAGGTATCCGTTTGGTTCGACGCGAGTGGAAACTTGGCCGGCTACGTCGCCGCAAGCTCGGGGTCGCGCATTCTCGGACACGCGGTCCCGTTCGCGGGAGGCGCCCTGTTTGCGGGGACGCTGGACGGCGATGCCGGGACGCTGACGTTCGCCGCTGGGACCCGTGAGTTTGCGCGCCAGGCGGATGCAGGCGTCGTTGGCCTGGTGAATTCGGACGGCGCTCTCGGTTGGGTGCGGACGATCGCCGGCGCGCGGATCGATCGCCTTTTGGCTGGCCCAGGGGCGACCTCGTTGCTGGTGGTCACCCCGCTCTCGGGTGCCGCGGTCGACGTCGTCAGTGACACGGGCACGAGCCGGTGGCTCAGCGGCGCGCTCGCTCGGTCCCACGTCGGTCTCATTTCCCTGGATGCGACCGGCGACGCGCAATGGGCGCTCGAGCTGCCCGGTCTCTCCACGATGTCTCCGGACGGATGGGCGCCGGTTTCCGTGAACGACTCGAACATCGCGGTGGTAGGTCAGTGCGCGGGGATGGTCGATCTGGAAGCAACCTCGAGTGCGCCGTTCAATTGCGGCACGGGCTCGGTGTTCACCGCGAAGATTGGCGCCAACGGAGCCGTCGCGTGGGCGTACCCGGCGCTTGCGCGCACGAGTTCAGGCCCGGACTCGGTTCTCATCGCCGCATCCGACGCTGTCACGATCGCCACCTATCCTGAGCCGTTCAGCACCGGCACGATCGGCCCCTGGGGCGATCTCTCGTACGGACCGCTGCAGCGCCTCACCGTCATCATCGCGCACTTCAACTCGGCCCACGGTGTCGACTGCGGAATCGCTTCACCTGCGCCCTGATCCGCTGGTTGCCCAAAGCCGCGCCGAAAATCCGGGGCCACCCAGCGGTCGTCCCGTGTGTGACGGCGCGTTAGCTCGGAGGCCTGGCGGCCAATTCGTCGAGCGCACCCGCTGAGTCGCGCCGCACGGACTCCGGCGCGGACGCGTGGGTCGTGCTGTATCCCACGCCACGGATCGCGTATAGGGATGCCCTCACATGGAGGCTGTCTCATGCTGCGTTCCGTCCTCGTTCTCTCGTTCACCGTCGTATCCTCGCTGGCGCCTCTGGCGGCCTCGGCCGGCGCGCCGACCCCGCCCGCCAAGGGCGAGGAAGTCTACCCCACGATGGCGTGGCCCGAGATCGAGGCCGCCGTGAAAGCCGGCGCGACGCTCGTCGACGCGCGCAGCGCCGAGCAGTACGCAGCCGGTCACATCCCTGGCGCCATCAACGTCCCGACCGACGACGACGCGGCCATGACGCGCCTGCCGGCCGACAAGACCGCGCTGCTCGTCTTCTACTGCGGCGGCCCGGCCTGCAACGCGCGCACGAAGTGCGCCACCAAGGTCCAGGCGCTCGGCCATACGAAGCTCGCGCAGTACAAAGGTGGCTACCCCGAGTGGCGCGCCGCGCACCCGAACTGAGGACGCGGCCATGCTACGCTCGCTCGCTTGTCTGACGGGCCTCGCCGTCGGCGCCGCCGGGTGCGTGAGCGCCGACGGCGCGCGCGACGCGGACCCGACCGACGCGGCCGCCGCCGAAACCACGATGACGGCCGAGACCGCCGCCGAAATCACGACGACGGCCGAGACCGTCGCCGCGTGCCCGCTCGCCGCCAACACCACCGCGACCACCACGCAGAGCGCCGCTGGCTGCGCGCTGCTCGAGCGCGACACCAGCGCCTGTCGTGCCACGCGCGAGGGCGCAGGCCTCTCCGGCCATTGGCTCCAGTTCTCGTGCCGAGTCACGCTGACGGTCGCGACCGACGCGGGCCGCGAGGTCGTGCGCGCGACCGCCGACGGCCAGCCCGACTACCCGAGCTTCTACTTCGCCAGCGACCACGCCTGCTACGCGCCCTACCCAGACGGTCAACGCAACCCGAACACGATCGTCGCCAAGGCCTACACCTTCGGGTTCCCTCGCGTGCCCGACACGACCCAGACGGCGATGGGCGGCGGCATCGTGGGGCTCGCGCTCAATGGCGTTCCGATCTTCGGCAACTTCGCGGCGCCCGGCGACGACATCTTCGCCGAGGCGCTCACGTTCGACCGCTGTGGCGCGCACCCGCAACAAGCCGGCGGCTATCACTACCACGGCGAGCCGGCCGCCATCTCGAACGACGACGCGCGCTTCATCGGCGTCTTGCGCGACGGCTATCCGGTCTACGGGCGGCGTGACGCGGACGGGACCATGCCGACGCTCGACGCACTCGGCGGCCACACCGGCACGACCCCCGACAGCGCCGCCGCCGTCTATCACTATCACCTGAGCGAACAGGTCAGCACCGCCGCCGGCACCCTCGGCGAGCACCAGTGGTTCCTGACGCGCGGCACCTACCGCGGAACGGCGGCGACGTGCACCGGCTGCAACTGAGTGCGCGCGGCCAACGGCCGCAATCGACGAAAACCTAATTGTATCTTTTGGTTAGGTCGTGGCATTTCTGCCAGTCCTGACGTTCCGCGACGTCGCGCTCAGCGCATCTGCTCGAGGTGGGTACACGCATCCGCCAGCCCGAGCCGGCACGCCCGACCGACCAGCTCGCGGGCGCGCGCCGGATCCTTCGCCGTGCCCTCGCCGTTCCACAGCATGATGCCGAGGTTGTCGCAGGCTTGGGGCACCTCGGCCGCGCAGGCCTGGCCGTAGAGATCGCGCGCGTCCTCGAGGTCGAGCGTGACGCCGCGCCCGTCGTGGACGAGGTTGCCGAGCGACAGGCAGCCGAAGCCGGTGCCGAGATCGCAGGCGCGCCGATAGAACGTCGCGGCGATGGCCAGCGCGAGGTCGCGACCCTTGACCGTCTTCACGATGACGGTGCGCTTGCAGCCGTTCTCGGCGTTCGGCGGGCACGGTCCGGCGTCGATCATCGGGGCGCTCATACCGGGGTCGATCGCGACCAGATCCCGCTCATAGAGTAGCGCGAGGTTGTTGCAGGCCATCCCGGCGCCGAGACGGCAGCCCCTCTCGAGGAGATCCTTGGCACGCACGGGGTCTGCCGGCACGCCGTCACCCGATCCGAGCAGCGTGCCCGCGATGTCGCACGCGTCGGCCGCTTCGGCCTTGCAGGCGGTCGCGAGCTGATCGATGAGCGCCGCCGTGTGTGCGCCGAGCTCGCCGTCGCGGACCATCGTATAGACGCGCGTGCAGGCCTTGGCCATGCCGAGCGCGCAGCCACGCGTGAGCGGCGGCACGGCCGCGGCGAGGTCCTTGCGGTCGAGCCGGAGCGACGACGCGTTGTAACAACCGGCCGGCTCGCCGAGCTCGCAGGCCTTGACGAAGAGCGCCTCACCGGCCGCGCGATCGGCGCGGATCCCACCAGTGCCATTCAGCGTCGCCCCGCCGAGATTCACGCACGACATCGCGTGGCCGGTCTGGCAGCCGGCGCGGTAAAGCGCGACAGCGCGCTCGGGGTCGGCCTTGCCGCCACGCCCGGCGGCGAGGAGCACCGCGAAGTTGTAGCAGCTCTGAGGGCTACCGTTCTTGCAGGCGCGCTCCCAGATCCCTGCCGCCTGGGCGTCGTCGGGCGGAACCCCCAGGCCGCGCGAATAGATGTTGCCGAGGTCGCCGCACGCATCGAGCTGGCCCCCGTCGCACCCGCGTTGCCAGAGCGCTCGCGCCCGCGCCGGGTCCTGCGAGCCCTTGAGGAAGAGCTTGCCGGCGGTGTCGCACGCCGCGAGCGTGCCGCCTTCACAGCACGCAACCCACGCGGCGCGGGAGGCAGCGAGGTCGCGACGCTCGAGCGCCTGGGCGCCGGCCGGACAGAGCACGGCCTCGGGCACGGGCTGAGCGCCAAGGAACGGGAGCAGGAGGGCCAGGAAGGGGTGCAGCATAGCGATGACCTCCGCGGTCGGTTCACGCGAGAGACGAACGAGGGGCACGCGCATGAAGATAGCGCGAAAACGCTGCGCACGTCCGCACGCCGCGGCGGCAAACGTCGACGCGCCGACTGCTGGCGCCTACCATCGTGGACGCAGGCAGGATCGCGCCAGCGGAGGCCGCAACGTGCGCGGCGATGCTCGAGGACGCCGCAGGCCATGTCCTCGGCAGCGCAATCGTCGTGCTCGACGGACGGCGGCTCGTCGAGCGCCCCCGCGAGGTGCGCATCTTCGGCTTGATGCTAGGGCGGGCGAGGCGAGCTCGCGCCCGCGTCTGAAGGGCAAGCGCGGCGTGTCGTCACCCGAGACGCGCCATGAATTTCTTGGCGAGCAGATACGCGTCGCCCGGCCAGCGCGCCGACAGGTAGTGCCCGCCGGCGCCGCCGTCCTCGCACACGAAGGCGCCACGGTCGTCGGCGTCGGTGCCGTAGCGCGTGAGCGTCGTCGGGCCGCGCACGAAGTCGGCCGGCGAGGCCAGCGCCGCGCGCACCTCGTCCTCGACGTAGGCGGGGTACGTTCGGTAGTAGCGCCCGCGGCGCCACGCGGTCAGGTAGAAGGCGGTGCGCTCCATGTACTTCGGCAGGCACGTCGTCCTCTTGCCGAAGAGCGGCGAATGCCCGTCAGAGGCGCGCGCGCGGGCGGCGACCAGGACGCCGTGGCAGATGGCGGCGACGGGGCGGCCGAGCGCGAAGAAGGACGCGACCTTCGACTGAAGGAGCTCCGAGCCGAGGTACTGCTTCATCCCCTGGGCGTGCCCGCCGGCGAGCCAGAGCCCGTCGAACGCAGCCGGGTCGATGGCGTCCCAGCGGAGCGGCGCCTGGAACTCGGGGGACGCGGCCATCTCGGCGTAGAACGCCCTGGGCTCGGGCTTGGCGCCGAGCTGGCCGAAGACCACCCCGCGCATGAGCACCGGGTCGCAGGCCGGCGCCGCGCCGTGCTCGGTCGCGAAGACGACCGTGTGCGCGGCGCGCGTGAGAAGCTTCCCCGGAACGGCGACCTCGGTGATGTCGAAGTCGTGATCAGGCAATGGGACGAGCACGCGCATGGGGTGCACGGTAGGCGAATCGAGCCTCGCTGTCATGGTGTTCGAGCGCGGGCGGCGCGCGCCGACCCTCCGGTTGGGTCGGATTGACGCGGAGGCGCCTGTCGGTGACACTGTGCGACCCCGCCCACCCAGGTGGCGGGCGCGCTGCTACTTGGTCACGCGTCACACGACGCCCCTCATTAGGTGAGAGTCATGCGATTCATCTCCCTCGCGGCGACCGCTGCGCTGACCTTCGTTTCGGCGGTCGCCTCCGCGTCCAATTCGGGCGTGGTTCGACTGCTCGACCCCGCCGGCATCGCGGACGTCCGCTACTACGACGCGCTCGCGGGCGACACGCAGCTCGTGCTCGAGGTGACGGACGCGGACCTCAGCGGCACGATTGAGGTCCTGGTTTCGACGGCGCTGAGCGGCGACGTCGAGCTCCTGACGCTCACCGAGACAGGCGTCGGCACGGGCGTCTTCCGCGTGACGGTGCCCCTCGACGTCGGCGTGCTCATGGTCGACGACAACGGCCGCCTCGAGGTCGAGCACGGCGACCTGATCGAGGTCGAGTACGACGACGCGTCGGACGCCTTCGGCAACCCGAAGGTGTTCCTCGATCAAGCCTATTTCGTGACCGGCGCGACCTCGGGCGAGCTCACCGCCGACACGACCTGGACGGCCGGCGCGAGCCCGTACCTGGTCACGGGCGACGTGCGCGTGCCGCTCGGCATGAAGCTCACGATCGCCGCCGGCACCGAGGTCCTCGTGATGCCGAGTGACAGGCACGACCTCGGCGGCGACACGACCCGCGTCGAGTTCTTCGTCAAGGGCACCCTCGAGACCCAGGGCACCAACGCCGACCCGGTCATCCTCCGCAGCGCGTCGCTGATTCCCAACCGCGGCGATTGGTATGGCTTCCGCCCGGGCGGCCGCACCGCGACCGTCACCCTCGCCGGCACCATGGTCTCGGACGCCAACATCATCTTCAACGCCGACGGAGGCATCGGCTAGATCACCATCACCGACTCGGTCTTCGCGAACGCGAACTCGGTCATGCAGGAACACAGCCGTGCCGACGTGACCGTCGACGGCCTGACGCTCCAGGACGTCTCCGAAGGCTTCGAGGTGCGTTGTTACGAGGCCAACGACTACTGCCACTTCGCGTTCCGCCACCTCAAGGTCGACGGCCTCGGCAAGAACCTCGGCACCCTCATCGGCATCGCAAACGCCGCCTTCACGCGCATGGCCATCGACATCGACGACGTCGTCATCGAAAACACCCCCTACACCGGCGTCGCGATCCGCATCCACAGCCTGGACCGCCCTCCAGAAGGCGCCACCGATCCCGGCCACCTGAACATCTCCCGCCTGCACTTCCCCAGCGGCGGCAACGGCGTCCACATCAGCAATAATGGCGGCATCAACGTCCCCATCACGTTCCGCGACTCGGTCCTCGGAACGCCCGACACCGCTGGCTACAGCCAGGGCTTCATCCTCGAGACCTCGCTCGGCGGCAATACCGCAGAGCCGGTTCCGGCCGACATCCGCGGCAACGTCTTCTACGCCCCTTCGGCGCGCGCCATCTTCCTCGGCGGCGTCCCCGCCCGCGCCGTCGTCCAACGCAATGACTTCGACTTCGCCAGCGGCGCCAACTTCGACAGCCAGCCCTATGCGGTTCGCCTCGAGACCACCGCCTACGACGTCGACGCCCGCTTCAATTTCTGGGGCGCCGACACGACCGTCGACGAGATCGACACCGGCGCTAACCCGCAGAATCTCAAGAAGATCTGGGACGATTACGACAACGCCGATCTCGGCACCGTCGTCTACGGCAGCTGGCTCACCGCGTCGACCTGCACCGACTTCAACCCGTGCACCATCGATGCTCGCGACGGCAGCGGCGCCTGCACGCACGCCAATGCCGCGGCGCTCACCGTCTGCAACGACTACGACCCCTCGACCAAGCTCGACGTGTGCGACGCCTTCGGCAGCTGCGATGGCACGCCGTTCAGCTGCACCACCGCCTCGCAGTGCGAGCACACCTGGGGCAACCACGTGGACTGCACCCTCTTCCAGCTCCCCGGCGGATTCGATTGCAACGACGGCGACCTGAACACGAGCAGCGACACGTGTAGCGAGGCGGGCGTCTGCACCGGCAACAGCTTCACCTGCACACTCGGCACCTGCGAAACCGCCTCGGTTCCCAACGGCACGAACTGCGCGATCACCTACGCCGCGGACGGCGCCGCCTGCGACGACGGCAATCCCCAGACCGGCGCCGACCAGTGCGACGGCGCGGGCCATTGCGCCGGCGAGGTTGGCGCGTGCGCGCCCAAGACCTGCGAGGAGACGTCGGTTTCGGACGGCAACGGCGGCTGCACGACCACCCCGAAGGCCAGCGGCGCCGCCTGCGACGACGGCCAGACGGGCACGCGCACCGACATCTGCGACGGCGCCGGCGCCTGCGCGGGCACCGGCTACAGCTGCGCCGCCACCGGCTGCGAAGAGAGCTCGGTCCCCAACGGCACCGACTGCTCCGTGACGCTCAAGGCGGTCGGCAGCGGCTGCGACGACGGCGTGGCGGGCACCAAAAACGACGCGTGCGACGCCGCGGGCGCGTGTGCCGGTACGTCCTACACCTGCACGCCGGGCGCCTGCGAAGCGACCTCGACGCCGAACGGCACCGCCTGCGACGTGACGTTCAAGGCCGCCGCGACCGCGTGTAATGACGGTCAGACGGGCACCAAGGACGACGCGTGCGACGCAGTCGGACACTGCGCCGGGACCGCCTACACCTGCACGCCCTCGCAATGCGAGAGCGCCTCGGCGCCCAACGGCCTCGGGTGCACCGGGACCCCGAAGGCGAACGGAACCCTCTGCAACGACCTTCAGACGGGCACGCGCGCCGATCACTGCGATGGCGCTGGGGCCTGCGTCGGGACCGCTTACACGTGCACGCCTGCGGCATGCGACCTCACGTCCGTCCCCGACGGCACCGGCTGCGTGGTGACGCCGAAGCCGGTCGGAGGTGCCTGTGACGACGGTCTGGTGGGCACGCGCGGCGATCGGTGCAATTCCCAAGGCGTCTGCGCCGGCAGCACCTACACCTGCACCCCCGGCCCCTGCGAGGCGACATCGGCCCCCGACGGAGCCGGCTGCACCGCGACCCCGGCCCCTGCGGGCGGCGCCTGCGACGACGACAGCCAGACGACGCGCGACGACCAATGCAACGGCGCGGGCGCCTGCGTCGGCACCGCGTACACCTGCACGCCGGCGCAGTGCGAAGCGACCTCGACGGCCGACGGCAAGGGCTGCGACGTCACGCTCAAGGCGCCCGGCGCGGGGTGCGACGACGGCCAGAGCGGCACGCGCTTCGACGTCTGCAAGGCGTCGGGGGCCTGCCAGGGCATGGCCTACGGCTGCGAGCCCAAGGGCTGCGAGGCGACCTCGGTGCCCGACGGCGCCGGCTGCAAGGTGACGTTCAAAGCCGCCGGGACCGCATGCGACGACCGCAGCGCCTGCAGCGTCGACGACGCGTGCGACGCCGCCGGCGTCTGCGCCGGCACGGGCGGATGCGAGGCCGGCGAGCTCTGCCACCAGAACCACTGCACCCCGACGCATTGCCAGGCCTGCGACGGCGATGCCGCCTGTGGCGCGGGCGCGGCGTGTGTCACGCTGCCCCTCGGCGATCGCTGCCTCGTCGGCTGCACGAACGACGACTGCGGTGATGGACGGACTTGTGCAGCGCTCGACGGCGGCGACACCGACAAGCGCTGCCTCGACGCGACCGGCCCGTGCGCCAACCCGTATCCGGCGGTCGAGCCCGGCCCCGAGGCCGAGCCCGGTCCCGAGGCGAGCGACGTCGACACGGCGCCCGACACGACCGCCGACACCGCCGCAAGCGAGCCGGAGCGCGCCCTGACCGCGAGCGGCGACGGTTGCAC
>SXIE01000196.1 GCA_005772945.1 Pseudomonadota bacterium
ACGTGATGGTGCCGGCTCCGATGTTCACGTCGCGCCCGATCTCGCAGTCCCCGAGATACGACAGATGCGAGGCCTTGGAGTGCGCGCCGAACGCGGCCTGTTTGGTCTCGACGAAGTTGCCGATCTTGACGCTCTCGCCGAGCACGGTCCCGGGACGCAGGTGCGCGAACGGGCCGACCACGCACTGCGACGCGATGCGCGAGTAGGCCGCAACCGTGTAGGGCTTGACGTGCACGCCGTCGCCGATTTCGCAGTGATCGAGGATGGCGCCGGCGTCGATGCGGCAGCCGCGCCCGATGCGCGTCGTGCCGAGGAGCTGCACGCGCGGCCCGAGCGTCGTGTCCTCGCCGATCTCGACCTCGCCGTCGATCCAGATCGTTTGTGTACCACGCATCGACACGCCGCGATCCATCCAGAGGTTGCGCACGCGGCCGAGCGCGACCTCCTCGAGGCCCGCCAACTGCGCGCGCGTGTTGATCCCGGCGGCCTGGATGCTCTCGGGCAGGAGAAAGGTCGCGACCTTCTTGCCGCGCGCCGCCAGCGCCCCGACCACGTCGGTCAGGTACAGCTCGCCCTGCGCATTGTGCGGCACCAGATCGCCGATCGTCTTCGCGAGCACCTCGCGCGACGCGACCGCCAGCCCGGCGTTGACCTCGGTGAGGGCGCGCTCCTCGGGGCTCGCGTCGGCCTCTTCGACGATGCGCCGGACGTTGCCGCTCGGGTCCCGCACGATGCGCCCGTAGCCCTTGGGCTCGTCGGCCTGGAACGTCGAGACCGTGTAGGCCGCGCCCGACTTGCGATGCGCATCGAGCAGCGCGGCGAGCGTCTTGGACGTGAGCAGCGGCGTGTCGCCGTACAGCACCAGGATCTCGTCGACCTCGCCGGCGGCGCCGAGGCCGCACTGCACCGCGTGCCCCGTGCCGCGTTGCTCGCTCTGCAGCGCGTAGGCGATCGGCCAGCCGGGAAACCCCGCCGTGAGTTTCTCGCGTACGTCGGAGGCGCCGTGCCCGACGACGACGACCACGCGGTCGACCCCCGCCCGCAGCGCGGCGTCCACCGGCGGAAACAACATCGGCCGCCCGAGAAACGTGTGCAGGACCTTCGGCAGGTGCGAGCGCATGCGGGTGCCCTTGCCGGCGGCAAGGACGATGGCAGCAGTGGTCGTCATGGGGCCTCCATGGGGGCGCGTCTCGGGCGTGCCGAACGCCCCGCGCGCATGCGATCGTGGGTCCGCGAGGGCCAACCTCGCCAAGCGTGGACCATAGTTCGGGGGCCGAAACTCGCCAACTGTTCACGAACGAAATTTGCCGGCCGCCGGGTATGCGCTGCGCGTCCGGTCCGAATTTGGTACGGTCACCGCGTGAGTGGCCTGACCCCGACCAGCGAACTTTCGGCCGTCCAGACCGCGCTCGTGCGCATCGCGGGCGCGCGCGCGGCGGCGCTCCAAGGGATCGACCAGGACGTGCTCGAGGCAGTCCTGCGCCATTCGATGTTCCTGCGACGCTTCCTCGTGCGCCACCCGGACGCGGCGAGCGAGCTCTCGCACGCCGCCCCGGCGCTGCGCACCAAGGACGCGTGGGTGGCCTGGCTCGACCGCTTCCTGTCGCCGCTGGTCGGGGCGCGCGCGTTGGTGGACGCCGCCTATATCCGGGCGCTGCGCGTCGCGCGCCAGCGGGCGCTGGTCGGCATCGTGGCGCGCGAGCTGGTGACCGGCGACGCCTTGGCGACGGGTGCGGATCTGGCGGCGTTGGCCGATGCGCTCGTCGAGCGGGCGCTCGCGGCGGCGCGCGTCGAGCTCGAGCCGCGCTTCGGGACGCCGCACCTCGCCGACGGGAGCGCGTGCGGCGCGGTCGTCATCGCGATGGGCAAGCACGGCGGGTGCGAGCTCAACCTCAGCTCGGACATCGATCTCCTGTTCGTCTACGCGAGCGACCGCGGCCAGACCGACGGCGCAGGTGGCCTCGGGCGCGTCGTCGACTTGCACACGTACCATTCGCGCCTCTTCACGCGCGTCGCGAGCCTCCTATCGGAGCCGACCGACGAGGGGTTCGTCTTCCGCGTCGACTTGGATTTGCGGCCCGAGGGGCGCACCGGACCCATCTGCAACAGCCTCGATTCGATCGAGAGCTACTACGAGAGCTTCGGGCATCCCTGGGACCGCCTGGCGTGGATCAAGGCGCGCCCGGCGGCCGGCGATCTGGCGCTCGGCGAGCGCGTCATCCAGGCGCTCCGGCCCTTCGTCTATCGCAAGCACCTCGAGTTCGGGTTCGTCGAGGAGGTCGCCGCGATGAAGCGGCGCATTGACCAAAGTGGGGCGCGGCTCGGGCAGAAAGAGGGCTTCAACGTGAAGCTCGGGCGCGGTGGCCTGCGCGAGATCGAGTTCGCGGTGCAGACGCTGCAGCTGACCTGGGGCGGGCGGCTGCCCGACCTGCGCGTGCGCGATACCCAGTCGGCGCTGGCGCGGCTGGGGCTCGCGGGCTTGCTCGATCAGGTCGAGGCCGACCACCTACTCGACGCCTACCGCTTCCTCCGGCGCATCGAGCACATCGTGCAGGTGCACGACGACCGCCAGACGCACGTCTTGCCGGCCGACGTCACCGAGCGGCGTCGCATCGCGGCGGCGCTGGGCCTCGATGAGGCGCGCCTCGACGCGGCGCTCGCCGAGCATCGCAAGCGCGTCCGGACCTGTTTCGATGCGGTCGTGGCGCAGGTCGGCACGCCCTCCGAGGACCCGGTCTGGGAGGGCGCCTTCGCGACGGCGCTCGAGCTCGAGGTCCCGGCCGAGGTGCGCGAGGCCGCGCTCGCCGAGCTTGGTTTCTCGCGCCTCGCCACCACACGCGCCCGCTTCGAGCAGCTCGCGCGCCGCCCCGAGAGCCCGTTCCACTGGCGCATGCTCTCGGGCGATGCGGCCGGGACGGGGGGCCTCGCCAAGCGCATCGTGCGGGCGTCGCTGGCATCGGCGGATCCGGATCAGGCGCTGCAGCACTTCGAGAGTCTGCTCAAGGCCCTGCGTCACCGCGAGGCCGCCTACCAGCAGCTCGACGCCGATCCGCGACGCTTGCGTGTTCTTGCAAGTCTTTTTGGGACCTCGCACGCGCTCTCGCGTGTCCTGGTCCGTTCGCCGGGGCTCGTCGATCGCCTGGTCCTGGATGGGCACGAGCCGGCCGTGCGCACCAAGGCGCAGATGGCCCGACTGCTGGCCGAGGAGTTGGGCGTCGGTCCCGATGGGCTCGACTGGGAGGGCGCGCTCGGCGGCGCGCGGCGCTTCCACCAGGCCGAGGTCCTGCGCATCGGCTTCTTCGATCTGGCCGGGGCCATCGACCAGGACTCGGTCTCCGGGCAGCTCTCGGACCTGGCCGACACCCTCGTCGCGGCGCTCGTCGAGGCCGCGCAGCGCGAGCTCGAGCGCCGCGTCGGCGAGCGCGTCGCCGGCTTCGGCGTCCTGGCGCTCGGGCGCCTCGCGGCGCGTGAACTGAGCTACGCCAGCGAGCTCGAGCTGCTGTTCGTGCCGCCGGCCGGGTCCGATGCGGAGCCGTCCTTGCGCCTCGCGCGCAGTGTCGTGACGGCGCTCTCGGTCGCGACGCCCGAAGGCGTCCTCTATACGATCGGTGCACACGGGCCGCTGTGCATCGCGGCCGACCGGCTCCTGGCCAAGCACGGCGCGCCTGCGGCGACCCCGGCCGAGCGCTCTACGGCGCGGGGCGCCCGCACCCTCGTCGGTCCGCCGGAGGTCGCGGCGCTCGCGTCGGAGCTCGCCGCGCTCGGCTTCGGCGCCTTCGCCGCAGGTCTGCAGGCTGCCACCCCGAGCGTCGACGACGCGCCGCGCGACGCGGATTCGGTCACGCTGGACGATCTCAGCGCGGGCCCCGGTGGCCTGGCGCGCGTTCACGCGCTCGTGCAGCGCCTCCAGTTGACGCTGCCCGCGGCCGCAGCCGAGGCGGCCGCCAAGGGGCATCCGGCGGGCTCGCCGCACGTACCGACCGCGCTCGCGGGGCTGGCACAGCTCGGCGCGTTCGCGGGCGGATCAGATCCCAGCGGCATTCCAGGCCGCATCGCCGAGTCGTACCGCTTTCTGCGGCGACTTGAAAACCGCCTCACGCTCGTGCAAGAACAGCCCCTCGAGAGCCTTCGCCTCCTGGCGAAGGACGCGGCGACGTTCACGACGTGGCCGCCCGTTCAGCGCGAGCACCTCCAACGCCTCGCGCGGCGCATGGGCTACGGCGACCAGGCCGAGCCCAACGCGGCTTTGGCCCTTCATCGCGACTGTCGGCGCCACCGCGCGACGCTCGCCGAGCTGACGACGACCCCCGTCCCCCGGAGCTGACATGGCCCAGATCCAAAAGAGCGCCTTCATATGGATGAACGGTGAGTTCGTGCGCTGGGACGACGCCCAGGTGCACGTCCTGTCGCACGGCCTCCACTACGGCTTCGGGGTCTTCGAAGGTATCCGGGCCTACGAGCGCGCGAACGGGAAATCCGCGGTCTTCCGCCTGCGCGAGCACATCCAGCGGCTCTCGGATTCGGCGCGCATCATGACCCTTCCGCTGCCCTACTCGGTCGACGTCCTCATCGAGGCGACGCTCGAGACGCTGCGCCGAAATGGCCTCCGCGCGGCCTACATCAGGCCGATCGCGTTCACCGGCTACGGCGCGCTCGGCGTCGGCACGACCGACGTCTCGACCGAGGTCGCGATCGCGGCCTTCCCGTGGGGCGCCTACCTCGGGGACGAGGGTCTCAAGAACGGCGTGCGCATCAAGACCTCGACGTTCGTGCGGCCGCACGTGAACTCCCAGCTCCACAAGGGCAAGGTCGCCGGCCACTATGTGAACAGCATTCTCGCCAAGCGCGAGGCGCTCGCCGAGGGCTACCAGGAAGCCGTGCTTCTCGACACCAACGGCTACGTCGCCGAGGCAACGGGCGAGAACGTCTTCGCCGTCATCGGCAAGGCGCTCTACACGGCGCCCTTCGGCGGTCCGATTCTCGGCGGTATCACCCGCGATACCATCTGCACGCTCGCGCGCGAGGACGGCCTCGAGATCCGCGAGCAGCCCATGACGCGCGACACGCTCTACCTCGCGAACGAGGTCTTCATGTGCGGCACGGCCGCCGAGGTCACGCCGGTCCGCGAGATCGACCGCCGCGTGATCGGGATCGGCGCGCGCGGCCCGGTGACCGAGCGCCTGCAGGCACGCTACTTCGACGTGGTGAAGGGCTCCGACGACCGCCACGACGAGTGGTTCAGCCACTACAATGTCCCGCAGCTGTAGGCAGGAACGATGGCAGCAAACTCCAAGTCGTCGGTCGTCATCGGCGTCACGGCCAACGGGATCATCACGGTCGCGAAGCTGATCGGCGCGGTCGCGTCCGGGTCGTCGGCCTTGTTTTCCGAGGCCGTCCACTCGTTTGCCGACACCGGCAACCAGAGTCTCTTGCTGGTCGGGCTCGCGAAGTCGACGCGGAAGGCCGACGAGAAGCACCCGTATGGGTATGCGCGCGAGCGCTTCTTCTGGGGGCTCGTGTCGGCGCTCGGGATCTTCTTTCTCGGCGCGGGCGTGACGCTCTACCACGGCATCACGGGGCTCTTTCATCCGCATGAGGTCCAGTACAGCTGGCTGACCTGGGCGGTGCTCGCGTTCAGCCTCGTGCTCGAGTCGTACGCGGGTTGGGCGGCGCTGCGCGGGGTCATGCGCGACGCCAAGACCGCCGGAGTGCCGTTCAAGCGCTATCTCAAAGAGGGGCGCGATCCGACCATCACGGCGGTGCTGCTCGAGGACGCGGCCGCGGTCGTCGGCGTGCTGATTGCGATCGTCACGATGGGGCTCAGCCAATTGACGGGGATCGTCGCGTTCGACTCCGTCGGGTCGATTCTGGTCGGCCTCCTGTTGGCAGTCGTGGCGCTGGTCCTGGTGCGGCAGAACCGCGTGTTCCTCACGATTCGTGCGGTCGACAGCGAGCTGAGCGAGAAGCTGAAGGCGGTGATCCAGGGCCACGACACGGTCGAGCAGCTCGCCAATTTCCGCGCCGTCATGTTGGGGGTCGACAGCTTTCACCTAGCCGCCGATGTCGATTTCGACGGGCGCAAGATCGCCGCCCAGATCCTGACCGAGGAGGACCTCGCGGCCGTCAAGGCGCGCCTTGGCGACGACGAGGCACTGCGCGCGTGGATCGGGGAGTTTTCGGAGCGCGTGCTCCAGCGCATCGCCGAAGAGGTCGACACGCTGGAAGGGAAGGTGCGCGACGCGTCGAATCTGGCAGCCGTCGTGCACCTCGAGTCGAACGGATGAGGGCGTTTCAATGCGTGCGGACTCGTTCGTTCCTCGCGGCATGAACACGTTCTTACGCGCGTCGTTGGTCTTGTTCCCGGTTGCGTTCGTGCTCGCCGGAGGCGCCGCCCGCGCCGATGTGGTGCCCGACGGGCAGCGCTACGTCGAGGCGACGAACGAGGTCGTCGGCAGCGCGACGCTGACGGGTCGAACGCTGATGCTGGTCACGCTCAACGACCGCGTGCGGTCGATGGTGCGCATCGTTCCGAGTGTCGGCGATGGTCCGGTGGCGGTGCCGGGCGGCTACCGCAACGCGTCGTATCTGGTGGCGCTGACGCCGGACGAGCGCGCCGAGCTCGACAAGGTGCGCGCGGGAAGCTGGTCGTACGAGCCGTCGAGCGAGCGCGAGGAGCCCGGGCCGCTTCGGAAGTTCTTCGATCGAAAGGAGCTCGCGTCGTCGGAGGCGTTGCCGTTTCGGTACCTCGTCCCAAGGAGTAGCGGCGCGCAATCGGTGCGGCTCCAGTGGACCATCACGGGCGTCGCAGGCGACGCGATCCAGCTGAGCGTGGTGACCGAAGCGCTGGATCAGACGGGCGCTGCGCTGACGACGGCCGCGGGCAGTGTGCTGCCGATCGCGCTTGCCGGAGCCGGCGCCGTGGCCCTCGGGATCGCGGTGTTCTTTCTGATGCGGCGCCGGGCGCGGGGCTTGCCTCGGGCCGCGTAGACCGCCTACCTTGGGCGGATGCGGCAACCCTTCGGACGAGCGTCATGCGCGTGGTTGGTGGTCGTCGGATGGGTTGCCGGATGCGGTGACGAGACGACGGTCGTGCGCGGCACGGATGGCGATGGCGACGGAGTTTCAGGGGATACTGGGACGCTGAGCGGACGCGAGGTCGAGGTCGAGGTCGAGGTCGAGGTCGAGTCCGAGAACGAGTCCGAGTCCGAGTCCGAG
>SXIE01000197.1 GCA_005772945.1 Pseudomonadota bacterium
CGACCAGCTGCGCTTCGAGCTCTGCGATCCGTTTCTCCGCGTCCACGCGCGACCGTACAGCACGGCGCGATCACGCTGTCGATCCCCCTGCTTGCAAGTGATCGAAACGATCCAGCTTTTCGGGGGCCTGAACGGATACGCCGCCTGAGCCTTCCACCACGTTCGCTCCCGTCAGCTGGCCGTTGACCACGAAGAACGCGTAGGGGCTGAGGGCATCGTCGCCGGCTCGACCAAAGACACCGGCAGCAGCCCGTTGCATTTTCGCCATCAGGGGAAACTCCCCTGCCTTTCCAGGGCCGACGAGCAGCCAGCCTCGCTTGGGCACCACGGCGATCAACTCACTGCAGCGAAGCAGCTTGGCCGCTTGCATCAAAGACGGTGCGTGGAGCAGTTGCTCGCTCGAGAGATCATCCATGGGATTGGGGGTGAGCCCGGGCGGCTGCCCGGGAATGCTCGCGCGCACGAGCGACGGCTTCTTGAAGAACAGGAATCCGGACTCTTCGGTAGCCTGCCAGGTACAGGGCTGTGCGCCCAAGCTCGTCTCGGCTGCCGCTACGATGGAACTCCCTTCATCGGGCGTGAGCTCAGCACGGCGAACAAGATCGAAGGCGCCACTCACCACGCCGCGCGCGACCGCGACCCACGGCATGTGCTCGGGGCGGCGATGCCGATTGCCGATGAGCGGGCGGCAGAGGAACGCATCGGAATCGGCCCACGCACCGGATCTCAATACAAGAAAGGCAGCCATGGTCACCACGGTAGCAGCGCATTTCTGGGGCCACAAGGGGACGGCGGAGTATGCCAAGGCATACTCATCCACCTCGGGCTCGGTCAGTCGAGTGCCTCTCCGAGTGGCCCGCCGGCAAGCATGCTGGGCCTGTGTGGGCGGCGGCGTGGGGCGAATGCGTGCAGGCCTTCAGCGAGGCGCGCGAGCCCTGGTGCGTGAGCACGCCTCGCCGATCCCGCGGTGCGCCAGGCCGTCCGCGCCGGATCCAGGCCGGCGGGAGATTCGAGGGTGGCGCCTGGCACCTCGAGCTCGGCGGGCGCGCATCGCCGGCGCTGGACCGCGAGATCGCGCGCGGCATCGGGCTGGCCACCCTCCTGGCCAAAGGGGCCTGAGGCGCTCGCGCTGTCGACAGGGCGTTCAATATGCTTGGTGTACAAACTATCCGAAGCCGGCCGGTTCCTTGCTGACCGTCAGAACCGCGCGGAGAGCGCGATGCGGCGGCGCGCGTGGTCCACCAAGAGCACGCGCACGCGCAGGCGCTGCCCGGGTGTGACGACGTCGTGCGGCGTCTTCACGAACGTCGTCGACAGCTCCGAGATGTGGACGAGCCCGTCCTGATGGACGCCAATATCGACGAAGGCTCCGAAGGCCGTGACGTTCGTGACGACGCCTTCGAGGACGAGCCCCTCGTGCAGGTCCTCGAGCGTGCGGATGTCGTCGCGGAAGGCGACCGCCTCGAAGGACTTGCGCGGGTCGCGCCCGGGGCGCGCGAGCTCGGCCGCGATGTCGCGCAAGGTCGGCTCGCCGACGTCCGCATCGGCGTAGCGCGCGAGGCTCTGCGGATCGAGGGCGGGGCTGGCCCCGACCAGCGCCGCGAGCGGGCGCCCGAGATCGCGCGCGATCTTCTCGACGAGGGGATAGCGCTCCGGGTGCACCGCGGAGGCGTCGAGCGGGTGCTCGCCGCCCTGGATCCGGAGAAACCCCGCGGCCTGCTCGAAGCGCTTGGGCCCGAGTCCGGGAACCTCGAGCAGCTGGCGGCGGCTCTTGAAGGAACCGCGCGCGCGCCGATGCGCGACGATCTTCTGCGCGAGCGCGGGACCGATCCCCGCGACGTAGCCGAGGAGCGGCGCGCTGGCCGTGTTGAGCGCGACCCCGACCTTGTGAACGGCGTGCTCGACGACGGCGCCGAGGCGCTCGGAGAGCATGGCCGGATCGATGTCATGCTGGTATTGCCCGACTCCTAGCGCGCGCGGCTCGACCTTCACGAGCTCGGCGAGCGGGTCCTGCAGCCGGCGCCCGATCGACACGGCGCCGCGATAGGTGCTGTCGAGATCGGGGAACTCCTCGCGCGCGACGTCGGACGCGCTGTAGACGCTGGCGCCCGCCTCGTTGACGCTGACGACCACGACCGCGCGCAGGTCGGCGTCCGCGAGCGCCTGCCGCGCAAAGGCCTCGGTCTCGCGCCCAGCCGTGCCGTTGCCGACCGCCACCGCGACGGGGCCGAAACGGCGCACGAGCGCGACCAGCGCAGCGGCCGCATCGCCGCGATTTTGGCCGGTGAAAGACGGGAATATCGTTGCCGTTTGGACCAGGTCGCCGGTGGCCGAAAGTGCCACCACTTTGCAGCCGGTGCGAAAGCCCGGATCGATCCCGAGCACGGGTTTTTCGCCGAGCGGCGACGCCAATAGGAGCCCCTCGAGGTTCTTGGCGAAGACTTCCGCGGCGTCGCGATGCGCGCGTGCTTCGAGCGCCTCGCGCACGTCCTTGTCGACGGCCGGACGCAGGAGCCGCGCATAGCCATCGTCGATCGCCGCCGCCAGCTCGGGCGCGAAGGGCGAGCGTCGATCGAGCCCGGCGAGCGTCCGGATGCGATGCTGAAGCGCCTCGTCGTCGGTCTCGAGGCGCACGCGCAGGAGGCCCTCGTTCTCGCCGCGCACGACCGCGAGGTAGCGATGCGAGGGGATCCGGTCGCAGCGCTCGGCGTAGTCCGCGTAGTCCTCGAAGGCGTGGCGACCATCCGTGCTGCCATCCTTGCTTGCTGGCGCAAGTGTTTTGCCCGCCTTGGCTTTCGGAGCCACCGCGCGCGACGTCACCTGCCCGCGTTGCGTGAGCATCTCCCGCGCCGCCGCGCGCACGTCGACCCGCTCGCAGACGAGCTCCGCGACGATGTCGCGCGCGCCCGCCAGCACCGCCTCCGCGTCCGGCAGCTCTTTCGTTGCATCGACAAACGCGCGCGCCTCGCGACGTGGATCGCCGCTGAGCGCCTGCGCGAGGATCCGCTCCGCCAGCGGCAAGAGCCCGCGCTCACGCGCCACCCCGGCCCTCGTCGTTCGCTTGCGCCGAAACGGCAGGTAGAGATCCTCCAGCTCCGCGCGCGTCCCGGCCGCCGCGAGCCGCCGCGCCAGCTCGGGCGTCAGCGCGCCCGCCTCCGTGATCGCCACAGTGATGGCCGCCCGCCGCTTGTCCAGCTCGACGATCGCCGTTTCGCGCGAGGCGATTTCGCGGATCTGTACCTCATCGAGCCCGCCCGTTCGTTCCTTGCGGTAACGTGCAATGAACGGCACCGTCGCGCCCTCGGCGATGAGCGCGAGCACCGCCTTCACCCCCGCCTCGGGCAGCCCGAGCGCGCGCGCGATGGCCCGCGGCAACGTCTCGTCTGGAGGCGTCACTTGCTCGGCGGCGCCTTCGGGATCGTCACCACGAAGGCCTGCGTCACCGCGTTGAACTCGGTGTAGTCCTTCGGCTCGAAGTGCACCTGCACGACCACATACGGGCAATTCGCGTCCCCGAACGCGCCCTGCACCTCGGCCACGTGCGTGTCCCCCGGGCCGGCCTTCTTGAGATCGAGCAGCTTCTTGGCCGCCTTCATCCCCGGGACGCGCGCGTAGATCACCTGCTTCTTCACCTCGAGCGTCACCTTGGCCGCCGCAAGCTCCATGGTCGGCAGCGCCACCGGCTCGTCTTTCCCCGGCTTGGTCGGCCACGCCGTGAACGCGAGCGCCTTCCAGTCGCCGCCCGCCAGCTCGGCCTTGAGTGCGACCCGCGCCCGGCTCATGACCGCGGCCTTGTCGCTCTCGCTCTCCATGTCCGTATTCGGATCGAAGACCTCGACGCTCTTGCCGGGCTCGCCGCTCGTCGGCGCGATCGTCACGCTCATCCCCTGCCCCGTCCCCTCCTGCGACCACGTCTCGGTGAACGCGACGAGCGCCTTCTTGGCCGACCACGCCGCGTACGGCCCGTCCCCCAAGAGACCCTCGACGACCCCGCCGAGCTCGACCTTCAAGAGCGGCGGCGGTGGCATATTCGCGTGAACGTCAGACGAAGCCAGCGTGCCGAGGGCGAGCGCGGCGGACAGAACGGCGGAACGTACGACATGAAGGCGCATGGGGACTCCGAACATCACTGGGCCATCGAATCGAAGAAGTCCTGATTGGATTTCGCGCCACCGACCTTGCGCACCAGGAACTCCATCGCATCGACCGTATTGAGCGGGTGCAGCAGCTCGCGCAAGATGTAGGTCCGGTGCAGCGTCTGCGGATCGAGCAGCAGCTCCTCCTTGCGCGTCCCCGACTTCTTGATGTCGAGCGTCGGGAAGATCCGCCGCTCCATCAGCTTGCGATCGAGGTGCATCTCGCAATTGCCGGTGCCCTTGAACTCCTC
>SXIE01000198.1 GCA_005772945.1 Pseudomonadota bacterium
TCATCGGCGCGACGAAGCATCCGTTTGATGATGTGGCGGTCGCCCAGGCGGCGTTGGAGGGGCGCGCATGAGGCCCTTCACGGCCCGCCAGATCGCGCACGTGACGGGCGCGCGGAGCATGCGCGGAGCGATCGAGACGGCGTTCGCGGCGGTGTTCACCGACAGCCGGCACCCGGTCGTGGGCGGGCTGTTCGTGGCGCTCGAAGGGCCGCGCTTCGACGGGCACGCGTTCGTGGCGCAGGCCGTCGCGGGCGGTGCGGCGGGGGTCGTGGCGAGCCGCGAGGTGCCGACGGGCGACGCGGTCGTGGTGCACGTGAAAGACACCGAGGTTGCGCTGGCGGATCTCGCGCGGGCGGTGCGGAACGCGCATCCGGGGCGTTTCGTCGGCGTCACGGGATCGGTCGGCAAGACGACGATGAAGGACATGATCGCGGCGGCGCTGTCGGCGTTCGGGCCGACGGCGAAGACGCCCGGGAACCTGAACAACCACCTCGGGGTGCCGCTGGCGCTCGCAGGGACGCGCGGGGACGAGGCGTTCGTCGTTCTCGAATTGGGCATGTCGGCGCCCGGGGAGATCGCGCGTTTGGCGGAGCTCGTTCGGCCCGAGGTCGGGGTCGTGACGGGCGCCGAGGCGGCGCACTTGGCGTTCTTCGCGGACGTGGACGGGATCGCCGACGCGAAGGCCGAGCTCTGGGAGCACCTGCCGGCGGACGGGCGCGCGGTGGTCAATGTGGACGACGCGCGGCTCTTGGCGCGGGCGCTGAGGCTTCGGCCGGATGGGCTCGTCGGGTACGGGCACGCCGGGGCCGCCGACGTGCGGCTCGTGGCGGCGACGCAGAATGCGGACGGCGTGACGGCGCGGATTGCGACGGCCGACGGGCATTCGTTGGTGTGCAAACTATCGTGCCTCGGCGTGCACAATGCGCACAACGCGGCCGGGGCCTTGGCTGCATGCGTGGCGCTGGGCGTGACGCAGCTCGAGCGCGCCGCGGAGGCGCTGTCCGAGGCGTGGCGGCCGGCGAAGCATCGACTCGAGCTGGTGCGCTTGGCGGGCGGAGGCGTGGTCGTGGACGACGCGTACAATGCGAGCCCGGTGTCGACCCGTGCGGCGCTGGACGCGTTCGCGGCGGCGGTGCCGGCGGGCGCGCGGCGCGGGATCGTGCTCGGCACGATGCACGAGCTGGGGTTCGAGACCGAGCTCCTGCATCGTCAGATCGGGGCCCAGGCGGCGCGACTCGCGCCGGAGTTCTTGGCGGCCACGGGGCCGCATGCGGCGGACATCGCCGAAGGTGCACGCGCGGCTGGCCTGGGCGACGTCGTTGTGGCGCGCGACGCGAGCGAGCTCGTCGCACCGATCGCCGAATTCATGGCCGCCGGCGACGCATGGCTCCTGCTCAAGGGCAGCCGGGCCGAGCGCCTCGAGCGCTTGCGCAGCGCCCTCGAGGGCACCTCTTCCAAGGGAGGTGCGTGATGTTCTATTGGCTCTGGGAGATCTCCCAAGACCAGCCCGGACTGTTCCGCCTCTTCGGCTCGCCGATCTTCCGGACGATCGCAGCGCTCATCACCTCGCTGTTCATCTGTCTGCTCCTCTACCCGTGGCTCATTCGCAAGCTGCAGGTGAAGCAGATCGGGCAGGTCGTGCGCAACGACGGCCCCGAGACGCATCTGGCCAAGCGCGGCACCCCGACCATGGGCGGCGTTTTGATCATCGTTGCCGTCCTGGTCTCGTGCCTCTTTTGGGGCAATCTCCGGAACCCGTTCGTGTGGCTCACGCTGGCCATCATGCTGGGGTATGCGGTGATCGGCTTCTTGGACGACTACTGGAAGATCCGTGACCGCAGCTCGGGCGGAATGTCGGAGAAACTGAAGCTGACGCTGCAATTCCTGATCGTCGGGGTCGTGGTCGCCGTGTTCTTCGGTGTCATCGCGCCGACGCAGGTCCCCGTCGAACATTGCTTAGCGCTTCCCAAGGCGTCGGCAATCTGCTTCCCGTCGCTCGAACCGCTCTACTCGTTCGACGTCCACCTGCCGTTCGTAAAGCCTTCCCTCTTCACGATCCACCTCGAGGGGTGGATGTACGCGATCTTCGCGGCGCTCATCATCTTCGCGACCTCGACGGCGGTGAACCTGACGGACGGGCTCGACGGGCTCGCGATCGGGCCGACCATCGTTTCGGCCGTGACCTTCGGCGTCCTCGCCTACCTGACCGGCGCAACCTTGTTCGGCGATTCGCTGGCCGATTGGCTCCTCCTCCCGAAGGTCCACGGCGTCGACGAACTCGCCGTCGTATGCGCGTCGATCGCGGGCGCCGGCATCGGCTTCCTCTGGTACAACACGTACCCGGCGCAAGTGTTCATGGGCGAGGTCGGCGCGCTGCCGCTCGGCGGGGCGCTGGGCGCCATCGCCGTCTTCACCAAGCACGAGTTCCTCTCGATCATCGTGCACGGCGTCTTCGTCGTCGAATTCGCCTCGGTCATCATCCAACGCTACTCGTTCCGCTGGACCGGCAAGCGCGTCTTCGCGATGGCCCCGCTCCACCATCACTTCGAGAAGAAGGGGTGGCCCGAGGCGCGCGTGACCGTCCGGTTCTGGATCATCTCCGTCATCCTCGCGCTCGTCGCGCTCGCCAGCCTGAAGGTGAGGTGACATGAGCGCGACGACCCCAGAGACGCCCACGACGAGCGCACCCGAGGCCGAGCTCACGCCGGAGTTGCGGCGCGAGATTCGGCGCGTATCGCCGTACGACTTTCCGCTCCTCGCGGCGGTCGTGCTGCTGCTCGGGCTCGGTGCGGTGATGGTCTACTCGGCGACCATCAACGAGATGACGCAGCTCACCGGCGACGGGATGGGCAAGCTCAAGACGCACCTGCTGCACATGGGCCTCGGCATCACGGCGCTGCTGGTCCTCACGTTCGTGCCGTATCGGCGCCTTCGGCCGTTCGTTTATCCGGGGCTGTTCATCACGATCGGCTTTCTGGGGTTGGTCATCATCGCGGGCGTGCAGGCCGGTAATGCGCGCCGCTGGCTGGCGCTCCCGGGGTTCAACTTCCAGCCCGCCGAGCTGGCCAAGCTCATGTTCGTCGTGTTCTTGGCACATTCGCTCGCCAAGAAAGCTGGCAATATCCGGCGATTCTCGGTGGCATTCATCCCGCACTTCTTCGTGTGCGCGATCCTCATCTTCCTGTGCCTCTTCCAGCCCGATTTCGGCACGAGCGTCATCCTGGTCGCGCTCATGTTCATGATGCTCTTTGCGGCCGGCACGCGCCTCTCGTTCATCACCCTCTTCATCTTCGTCGGCGGGTTCCTGGCGTTTCAGGCGATCGCCTCGAACGACATGCGCCTCGGGCGCGTGATGGCGGCGATCGATCCCTGGGCGCACCGCATCGGACGCGGGTATCAGATGGTCAGCTCGCAGATCGCCATCGGCTCGGGCGGGGTCCTCGGACAAGGCCTCGGCTATGGCGGGCAGACGATCACCGGGCACCTGCCGGAAGGTGAAACGGACTTCATCCTGTCGGTGCTCGGCGAGCAGCTCGGGGCTGTCGGGATGATCTTCGTGACGCTGCTCTTCGGGCTCATCATCCATCGTGGGATTCGGATTGCGCTGCGCTGCGAGGATGCGTTCGGGCGTTATCTGGCCTTCGGAATCACGCTGCTGCTCGGGCTCGAGTGCGTCATCAACATGCTGGTCGCGGTGGCGCTCATCCCGACCAAGGGGTTGACCCTGCCGTTCGTCAGCTACGGCGGCTCGTCGATGCTCTTGTCGTGCGCGGCGATCGGCATCTTGCTGAACATCTCGCGCTCGCTGGACTGGGAGCGCGTGCGCGAACACGTGCCGGCCGTGCGCCTGGCGGAGGAGCCCGCCGAGCGCGGTCCCGAGGTGCGGGTGCAGGCGCCCAAGACGCGTTGGGAGAAGCTCGGGGCGCGCTTCAAGAAGAAGAAGCAGCAGACCGTCGAGGAGGTGCTCCGATGAGCGCCGCGACGACCATGCCGTCTGCTCCGACCATTCCCGCCAGGCCGATCGGGCGACTCGTCATCGCCGGCGGCGGAACCGGTGGCCATGTGTACCCGGGCGTCGCCATCGCCGAGGAGGTCCTGCGCAGGAACCCGGCGGCCAAGGTGGCCTTCATCGGGACGACGCGCGGGCTCGAGGGCAAGATCCTGCCGCCGCTGGGCTATGCGCTCGAGACCATCACCGTGTCGCGCCTGAAGGGCGGCAGCATCCTTCAGAAGGTGCTGGGGCTCTTCCGGCTGCCGCGCGCGATCTTCCAGTCATGGCGGATCCTGCGGCGCTGGCAGCCCGAGGTCGTGCTCGGCGTCGGCGGTTATGCCTCCGGACCCGCGCTGCTGGCGGCCTGGATGACGTTCCGCCGCTGCGCGATCCAGGAGCAGAACGCGACGCCGGGCTTGACGAACCGCTGGCTCGGAAAGTTGGTACACAAAGTATTTCTCGGGTTCGCGGCGGCCGCCAAGAGCTTCCGCGCCAAGAAGACCGTGTTCACCGGAAACCCGATTCGCGCGGCCGTCGCGGCACGCCTCACGGATGCGACGGGCGCGGCGCCCGGCGGGCGGGACGATACGAAGGCGCTGCGCGTGCTCGTCTTCGGGGGCTCGCAGGGCGCGCAGTTCCTCAACGCGCGCGTGCCGGCGGCCCTGGCGTTGCTCGCGGCCCAGCATCCCGAGCTGGCGCTGACGGTGACGCACCAGACGGGCACCGCCGACGAGGCGACGACGCGGGCGCTCTACGACGCCACACCGATGGCGGGGAGCGTGACGGTCACACCGTTCATTCACGACATGCCGCGCGCGTATGGCGAGGTCGATGTCGCGATCTGCCGCGCGGGCGCGCTGACGATCGCGGAGCTGACGGCGGTCGGGTTGCCGAGTGTGCTCGTGCCGTTCCCGTTCGCGGCCGACAACCATCAGGAGTCGAACGCGCGCGTGCTCGAGGCGGCGGGCGCGGCGATCGTCGCGACGCAGCAGGCGTGGTCGGACGCGGCGGTCGCGGAGGCGCTGGCGGGGCTCGCGGCGGATCGGGCGAAGCTCGCGGCGATGGCGCGCGCGGCCCA
>SXIE01000199.1 GCA_005772945.1 Pseudomonadota bacterium
GAGGCCGATCCGAAGGTCGTCCTGCCGAAACTCTTCGAGGGCATGGCGAAGCTGAGCGGGCAGCCCTTCCTGTCGGCTGCGGACGCGGCGAAGTACCTCGCGGCCGCCCCGGAGCACGTCCGGACGCTGCTCGACAAGAAGATCAAAGAGAATCGCATCACGAACCCCGAGCAGCTCGCGGCGATCCTCTCGCTCAAGCTCGCGCCCGAGAAGCTCGAGATCATCCTCAAGGACAACTGCATCCTCTGCCACGTGGATCCCGAGAGCCAGATGGAGCGGAGCCAGTTCCTCCTAGCGCCGCTGCTTCGGAAACGTTCGGCGCTGCTCAACCTCACCGAGCTCGTCAGTGACGTCCACTTCCGCACGGGTCTCTCGTGCTCGAGCTGCCACGGCGGCACGCCCGACGTGAAGGAGCACAGCGACGACATGAAGACGCGCTGGCCGGGACGCGACACGCGCCAAACGGACCGGAGCTGGATCCCGGATTTCTGCGGTCGCTGCCATTCCGACTCCAACTTCATGCGCAACTACAACCCGGCGCTGCCGACCGATCAGCTCGCGAAGTACCGCGACAGCATGCACGGCCAGAAGCTCTTGAAAGAGAACGACTCGAAGGCCGCCCAGTGCGTGAGCTGCCACGGGGTGCACGGCATCCGCAACGCGGAGAGCAACCTCTCGAAGGTCAACGCCAAGCGCGTCCCCGAGACCTGCGGTTCGTGCCACGCGGACGCCGAGTACATGAAGGGCTACAAGACCCGCGACGGCAGCCCGCTACCGACCGACCAGCTCGAACGCTACACCAAGAGCGTGCACGGCAAGGCGCTCCTCGAGAAGGGCGACATGGGCGCACCGGCGTGCAACGATTGCCACGGCAATCACGCCGCACAACCACCCGAAGTCGCAAGTGTTTCTCAGGTGTGCCGCACCTGCCACATCACGCAGGCGACGCTCTTCGACGGCAGCAAGCACAAGAAGGCCTTCACCGAGAACGGCTGGCCCGAGTGCGAGGCCTGCCACACCAAGCACGACATCCAGAAGGGCAGCGATGCCATGCTCGGGGACGAGAACACCGGGCTCTGCACCGACTGTCACTCGAAGTACTCGAAAGACAACCCCGACTGCCAGAAGACGGCGGGGCACTTCCGACTGACCATCGCGTCCCTCGTCAAAGAGTTCAAGGAGGGCGCCGAGACCGTCGAGCACATCGCCACGCGCGGGCAGGACACCGACGACCTCGTCGCGGCACGCGGCGACCTCGAAGAGAGCCTGACCAAGGCGCGCACGGCCATCCACTCGTTCGACAAGAGCACCTTCGACGAGGACGGCAGCAAGGCCCACGCTGCGATCGCGAAGACGCAGAAGATCCTCGCGGCGGCCGATGACGAGTTCTCGTTCCGTCAGAAGGGCGTCGCGGTCTTCATCGGGATCATGTTCGTCTTGGCGCTGGGGATCTACCTGAAGCTCCGCAGCATCGAGGCCAAGCAGCGCGCCGCTGCGGCGCAGCAGCCGAAGGCCTGAGCCTGAGCGCACCCGCGGCACCCGTTCACCTCGGACCTGACCTGCCACCGAAACGTCCCGACGCTTCGGTGGCAGTCGCGTTTTGTGCACGTCTGGCCGCGCCTCGTGCGCGCCCTGCGGGCACTCGCAAGAATGCGCCTCACGGCACTGCACCATCGCGCGGCTACGGGCTGTCTGTCCCTCCCGTCCCAGGGCTCTGGGCTGGGGGGCAGGGTCGGGAGTCGCAGGCCCAGCGCGCCTACTTCGCGCGACAGCGCCTACGTCCGCGGCGGCGGGATCGCAAGCGGAGCCGCCCGGGCGCGGTGGTCGCCGGCCGACGTCCGGCGTGAGCCGCCGACGTCCGGCGTGAGCCGCCGACGTCCGGCGTGTGCGGGCCATGGCGCGGCCCGCACTCCTGCAAACGCCAAGCTCAGGGAGCCGGGGTCGCGCCCAGCGGAACCACGCCCTCGCTCTCCACCGTGGCGGGGGCCGCTTTCGGGAAGAGCGGCACGACCCAATGAATGAGCCAGAGGATGAGGAACGGCACCGTGAAGATGCTGACGGCGACGAGCAGCCCCTCGTGCGACCAAATGTCAGGGAAGTAGCTCGTGAAGCCGCGCATCGACTTGGACAAGAGCTGACCGCCGATGACGACGTTCCAGCGCATCAGCAGCACCTGCACAAGCAGCATGAAGGACGCGACCCAGACGAGCCGATAGAACCAGCGCGTGGGGATTTTGAAGATCGCGGTGGCGGCCAGTAGGAAGAAAGGTATGACCGCGAACACGAGGAACTGCAGCACGACGTAGGGGACGAACAGCTCCTCTTTGACGAGCCGCGCCAGGACCAGCGAGTCCTCGGTCTGCTTGTAGTTGATCGAGAGGATCTCGAGCAGCTCCAGGGAGACGGCGATGATCATGAAGCCCCAGAGAAAACGGGCGAGGGTGCGCATCGAGCCCTCGTCCACGCTCCAGCGGCGCAGGCGGCTCACCACCATATAATGGTGAATGACCATCGCGCAGCCCGACACCGCGGCCGAGAAGATGAAGATGACGAACATGAGCGGCGTGTCCCACCAGGGGTTCGCCTTGAGCGATCCGAAAAGGAACCCGACGTAGCCGGTGAGGAGGCACGCCATCGGGATCCCGACCCCCGAGAGCACTTTGACGATGCGCCGATCGGCGCTCCGGGTGGCGTCCGTCTCGCGCAGATCGAAGAAGACGAGAGCCTTGCAAACGAACGCGACGAGACCACTCCCCCGGGCCTTGGCGATGAGATCGCCGCGGATGACGAACCAGAGCTGCACCGCCACGAGCACGAGGAAGAGCAGGTAGATCACCCCGAAGCCGGCCATCGCGGAGGAGAAGTTCGGCGTCGACATGATGCTGAGCGCACGCTCGGGGTGGCCGAGATGAACGAGCAGCGGGATCGGCGCGAAGAGGAGAAAGACGAACGACAGGGCGAGCGAGAAGCGCGCCACTGGCTGCAAGCTCTTGCGTCCGAAGAGGTAGTAGAGCGACGACACCACGAACGTGCCCGCCACCAACCCCGAGAGGTACGGATAGAGCACGATCATCACCGACCAGGTGACGTGGATGTCATTGGGGAAGAGATACTCGGTCGTCATATGACCTCCCGATCGAGCCCGATGTAGCGACACTTCGGACGTGTTCCGAGCTCCGGCTTGAGGACGCGCGTGCTGATGAGGCGGATGCGGCGCGAGATGGTGCTGTCAGGGTCCTCGAGATCCCCGAAGATGCGGGCTCCCGTCGGGCACGACTCGACACAGGCGGGCTGGAGGCCCTTGGTGATGCGGTGGTAGCAGAGCGTGCACTTGTCGGCGACGTGGGTCGTCGGGTTGATGAAGCGGCACCCGTACGGGCACGCCTGCACGCAGTAGCCGCACCCCACGCAGTAATCCGGATCGACCAAGACGACCCCGTCGGGCGTGAGGTAGGTCGCGCCGACCGGACAGACCTGCTCGCACACCGACGACTCGCAGTGGTTGCAGAGCTTCGGGACGTAGAAGCCCTTTTCGACTTTTCCCTCGCGTTCCGGGTAGTTGTACTCGGGCCCGGTCGGCGCATCGATCGTCACCTCGCCGTTCTCGGCGATGCGATAGCGCTCGACCCAGGTGCGCACGTAGCCGTCGGGCACGTCGTTTTCGGCGCGGCAAGCGCGCATGCACGAGGTGCAGCCGATGCAGCGACTCGTGTCGATGAGGTAGCCCCAGCGCTTCTTGCGCGGGCCCCCCTCGGCGCGGGCTGCCGCGCTGATGGGCGGCGCGCTCCACGCCAGGAAGACGCCGGCGCCCAGGCCCAGGCGCGCGAGCATCTGACGTCGGTCGAGCCCTTTGCCACCGTTGCCGCCGCTCATGGCGAGTCCTCCTTCGTTCCAGGTTTGGGAGTGGGCCCTTCTTTGTCGTCGGGCGCAGGGGCGGGTGCGGGGGCTTCGCCGTCGGGCTTCTTCTCCGGATCGGCGGCCGCGTCGGGCTTCTTGTCGTCCGGCTTCGGGTCGTCACCGAAGAGGTCATCGACGTCGACCTTGGGGGCCGGCGGCGCCGGGTAATGCATCGCGGCGCGGTGGCATTCGAGGCAGTTCTGGCGCTTGTCCTCGTCGTTGTTCTTCATCGCGTCGCGGTGCGCCGGCCACGTGATGACCTTGGGACCGTCGACGCGCTTGTACTCCTGCTTGGCGTGGCACATGAGGCAGAAGGTCGGGTCGGCGTCGCGCACGATGCGCGCCGACGACGACGAGAGCGGGTCGGTCAGGTAGGTGTGGCACGAGCTGCACTCGAGCGCTTTGTGCGGCGAGCGCGTGAACTCGTCGGCGACCGTCTGGTGGCAGGTCTTGCACTGATACGTCTTCACGTGGTCGGCCGGAATCGGCTTCTCCTCGAACTTCGCGTCGACGTAGCCGTGACACTCCTGGCAGCGCTGAACCGTCGGGTGGTTGGGCGCGGCGCGCACGTCGCGCTGGAGGAAGAGCGGCTGGTGCGGATCGTGGCAGCGCACGCAGGCGATCGCCGTCGGGGTGTCGGAGCCGGCGTTCGCCGTGATGGGTGGCAGCTCCTCGCCCGGTCGGGTCGGCACCTTGTCGACCACGCCCGTCACGAGCATGTGCTCCTTGCCGACGATCTGCGGGAACGTCGCCGGTCGTGACGGGTCGACCTCGTGGCAACGCAGGCACCACTCGCGCTCTTTGTGGACCAGCATGCGCGCCTCGGCCGGCACATCCGCGGGCTTGAGGTCCGGCGCCTTGCCCGCCGCGCTCTCGCGGAACGCGACGTGTTTGTTGCCGGGGCTGTGGCACGTCTCGCAAGGAACGCGCGTGTGCACGTCCTGATCGTGGAGCTTGACCTCGTTCTCGTGGCACGAGGTGCACGCGCTCTCGCCGAGACGCTTGGGCTCGCGGAGCGTGGCGGCGGCCACCGCGTCACCGCGGTACTTGCCGAATTGCCCGTAGCTCGCGGGCACCATCGGATCGAGCACGAACCCGGCCGCGCACAGGAAGACGGCGATCACGACGAAGAGGCGCACCACGTGGCCATAGTCGGGTGGGTCGGCGGCGCTGCTCCGGCGACGCAGCGCGCGGTAGGCCATGACGGCGAAACCCGTCCCGGCGACCAGGCATCCGATGATGAGGATGATGTTGCGCGGCGGGCCGGGCTGGAAGCGCTCGCGGATGAGGAAACCCGCGGCGAGGAAAGCCAACAGCGCCACGACGGCCAACGCGAGACCGCGAGCGGTTGAGCGCGGCTCGGACATGAGAGCACCTCCTGACGGAGTCGACAGCACTCCTGGGCGGACCCTGAGCACGTGGCATGCCATGCGCGCGCGGTCGCCCCGAGCGCCCGCCAGGCGCACGCGCGCTGGAGGTGTGCGAACTCGAAGAGGGCGGTGCCACGCGTCTGGGCCGACGCGCCGGTCCCTTTGCCCCGCGCGCGCGGCGACAATCGCACACCGTCCGGCGGCCGCGCGCGCGTTCGCGCCGCCTCGCCCAAGGCGTCAGTCGTCGATGACGAGCGCGACGCGCGCACCCTCGTCGACGCGCCGGGCTTTCACGCCGTAGACGGCGGCAAGGCGCTCGGGCGAGAGGACCGCGGCCGGCGCCCCGTCAGCGACGATCCGACCGGCGGCGAGTATCCACAGGCGGTCGCCGAGGCGCGCGGCATAGTCGAGATCGTGCACGACCGCGAGGACCGCATTCCCTGCGGCCGCGAGGCCCCGCACGAGGCGCGCGACGGCGAGCGCGTGCGCCGGGTCCAGGCGCGCGGTCGGCTCGTCGAGGAGGAAGACGCGCGGGGCTTGTGCGAGGAGCCGCGCGAGCGCGACGCGTTGCCGCTCGCCGGAGGAGAGCGTTGGGTAGGCGCGGTCGGCGAGCGGCCCGAGCTCGAGAAGGCCCAGCGCACGGTCGGTCGCGGCGAGGTCGGCCTCTGTGGCGAAACCGCGCAACCCACCGCCGAGATATGGGAATCGTCCCATGAGCACGATCTCGCGCGCGCTGAACGCGAACGTGGCATCGGGCACGTCGAAGAGCACGCCGACGGTGCGCGCACGCTCGCGCGGTGGGACCTGCGCGAGCGCGCGGTCGTCGAGAAGCACCTGCCCGCGCGTGGGCAGCGTGAGGCCCGCGAGCACGCGCAAGAGGGTCGACTTGCCGGCGCCGTTCGGTCCGACGAGCACGTTCACGATGCCGGGCTCGAGGGCCAGCGAGACGTCGCCGAGGATCTCGCGTTTGCCGCGAACGACGCCCAGCCCCCGGGCCTCGAGGCGGCTTCCCACGCGGGTCGGATCGGGCATGGCGTCAGCCCTCGCCGCGCGGCCGCGCGCGCAGGAGGAAGAGAAAGACCGGCCCGCCGACCAGCGCCGTGACGACCCCGGCCGGCAGCTCGTGGCCCCCGAGGGCGGGCGCAAACGCCGAGACCGTCGCATCCGCCAGGACCACGAAGGCCGCACCGAACGCGGCGACCAGCGGCAAGAGCCGAACGTGGGCGGGACCGACGACCAGGCGCACCGCGTGCGGCACGACGAGCCCGACGAAGCCGACGAGGCCGGTGGCCGCGACGATCACCCCGACCGGCAGCGACACCCAGACGAGCAGCCGACGCCGCAGCCGCTCCGGCGCGACACCCACGCTCTCGGCGGTCTCGTCGCCGAGCGCCAGCGCATCCAGGCTCCGTGCGGCCGGGAGCGCGATGGCCATGACCAGGATGGCGGCCGCGACCGCCGCCCCGACGATCCAGAGGCGCGTCGGGTCGACGCCGAACGAGCCCATCAGGCGCACGAGCGTGCGCTGCATCGCGGCTGGATCCGCGACCGCCGCGAGCACCATCAGCGCGGCGCCCGCGAGCGCATTGACGACGACGCCGACCAGCAGCATGCGAAGCGGTTGCGGGGCGCGCCGTTGGCCGCGCTCGGAGCTGAGCGCCAGGACCAGCGCCAGCGCCCCGAGCGCCCCGAGAAAGCCGCCGAGCGGCTCGACGAGCCTCACCGCGCCCGCGACGCCCGCACCGAGCGCCGACATCGAGAGCCCGGCGAGCGCGCTGCCGAGTGCCGCACCCCCGGACACCCCGAGGATGAACGGGTCGGCCAGCGGGTTGCGCAGGAGGCCCTGCAGGACCGTCCCCGACACGGCCAAGACGGCGCCGGCCGAGAGGCCCAAGAGGAGGCGCGGCAACTGGAGCTGGAGCCACGCCCCGCGCTCCCAGCTCGCGGGGTCTCCGAGCGCGGTCGCGAGATCGATACTTGGCATACCAAGCATCATGGCGAGGACGGTCGCCACGGCGACGACCGCGACCGAGAGACCGACGAGCCGCCTCCAACCGCGGCGTGTGAGGATGGCCGAATGCGCGCGCGCAGACCGCGGGGCGCTCTGCTCGGACTCCTTCAAGGCGCGCGCGCTCCATCGACCATCGCGGCGACGCGTGCGAGCACCACCGCGAGGTGCGGGCCGTTGCGCGCGAGCAGGTCATCGGGCCACACGTAGACCTGTCCGCGCTGCACGGCGGGGAGCGCCGGGAAGGCCTCCCGCCAGTAGGCGCGCGCGGCCGCATCATCGGCGAAGCGCTGATCGCGCGCGGCGTGAACGATGAGGTCGGGCTGGCGCGCGAGCACGACCTCGAGCCCGAGGCGCGCGGTGCGCGGCGCGCCGGCGGCGACGTTGTCGGCACCTGCGAGCGCGAAGAGCTCGCTGACGTGATCGCCGCCGCCGGTCGTCAGGACGAAGCCTGGCTCGAGGTCGTAGACCAGGAGCACGCGCACCGGATGCGCGCCCGCGGTCGTCCGATGCGCGACGGCGCGGGCCCTCACGCCGTCGGCGACGCGATCGAACTCGGCGACCAGGCCGCGCGCCTCGCCCTCGCGCCGGAGCAGCCCGCCGATCGCGAGCGTCGTCTTGCGCATGTCCGCCAGGGTCTGGAGCGGCAGGACCGACACGTTCAGCCCCAGTGCCGCGAGCGCCTCGCGGTCCGCACCTTGCGATCCGTAGTCGGCCAGGAGGACCCGATCCGGGCGCTGGGCGAGCACGCGCTCCGGTTGCGGCTTGAAGTCGCCGACGACCGGGACCCCGGGCGCGTCGCAGTAGGCCGTCACGCCGACCAGCGCGCCCTTGGCACCGAGCGCCGTCACGATGGCCGTGAGCGCGGGCGCGAGCGAGACAACGCGCGGCACGCTCCCTGCGGCCCCCGCCGGAGCCGACGGCGAACCCGGGCCGCACCCGGCGGCGATTGTCGCCACCGCGGCAACGACCGACCCGAGCCGTTGGCAGAGAGTTTCCCGCACGCCGGCTGCCTAGCCCGCGCCGCACCCTGCCGCAAGCCTTCGCGCGAGTGAATTGCCGAATAGCGCGAGGCGTGATTGAACGATCGCCATGAAAACCGCACTCGTCACCGGCATCACGGGGCAGGATGGGAGCTACCTCGCGGAGCTCCTACTCGCCAAAGGCTATCAGGTCCACGGCCTCGTGCGCCGCTCGAGCTCGTTCAACACCGAGCGTATCGATCATATCTATGAGGACCCGCACGCGCCGGTCCGTCGCCTGCATCTCCACTACGGCGACCTGAGCGACGCCTCGAACCTCTCGCGCCTCATCGAGCGCATCCAGCCGGAC
>SXIE01000200.1 GCA_005772945.1 Pseudomonadota bacterium
AGCCCGGCGGTGATCGAGCCGCCCGGCGAGTTGATGTAGATATTGACCTCTTTCTCGGGGTCTTCCGACTCGAGAAAGAGCAGCTGCGCGATGACCAGGTTCGCCGTGAAGTCGTCGATCGGCCCGCCGATGAAGATGATGCGGTCCTTCAGAAGGCGCGAGAACGGGTCGTACTGCCGCTCGCCGCGATGGGTCTGCTCGATGACGGTCGGGATGATGGCCATGCGCTGTCTCCTCAGGTTCCGGCGGCGGGGGGCGCCTCGGGCGCCGCGGCCACGATGCTCGCGGACTCGAGCACCCGGGCCAGCGCCTTCTTGTGGATCATATCCTGGCGCAGCCCTTCGCGCATCTCCGGCCGCTCATAAAGCTTGCCGACGTTCTCGCCGCCGTCCTTGATCCGCTCGACGATCGCCGCCGAGAGCTCGTCCTCGTCCGCGTCGATCTTCTCCTGGGCCGCCAGCGCCTCGAGCACGAGGTGGCGACGCACCTCGAAGTTCGCCTGGCTCTGGAGCGCGCCCCAGTTGCGCTCGACCAGCTGCATCGCGCGATTCTCGGGCAGGCCCTGCATGCGCCAGAACTGGAGCAGGCTGCGCGCGCGCTCGGCCGCGTAGGACTCGATCATCGCCGGCGGGACCGGGAACTGATTGCGCTCGATGATGACGCCGATGACCTTCTTCTCGGCCTCGTCCTTGCGGCGCTTCTCGGCCTCGGCCAGCAGCTTCGCGTGCACGTCCTCGCGCAGCGCGTCGAACGACTCGAAGTTCTCGTCGACGGCGAAAGCGTCATCCAATTCGGGGACTTCCTCGCGGAAGAGCTGGTTGAGCGTGACGTCGAACGTCGCGGTCTTGCCGGCCAGATCCGTCGCGCGGTAGTCGGCCGGGAACCCGATGTCGAACTTCTTGCTGGTGCCCGGGGTCATCCCGCGGAGCTCGTCCTCCCAGCCCGGGATCATCGACCCGGAGCCGAGCTTCACGTCGAGATCCTTGCCGTCGAGGCGCGTGTCGCGCACCCCGTCGAGCCAGCCCTGGAACGTCACGATCGCGATGTCGCCGGCGTCCGCGGCGCGGTCGTCGACCGGCACGCGCTCCTTGTGCTTCTCCTGGAGCGCGGCGATGCGGGCGTTGACCTCGTCGGCGCTGACCGTCGGCGGCGCGACCGCGACCTCGACGTTCTGCCACGAGTGGACCGAGACCCGCGGCTTGACCTGCGCGCGGATCGAGTACTTGAGCGGCTCGCCGGCGCGGATGACGCCGGGCTCGACCTGCGGCTCGCCCACGATGCGATGCTCGCCGGCGGCGAGGACCGCATCCTTATACGACTCCGAGATGAGTCGGCGCATCGCCTCGTTCGCGATCTCGGTGCCGTGCGACTTCTTGACGAGCTCGCGCGGGGCCTTGCCGGGGCGGAAGCCGTTGACGCGCACGCGCTTGCCGAACTCGCCGACCTGGCGATCGAGCTCCTTGGCGACCTTGTCGCTCGGAAGCTCGACGTCGATCTTCACCTCGATCTCATTGACGACTTGAACGGACGTCTTCATCGCGGACCTTCCTCTCGACGCGTCCCGTGGCGGCAGACGTCGAGAATCATTGTGAATTGCGAGAGGGGGGACTCGAACCCCCACGACCTCTCAGCCACTGGATTCTAAGTCCAGCGCGTCTACCAATTTCGCCACTCTCGCATGGGTCGCTCGGACGCAGGTCGCCGAGTTGTTTTGAGTACAAACTAAAAAGGACAGGCCGTTTGCGACCTGTCCTTCGTTGGTGGGTGCGGTAAGAATCGAACTTACAACCTACGGATTAAGAGTCCGGTGCTCTGCCAGATTGAGCTACGCACCCAAGTCGCGCAGCGACGCGTGGCGTTCTGCATCGGCGCGGCGCTCCTGTCAATAGCGTTTCGGCGCGTGGGCGCACGCGGGCCCGCTCGCCTCAGCGGATCGCGCGCCCCGCCTGCACCAGCCCCACCACGAAGAACAGCGCCGCCCCTCCGGTGGCGACGTACGACGCGACCTCGGTGACGGTGGGGTCCCGCGCGATGAGGGCGACAAGCAGCGGCAGCGCCAGCACCCAGCGCGTCGGGTTCACGAGCGCCTCCTCGCGCTCCGTCTGGCGTAGCCGGATGAGGCGCACGCCGACGTCGGAACCGAAGAACGCGACCCCCGTTCCGCTCACGAGCGGGTGCGCGCCGACGGCCGCAAGCGCCGCCAAGACCAGCGTCAAGGCCATCCCGGGGAGCAGCTCGCGCCCGCTGGCGCCGGCCTTGCGCGTCCGGACGACCGGTGGCACCAGCGCCGCAGCGTACGCGCACATGACGAAGATCATGACGCCCATCGAGATCGTCAGCTGCGAGGTGTCGAAGTGCATGAACGGCGGATCGTCGAACGCGAAGTCGATGAGCGCGAGGCCCATGATCATCGTCGCGCCCTCGGTCCCGCTCACCGCCGGGATGACCAGCACGTTCGTCCGGTACTGCTCCCACATCGTCAGGACGTAGGCGGCCGTCCCGAACGTGATGAGCGCGGTCGTGAAGACCGCGTCGAGGTGCAGCGCGATGGCCCCGCAAAGCAGCATCGAGCCGCTCGCCAGGCCGTCGAGCCCGTGGTCGAGCAGCTCGCCGAGGCGGCTGGCGCGGCCCGTTCGGCGCGCGTGGGGGCCGTCGAGGTTGTCGAGCGTGATGTAGACGAAGACCAGGATGGCCGAGACGACGAACCAACCGTGGTTGCCGTTTACGCCGGCGAGCATGGCCGGAACCGCCGCCATGACGGACAGGTTGCCGAAGATCGTGAGCGCGTTGGGCAAGACGAAGCGCGGGATGAGCGGCAGCATCCAGCGCCAGAAGAGCCATTGATAAGCCCCTAGCAGGATCTCACGGTCGTCCGACTGGTACCCGGCCTTGGGCTTGGGTTGCGACATTTCGGCACCATCGCCGAGGCTCGGCGGATCCTCAAGATTCTCGTGCGACCGCTCGGCGCCGGGGAGACGCGCCTGCACGCGCGTGTTAGATCCAACGGCGACCCATGAAGCTCACGCAGGTCCTGCCGTTTCTGCCGCCGTCCATGGTGCCTGACATCGAGGCGCGCCATGCGCGTTTCCTCGCCGAGCACGCGGGCGCCGCCCCGAACACCGAGGCGTTTCTCAAGCACCTCCACGACGACGGCACGCTCCCGACCGAGACGCTGCGCGACATCCTGACGCTCTGCGACGTGACGCTGACACCCCTCGCCGAGGTCGTCGCCGAGGGGACGCTGCCGCCCTCGCGCCACCAACTCCTCGCCATTCTCGGGCAGGGCTCGATGGGCGAGATCGTGATGGCCCGCGACCGCCTGCTGGGGCGGACCGTCGCGGTCAAGCGCCTCGATCGACGCCTGCTCGAGCGGCCCTCGATCGTCGAGCGCTTCTTCGTCGAGGCGCAGATCACGGCGCAGCTCGATCATCCGAACATCGTGCCGATCCTCGGGCTCGAGGAGGACGCCGCCGGCCACCTCAGCTACGCGATGAAGCTCGTGCGCGGCAAGACCCTGGGCGACTACATCGACGAGGCCACCAAGGCCGCCGAGGCGGGCAAGGAGCCCGACGAGGACCACCGCCTCAAGGCCCGCATCGAGACCTTTCTCCCGGTGCTGCACGCGCTCGACTACGCGCATCGCCGCGGGATCATCCACCGCGATCTGAAGCCCGACAACATCATGGTCGGCGCCTTCGGCGAGGTGCTCGTCATGGACTGGGGGATCGCGCGGCCGATCGGCGACCGCCGACGCGTGACCCACGGCGAGAAGGTCGAGAAGACGCGCGCCGGCTCGCTGGTCGGGACGCCGTCCTACATGTCGCCCGAGCAGGCCTCGGGCTACACCGAGGAGCTCACGGCCGCCTCCGATCAATATGCGCTCGGGCTGATCCTCTTCGAGCTGGTGACGTTGCGCCGCGCCATCGAGGGCGAGACCGGGCTCGAGGTCGCCGCCAAGGCGTCCGCCGGGCACAAGGAAACGCTTGCACCGCGCAGCAAGAAAGAGCCGGTCCCGCGCGAGCTCGCCGCGATCATCCAGCGCGCGACGGCGCGCGAGCCCGAGGACCGCTACGCCTCGGTCGCCGCCTTCGCCGACGATCTTCGGCGCTTTCTGCACGACGAGCCGGTGCTGGTCGATCCCGACGGCCTCGTGCGCAAGATGAAGCGCTGGATTGGGCACCATCGCGGGCTGGCGATGGCGCTGGGCTTCGCGCTGCTCGCCTCGGTCGCGCTCGCGATCGTCGGCGTGCGCTTCGCCGAGCGCCAGCGGGCCCGCGCGCGGGAGGACGCGCTGCAGCACGTGGTGAGCGCTACGAGCGAGCAGGCCGCGCTCATCGATCAGAAACTCGGCGACTACGAGGCGCTGCTGCAGGGCGTCGTCGACGTCGCGAGCGAGTACCTCGCGACGCCGGCCCCCGACGATCCCGAGATGGTCGCGTATCGCTACGTCGGCAAGCGGCGCGAGCCGGCCGCGGCCCCGAGCTATGGCGTGCCGTCCGCCATCTACGGGGGTGACGCGTCGATCAGGCGCGTGGACGTGACGGTCGCGGCCAGCGAGGATCCGGCGGCGCTGCGGCCGCGCGCGCTGCAGATGTGGCGGCTCGGCGATGTGCTGCGGCGGGCGCAGCTGGCCAGCGCGAGCCACGAGGCGACGGCGCTGCCGTTTGCCGAGGCCGAGCAGCTCATCCTGCAACGCGGGGTGCCGCTGGCGTGGGCGTACATCGGTAGCCGCGAGGGCGTGGTCGTGGCGATGCCGGCGACCTGGCGCTACGAGGCGCTTCCGACCGAGCCGGGGGGCGGCTACGACCCGCGCACGCGCGCCTGGTACAAGGCCGCCAAGGGGCGACGGGGGCCCGTGTGGAACTCGTCGGGCGTCGACGAATCGGGCCTCGGGCTGCTCATCACGTGCTCCGAGGGCGTCTACGATGCGCAGGGCGCGGAGGTCGCGGTCGCCGCCGTCGATCTGACGTTCTCGTTCGTCATCGATCACCTGCTCGAGAATGCGCTGCTGGTGGAAGCGAAGGCAGAGACGCTGCTCGTCGATCAAGACGGCAAGGTCGTCGTGCGCTCGAGCGAGAAGGAGGCCGCGCGCAAGGCGGAAGCCTACGACCCCAAGGCCTTCGAGGAGCCGCAGCTGCTCGCGGCGGCCAAGGGTCGGCAGTCGGGGCACCTCGAGCTGGCCGACGGACGCCTCGCGTTCTGGAGTCGCCTGCGCGCCGTCGACTGGCTCTACGTCGTCATCGGATCCGCCGACACGCTGCTCGCCGTGACCCAGCGGTAGGATCGAGGGCCGCGTGCGAGCCCGCCGGAGAGGGGGCTGCTTCGGCGTCGGGCGTCAGGCGTCAGGCGGACTTCTTGCCCAGCGCGCGATCGCGGAACGCGATCATCGCGGCGATGACCTCGGGGCTTCGCCACGAGAGCCCGATGGGATCGAAGCCATCGGCCGCGCGAGCGCTTGCGGAGCGGTCGAGCGCCTCCTTGCGCATGGCGCGTTTGGTCGTCGCAAACGCGACGCGCGGCCGCGATGCGAACTCCTCGGCGGTCGCCAGCGCGCGCGTCAAGACCTGGTCGTGCGGGACGATCTCGTCGACGAGCCGGCACGCGAGGGCGTCCGCCGCGCGGTACTTGAGGCCGCGCTGGAAGACCTCGTAGAGGCGCGGCGAGGCCGCCGAGGCGCGCACGATCTCGAGCGCCGAGGTCGGAAAGGGGACCCCGACCTGGATCTCCGTGAGGCCGATCCAGAGGTCTGCGTCCGAGACGATACGCCAGTCACAGCAAGCCGCCAGCACGCACCCGCCCGCGACCGCGTGCCCGTTGATGGCCGCGACCACCGGCGTGTCGAGCGCGAAGAGGCCGAGCATGACGTCATCGAAGGTCGTGGCGAAGGCGCGCGCCTCGGGCTCCGGGTAGGTGAAGACCTTCGTGAGATCGAGACCCGCCGAGAAGAAGCGGCCGTTGCCCGTGAGCACCACGGCGCGCGCCGCCGCGAGCTGCGGCAGGAGAGCGAGGAGCTCGCGCAGGAACGCGTGATCGAGCGCGTTCGCGGGCGGCGCGTCGAGGGTGACCAGGGTGACCGAGCCGTGCGTCGTGAGTTGGAAGGGCATGCGCCGGCCTTAGCAAGGCGCATGGTGGACCGCGAGGAGAATTCGTTCAAAGCCCGCGGAGCAGGTGCAGCGCTCTTCGCGAACGAACGTGCGCCGCGTCAGCGCCCGAAGCGCCGGCGTGAGGCCAGCGCGAGGGCGGCCAAGACGCTGATGTACCCGGCGGCCGAGCCGCCCGCGCAGCCGCCATCGTCGGCCGGGGGCGGCGTCGCGCATACCGCCTCGTCCCCCGCGACCAGCGCCACGTCGTCTAGGCGGATGGACCCCGTCCCCTTGCCCGAGGCCGAGGTCAGCGTGACCACCGGGCGCACGAAGACCTCAAAGCCGGCCGGCGTGGTCGCGCAGGCCTCGAACATCGCCCAGTCGCCGTCGTCGCCGGGGTCGGCCGGCGCCTCGAACGCCGTCGTGGCGTCCGCAGCGACGAGGAACCCGTTGATTTTCTTGTAGATCTCGAGCTTGACGGCCACGGTCGCGTCGCCGGCCAAGGCTGCGTCCAGCGCCACCGCCGCCGACACGCGCAGGTTCCGGGGCGCCGCGACCGAGCCGGTGAGCGTCACGTCTTGATAGGCGCCCGCCTCCTCGAGTTCCGTGCCGGTGCCCGCCAGGCCGAGGCGAAACGCGCGGTCGCCGGTGCGCGGCGCGTCGCGCGTCACGGCGTGGACGGCTCCGTAGGTCGCCCAGGGGCCGAGATCGACGTCCTCGAAGCCGGGATTCGTGAGCGCGATCGGGTCCGCGTGGGCGGCGGTGCGGTCCAGCAACAGCGCCCCGGCCGCCAAGCAGAGGATGGTGAAAGCGCGTGTGACGCGCGGTGACGAGCTCGTCATCAGGACCCTCACTCGTTCATGGCCGCGACCACCGCCGGCTTGCGCATCAGCACCAGCAGGATGATGGGGTAGGGCGCGTAGAAGAACAGCGACGCGAACCCGAGCCCCGCTCCCATTCCGGACATCATGTCGGAGACAGGCGAGTGGCGCTGCAGACTCGCGATGAACTGGTCGAGCGCGGGCGCGGTCACGAGAAAATGGAACGCGAACTGGCCCGCCAGGACGACGAGCGCCAGTGCCGCCCAAACGACGGACGCGCGCTGCGCCCACTGACGGTAGCCGCGTTGGCCGATGCCGATGAAGAGGAGCGCGAGCGACATGCCGACCATCACGATCGTCGCGATGCTGGCCCAGGGCTGAAGCGCGGCGCTGTAGGCGTCGAACGCCTCCCTTGCGCCCCTGAATCCCATCATGTCGCGGCCCATGCCGGCGGCCGCGAGGCCGAAGACGCTGAACGCGACCACGATCGAACCGAAGACGATCGAGAGGATGCCGAGGACGCGAGGGGCACCAGGGCGAGGCGTTGTTTCCATGACGCCTGGATAGCGCGCTCGGGTCGCGCTGACAATGCTCATCGCGGACTCGCGGGTTTGCGCGGGCGCTCACAGTCCGAGCGCGTCGAGGGCCTCGAGCGCCCCGCGCGGCAGCGAGATCGTCCCCGCGGGTCCCCCCGGATCGCGCGGATTGATGCGGACGAGGACGGCCCCCGGCCGCGCCGCCGCCAGCTGTTCGGAAAACCGCCGCACCGTCGGAACCGCGAGCCCGGCGCCGATCTCGACGACGGTCAGACGCCGGCCGGACTGTGCGGCCAGCCAGCTTTGCAGTCGCCGTGTCTGCGCCGCGGTGCGTGCCTCGAGCCAGGCGCCGTCGCCGAACATGAGGATATTCGGACGCGCCAATTCGCCGCAGCGCGGGCAGGTCGGCAGGTCCCCGGTCGCGCGCATGGTCTCGCTATCGACGGCGATCGCCGCGGCGGGCGCAGGCCAGATCCCCGCATCGCAGGCGGGGTCGAGGCATTGCAGGTGTCGGATCGAGCCGTGCGCCTCGCACACGCGATCGGGGTCGAAGCCGGCGGCCTGAAAGTGACCATCGACGTTCGACGTGAAGGCGAATATGCCACCTGGCATATGGGTGGCACTTGCGTGCAGATGCAAGAATCCGCGATGCGGTGGCGTCGCGCGGTAGAGGTCGAGGCGGTGTCCGTAGAAGCCCCAGGCCAGCGTCGGATCCACGCGAAACCACCGTGGATTGGCCATCTCGGCGAAGCGCAGGCCCAGGCGCCCGAGCGGCGGGTAGGCGCGCCAGAAACCCTGGTCTCCCCGAAAGTCAGGGAGCCCCGAGTCCACGCCCATGCCGGCGCCGGCGGCCACGACGAGGGCTTCGCTACGTTCGAGGGCGGCGCGTGCGCGCGCGAGGGCGTCGTCGATGTTCACGTTGCGACGATACCACGGTTCGCGCGCGTCGCCGGGCCCGTCGTCGCCCGCGGCGCGTCACCGGCGTCCGGAGCTCTGGGCCCGCGGAGCCGCATCGCCTGCGGTCGCGCGTGGGGTGCGAACGGCCGCACTCCCGCGCTTCGGCGCTTCGGGTTCATGGTGGCCTCGGTCGGTCCTCCTTGTCGCAGGAGCCGTCATGCTTTCGCTCGACCTCGCCCCCGCTCGTTGCCGGCGGATCGCGTCGCTGTCCATCCTGGTGGCCGCCGCCAGCTGCAATCAGACGCCGCTCGAGACGCTCGAGTTCTCGATGCGGGTGACCGTTCATGCGCCCCGGCGCGCGCCCGCCAAGGTCGACTTCCTGTGGGTCGTCGACAACTCGACCTCCATGTGCCAGGAGCAGGTCGCGCTGGCGCAGAGCTTCGACGTCTTCCGCCAGCGGCTCGAGACCTCGCTCGCGCTCGACCCGCACATCGGCGTCACGAGCTCGGACGCGCGCTGCGATGTCTACGAAGACGCCCGGCTCGGCGTCCACGCGTCGCGCGGCGTCCTCAACGGTCACGTGACGCGCAGCTTCCCATTGGGATGCGCCGAGTCCGAGGTCAAGGCGTGCGTCGCGGACGCGGACTGCGGCAACCTCGACTGCGCGCTGCTCGGCCAGCACTGCGGGGAAGACAGCGCCGCCGCCGGCGAGTGGGGGTGCCTGCGTCGCGACAAGAACCCGGAGTGCGTGACGAACGCGAACGACAGCGTCAACAGCGCGTGCGTCCGCCGCTGCACCGAGGACAGCGAGTGCCAGGCCCTCTTCGACCCGAGCGGCGCAGCGAGCTACCGCTGCTTCAGGGTCAGCGACACCGAGGGGCGCTGCCTGCGCGCGCCCGACACGGCGAGCACCGCACTGTGTCCCGTCGACGAGGTGTTCGCGCCGCTCGATCCCGCGAATCGGGATCCGGTGGATTCGCCTCGCTTCCTGACCGGTGCCGACCTGGCGCTCTTCCCGTGCATCGCCACCGTCGGCGCGCTCGACGCCCATTGCATCCGCTACGAGCAGCCGATCTCCTCGGCCTGGCTGGCGCTCGATCCCGAAGGGCCCAACGCGAACCAGGTCCGGCAGTTTCTGCGTCCGGATGCCTATTTGGTCGTCGTGCTCATCTCGGACGAGGACGATTGTTCCGATCAATCGAGCGATCCGGATATGCCAAAGTCGGCGCTGGTGCCGGATGGCGCCTACAGTCGGTGCAATCTCCTTGGCACGCTCGAGGATAGTCCTCCCGGCCCGCTCGTCCCGGTGCCCTGGTACGTCAACCGCATCAAGAGCCTCAAGCGCGACCCGAGCCGCGTGATCGTGGCGGCGATCGCGGGTGATGCAGTTGCCGAACTGCCCGCCGATGTTCATGATTTGCGGAGCGACTACTGGGAGGCCAAGCGCGAAAATCCGCCGTGCCACCAGGCGACGACGATCTGCACGAGCGCGCAGGGGCAGGCCGAATACGGCTCGCGTCTGAAGGCGCTCACCGACGCCTTCGGACCCAACGGGGTATTTGCCAATATTTGCAGCGACGATATTCGTCCGGCGCTCGACCGTATCGCCGAGACCATCATCAAGGTCGTGCAGCGGATCTGCCTGCCGCGCGATGTCGCGCGCGACGGTGTTCCGATGTCGGTGGTGCGGGTGAAGGCCGACGGCACGCGGGTGGAGGTCCGCCCAGGGAGCGGCCCCGGCGGGTATCAGCTGGTCGCCGAGGCGCCCGAGTGCGAGGTCGACGGGGAGGGGCGGCCGTCGGTGGTCCTGACCGATCCGATCGGGCCGGACGAGGATGTGATCGTGCAATACCAGGCTGACACGTCGTCCGTCTTCTGAAGGCGGCGGCCGGCGCTGTCAGAATCCGAGATCCACGTATTGCTGATAGGCGTAGCGGAACTCGACGCACCCCCAGGGGGTCTCGGCGGCGGCGAAACGGGCGTGCTCGATGCCTTGGAATTCGAGTCCGGTGCTGACGGCGAGGGGGACCAGCATGCCCTCGTCGACGTGGAAGGTGCCGGCCGTGGCGGGCGCGGTGCACTCGGTGAAGGTCGGGCCGCCTGCGTGGTGGTTGATCGGGATGCGGGTGAAGACGGCGCTGCCGTCGCTGAGCGGCGTCCAGTGGATGTCGAGGCCGGTCGGGTGATCGTAGGTGCCGGCGAGCGTGCCGCGGGCGCCCGCGAGCTCGCCGGGGATCTCGGCGGCGACGAGCGTCACGTGGTGGCCCGCGAACGCGAGGTCGAGCCCGAAGGTGCGGCCGGGCAGGGTGACCATGCCGTAGATGTCGCCGGTGACATCGTCGGCGTCGAAGGCCTCGGAGTCCGCGCCGGCGCTCAGCGTGAGGCGCGCGTCGGCGTACTTGATGGGCGTGGGGGTGCAGGTGCCGTCGATGCCGCAGAGCGCGTCGGGGCCGCACGGTGGGCAGGCGCCAGCGGGCCGGAAGGCGTGGTAGGCGCAGGCGAGGTTCGTGAGCGCGGGGGCGCCGTACCAGGGGTTGGGCCGGTCGGCGACGGACCCACGCACGTCGACCATGCCCGCGGGACCCGCCTGGAGATAGAGCTCGACGAGGCCGACCCGATCCGCGAGTGCGCAGCGGGTGCCGGGCACGGCCGCCACGATGTCGGGGTTGGTGGTCTCGGACTCGACCTCGGACTCGACCTCGGACTCGACCTCGGACTCGACCTCGGACTCGACCTCGGACGCGACCTCGGACGCGACCTCGGACGCGACCTCGGACTCGACCTCGGACTCGACCTCGACCTCGGACTCGACCTCGGCCGCAGCGTCCAGGCCGCCCGTATCCGCCCCGCTCGCGTCCCCGCGTCCGGCCCCGTCGCCGCAAGCCCCGCCTCCGGCGGCCAGCGCGCTGATCCCGGCCAGCATCCATCGCATCGTCATATCGCCTCGCACCGCTTCGCCCGGGCCCCATGCCGTGGGAGCGCTATCCTGGCTGAGCCAGGTGCTCACCGCAAGCCGCGCGGACGACCCGGTCCCCCCGGGTGCCCCCAGGTCCCCGGGGGCGCCCCCCCGCCTCACTTCGGGGTGACGCCGCGATCCTCCACGCGCTTGCCGAGCACCCATCCGGCGCCGCGATCGACCAGCTCGAACTCCGCGTCGATGCGGCCGTCGTCCTCGCTCGTGCCGACGATGGTGAGGCGGCCGGCGCCGACCGCGTTGCCGAAGGCGCTGCACTCGCACGAGTGGAACTTGTCGCCCTCCGCGGACACGATCGTCTTGCACGCGAGGTCGCCCTTGGCCTGGTCGCAGGCGGCCTCGAAGTCGTTATTCGCGAGCGACGCGAAGGCCTCGGGCGGCGGGCCGTCGCCGTCGGCGGCGCAGCTGGCGGGGTCGTCCTGGGCAGGCTTGGCGCTGGCGCATGCTTGCAGGAACACGCAACAAACGATCGAGGCCAAGGCGGGGATGGACAGCGTTCGCATGGAAGCTCCGGCGACGGGTCAGGGGTACGGATTTCCTCTATGCCATCGAAGTCGCCGCGTTGACAAACGCGACGTTCGCCGTCAATCGCCGTCGGCGAGCGCGGCGGCGATGTGCGCGAGGAGGTCCTCCGGCCAGCGTTGTTTGCCGAGGCCGGCCGGCCAGCTCGCGAGCAGGTGCGCGACGCGAGCGCCCCGTGCGGCGACCTTTGCGAGCGCCGCCGACGGGCTCCCGGCGGCTCCGCGCGCCGCGATCGCCGCGCGCACGCGCGCTGGCAGATCGCCGATTCGATCCGCGACGGTCCCGCTGGCGAGCCCCGCGAGCATCGCGTTGTCGCGACCGAAGAACGGAGCGCGCGCATCGGCTTTGTAGAAAACGACGGGCGTGCCGACTGCGAACGCGAGGCTCGCCTCGACGATCATGCCTTCGTCGGGGACGCGCCCATTCAGGTTACAGACGACCGCGTCGCAGCCGAGGAGCGCGTGGACATCGAGCGCGAAGATCGCCTCGTCGACGGCGCGGCGGAGAGCCGGCACGAGCGCGCCCAGGGCGTGTGGGGCCAGCTGCAGGACATAGGGCTCGAGCCCGTCGCGATGGGGCAGGAACGTGTCGTGGCCGGCCGCTTCGAGCGCGGCCGCGATGGCGTTCATGGCGCCGATTTCCTCGGCCGAGAACAGCGGGCCCGAGCAGTAGATGCGCGGCATGGCGACTCCTCAAGGCGGCGAGGCGACGAGCGTGCCGCGCACCATCCCCATGCCGCAGGTGAACTCGAGGCGTCCGCTCGCCGGCATCGTGAGGTCGACGACGACCTCGCGGTCGAGCGGCAGGTCCTTCTGCAGCTTGAGGCTCGGGAAGAGGACCTGCTGGCCGCAGCCGCCGTCGCTGACGCGTGTGAACTTGAGGCGCGCAAGCTGGCCTGCGGGCGCCTTGATCTCCTCGGGGTGGTAGCCCTCGCCGTCCACCGTGATGGCGACCTCGGTCACGGCGACGGGGGCGGGCGATGCCGTGGCGTCCGCTCCCGGCGCGGCTGCGGCGTCCGGCGTGCCCTGGTGGTGGCAGGCCCCGAGGGCGAGCGCGACGCCCGCCACCCGCAGCCCGGCGAAGTTTCTCACGATCGGTGCGTGCACGGTCAGGCTCCTGGGCTCGAGGGGGCCGTCGAGGTCGGCGCGAGCTCGGCCGGCGCGTTCTCCGGCGTGGGGTTCGGGTCGTTGTCGATGAACGGGCGCGCCCGGAGACGCACGACGATGTAGAGCGCGAAGCCCGCCACGAGCGCGGTCGCGCCGGCCACCGCCGCCGCCGCCGCGATGGGCGTGTTGTGCGGCGCCGGGAGATAGAGCGCGGCCGCGAGCGCGGCGACCAGCAACATGCCGCCGCCGCGGATGATCCAGACGAGGCGGGTCAGCTCGGCGAGCAGCGCCGGCTCGCGGGTCGCAAGGGCGAGGTGGACGCGCTGCTCGTTGCGCCAGTAGGTGTAGATGACCGGGATGATCTCGAGCGTGAGGAAGAGGCTCGTGATGAGGCCGCC
>SXIE01000201.1 GCA_005772945.1 Pseudomonadota bacterium
GACGGCGACCGTGACGATGGTCGAGATGTAGAACCAGAGCGCGACGTAGAGGTGCTTCTCGCGGCGCTTGTAGAGGCAGTAGAAGAAGTTGATGGCGAAGACGACCCAGACCAGGGTCACGGCGATGTCGATGGGCCACTCGAGCTCGGAGTACTCCTTGCCCTGGGTGATGCCGAGCGGGAGCGTGACGGCGGCGGCGACGATGATGAGCTGCCAGCCCCAGAAGTGGACCTTCGACAGGAGGTCGTGGGTGCGCGCCTTGGTGAGTCGCTGGGTCGAGTAATAGACGCCGGCGAACATCATGTTGCCGACGAACGCGAAGATGACGGCGTTCGTGTGCAGCGGGCGCAGGCGGCCGAACGAGAGCCAGGGGGCGATGTTGAGGTCGGGGAAGGCGAGCTGGAGGGCGATGAAGACGCCGACCAGCATGCCGACGGCCGCCCAGATCCCGGAGGCGAGGATGAAGCGCCGTACGATGCGATCATCGTAGGTGACCTGGACCTCGCGCGTGAGGGTGTCGGCCGCGGCCGATGGGGGAAGCGGTGGAGGCGGTGGGGAGGGGCTGTCGGTGGCGGTGCTCATCGGTGTCCGTCCGTGTCATCGTCGAGGGGCAAGAGGGCGAGGCGGTCGTTGTGGTCGCGGGTCTTCTGGCCGTGGGTCCAAAGGAAGAGGACGATGCCGAGCACCGCCAGGACCAGGCTCACGAAGACAGTCAGGTAGACGGCATCCAAAGCGATGTTCCTTGTTGCGGAGTGGGCAGGCGGCCGTGAGTGGGGCGACGGGCGGAGGCGAGCGTCAGCCCGACCACGATGATCGACGACACCGGCATCGCGACGGCGGCGACGACGGGTGAGAGCCAGCCGGCGAGGCCGGCGGTGAGGGCGAGCGCGTTGTAGGCGCTGGCGATGGCGACGTTGCGCAGCGTGAGGCGGCGCGTGTGATGCGCGAGCTGGACCAGCGCCGCGAGCGGGCCGAGGCCGGCGCCGAGGAGGACGAAGTCGGCGCGCGCCGGGAGGGCGGGGCGATCGAGGGCGGGCGTGCCGGCGAGGGTGGCGGCGTCGAAGGCGAGCGTGTCGTTGATGCCGTCGCCGAGGACCAGGGTTTGCGACGGGCCGAGGCGGGTGACGAGGGCGGCTTTGGCTTCGGGGGTGAGGGCGCCGTGGGCGCGCTCGGGCGGGACGCGGAGGGCCGCGGCGATGGCGGCGACGGTGGCGGGCGCGTCGCCCGAGGCGATGTGGACCTGGAGGCCGGCGTCGTGGAGGCGGGCGATCTCGGCGCGCGCTTCGGGGCGCAGCGTCTCGCCGAAACGGAAGCGCGCGAGGTCCGTTCCCGCGAGGAGATCGCGGAAGACGAGGTCCTTGCCGTCGCCTTCGAGCGTGACGCGATCCGAGAGGAGGCCGCGGCCGGCGATCTCGGTGACGACGAACGTCTCGTCGAGTACGGCGGGTGCGAGCGTCGCGTGAATCGCGCGGGACTTCGGGTGGTTCGAGCGCGCGGTGAGCTGCCAGAGGGCCTCGTTTTGCGCGGGCGTGAGGGCATCGAGGGCGTCGGGGTTCGCGAGGGCGAGCTCGGTCAGCGTGAGGGTCCCGGTCTTGTCGAAGACGACGTGGCGAATGTGGCGCGCGCGGTCGAGGAGGCCGGGGCGGCGCGGGAGGAGGCCCTCGCGGCGCAGGCGCTGCTGGGCGAGCTCGTAGGCGAGCGGGGTCGCGAGGCCGATCGCGCAGGGGCAGGTCACGACCAGGACGGCGGTCGCGTGGCGGAGGGCGAGCAGGGGATCGGAGGACCAGAGGGCGGCGGTGATGCCGGCGAAGGCGAGGACGGTCAGGACCCAGGCGAGGCCGAGCAGGTGCCAGAAGCGGTCGTCGCCTTGCGCGGGGGCGTCGCGGCTTGCGTCGCCCTTGGACTTGCTGGCTGCCAGGAGTTGGTGCAGCGCCGAGGCCGAGAAGGGCTCGCGCAATGTGACCACGCGGGCGTGCGGGCCGATGAGGTGGGCGCCGGCGGGGATCGTGCGACCGGTCTCGAAGGCGACCGGATCCGATTCGCCGGTCATCCACGCGAGGTCGAACTCGCTCGCGAAGAGCGCGGAGCGCTTGCCCGCGACGAACTCTGCGGTCGCGTCGCCCTCGAGCGTCGCTCGCGAAGGCCCGGCCTGGCCCGTCAGGGCCGTAGCCGGGCTGCCCTCGAGTGTCGCTGCGACCGGGAGAAGCTCGCCCGGTGCGACGAGGATACGCGTGCCCGCGCGGAGGTCGGCGAGGGGCGTCGGGGTGACGACGCCGGAGGGTTCGACGACCTTGGCGCGCGCGAGCGCGAAGCCGTCGTCGGCCAGGAGCATGCGACGCCCGCGGTCGAGGAGGCGGCCCTGCGCCCAACGGCCAAGGAGCATCAGGGCGAGGAACACGTCGAGGGTGTCGAAGTAGGCGAGCTCGGGACGTCCGGAAAAGAAAAGGATGACCGAGCCCAGCCACGCGAGGCCCACGCCGAGCGCGATCGGCACGTCGAGGTGCAGGCTCTTGCGGCGCAGCGCGTGCCAGGCGCCGCGGAAGAAGACGGGGCCCGCGACCGCGAGGGCGGCCGTCGAGAGGACGAGGTTGATCACGCCAAAGACGCCGTAGAGGCCGTCCGGATCGCTCGCGTCGAGGCCGAAGTAGGTGGCCAGCGACAGCGCCATCGCGTTCATGGCGATCGCGATCGTGATGCCGAGCCGCACGCCGAGACCGTCGCTGGTCGCGCGCCCGTCGCGACAGGGCGGGCCGGTGCGGTAGCCGACGCGCGCGAGGTCGCCGAGGTAGGTCTCGATCGGGAAGCGCGCGGGGTCGATCGTGAGGCCGATGCGCCCAAGGCCCGGGTTCACGGCAAGGTGATGGCCGCCGGGGAGGCGCTTGAAGAGCGCCTGGAGGAGCCACACGCAGGCCGCGCAGTGCAGGCCTTGGACGTCGAGCGTGATGGTCACGCGGGCCGGGTCGCCGCTGGCGGCGCGCGCTGCCTCTATGATCGTTGCGAGCCAAGGCCAGCTCCCCTGGCCCGCATCGCCCGGGGTGCCGGTGCCCGAAGCGAGGGCGTAGTAGCGCTCGAGGCCGGCCGACTCGACGAGCGCGCGTGCCGCACGGCAACCACGGCAGCAGAAACCGTCCTCGCATCCGGGTGGGAGGGCGGCTCGGCAGTGGGCGCATCGCGCACTGGGCAGGTCACAGGTCATGCCGCGGGCGCCATGTGCAGGCCGTGTGCCGGCCTCGCGGGCCCGCCCTGGGCAGGTCCCCGACAACTTTGATGCGGCGCAACGCGTTGTTTCGCGCGCCACTTGTGGGCAACTGCACGGGTTGCGCACGAGACGCGTGCGGTCCGGGCGCCCTCGTGGCATCGTCCCGCCGCCATGGACGCATCCGCCCCGATTCCAGCCAATCCTCCCCTTGCGCGTGTCATTGTTTGCGACGACGAGGAGCTCATTCGTTGGCCGCTCAGCGAGCACCTGCAGGGTGAGGGCTACGAGGTCGAGGCCTTCGCGAACGGCGAGGCGTGCCTCAACTCGGTGTTGGCCCATGCACCCGATGCGCTGATCATGGATCTGTCGATGCCGGTGATGGACGGGCTGACGTGCTTGCGCAAGCTGCGCGACGCAGGGCTGCGTTTTCCGGTCATCATGATGACCGCGCACGGCGCGATCGAGAGCGCGATCGAGGCCACGCGCCTGGGGGCGTCGGCGTACGTCGCCAAGCCGTTCGATCTGCGTGACATGACGCTGCAGCTCGAGCGGGCGCTCGACGGCGCGCGGCTGTCGGACGAGGTCCGTTACTTCCGAGACCGCGAGCGCTTCCGTTACGGCAACATCATCGGCGACTCGTCGGCGATGCGCACGGTGTACCAGCTCCTCGAGCGGCTCGAGGCGATCGACGCGCCGACGGTGCTCATCAGTGGCGAGTCGGGCACCGGCAAGGAGCTCGTGGCGCAGGCGATCCACGCGCGCGGGCCGCGACGCGACGGGCCGTTCGTGGAGATCGACTGTGCCTCGCTGCCCGAGACGCTGATCGAATCGGAGCTGTTCGCGCACGAGCGCGGCGCGTTCACCGACGCGCGCCAACAGAAGCGCGGGCTGCTCGAGGTCGCGCGCGGCGGGACGATCTTCCTCGACGAGATCGGCGAGCTGCCGATTACGACGCAGGCCAAGCTCCTGCGCACGCTGGAGACGCGGCGCGTCAAGCGCGTCGGCGGCATCGTGGACATCCCGATCGACGCGGGCGTGGTCGCGGCGACCAACCGGGATCTGGCGCGCGAGGTCGAGTCGGGGCGGTTCCGCGGTGACCTCTATTATCGGCTGGCGGTCATCCCGATCGATCTTCCGCCGCTGCGTACGCGCACGGGGGACGTGCCGCCGCTCACGCAGCACTTCCTCGAGTACTTCAAGAAGCGGATCCCGGGGCGGCTCGCGGGGATCTCGCCCGACGCGATGGCGGCGCTGACGCGGTATCGGTGGCCGGGCAACATCCGCGAGCTCAAGAACGTGCTCGAGCGGCTCGTGACATTCTATCGCGACGACGCGCAGATCGAGCTGGCGGAGCTGCCGGCGGAGATCCGCGCGGCGGCGCCGACCGCGGGGCAGGCGGATACGAACGGGGTCTTCTTCGCGTTGCCGCCCGACGGGGTCGACGTCGAGGCGGTCGAGAAGAGCTTCGTGGTGCAGGCGCTCGAGCGGACGAGCGGGAACCAGACGGCGGCGGCGAAGCTGCTGGGACTGAGCCGGTATGCGCTCAGGAACCGCGTCGACAAGTTCGGGCTGCGCATCGAGGGCGGGAGCAGCAGCTAACCAGGGTCGCCTCGATCGTGATCCAATCGCGATCCTTCGTCACTTTCTCGCTCACTTGCGGGGCGGCGGCGAGTCGGTGCACGCGCCGTCAGGGCAGGGGATGGGCCGCGAGGAACGCCCAGGCTGCCGTCGCGAACCCGGGTGCGATCGCGTGTCCGGCGCTGGCGTCGCTCCAGAGGGCGAGCGTCACGTCGGCTCCGAGTGCGCGCATGCGGGCCGCGAGGGCGCAGCTGTAGTGGGCCGAGACGGTGTCATCCCAGGTGTTGTGCGCGAGGTAGCCGGGAGGCACGCGGCGGTCCGTCGTGAGGCCGATCGGTTTCTCGGGGCCGTCACACGCGCACCAGCTGGCTTGCGACGCGAGGGCCTCGCACGACGCGCCGGCCCCGCGGAACGCGCAGTCGCCGGTGCTGGGGCAGTGGACGAGACCGGCGGCGGCCTCGGCGAACGCGGCGATCTGATCGCCGAGCGCGACGGCGGCCCTCAGGGCGAAGAACCCGCCGTTCGAGTAGCCGAGCGTGTGGACCTTCTGCGGGTCCACGCCGAAGCGGGCCTGGGCCTCGGCGATGATCGCGCGCACGAGGATGAGATCGGGGTTGGCGTCAGGGTCGGTGTTCGGGAAGGTCTCCCAGTAGCGATCGCTGCCCGAGTGGTTGTCCCAGTCGCCGTCGCTCTCGCCGCGCATGCGAGCGAGCGGGGCGGCGACGATGAAGCCGTGTTGGTCGGCGAGCTCGACGAGCTCGGTCGCGTCGAAGAGGTCGTGCGAGCCGCCGCTGGTGCCGTGAAAGGCGATGACGAGGGCGGGCGACGCGGGGCGCTGAGCGGGGAGGTAGGTCTCGACCGAGCGCGCGGCGCCTGCGATTGTCAGGGTGGTCGTGCTGAAACCGGGTGCCACGGGGAAGTGGCCGACGTAGGGCGGGGCGGGCCGCGCTTGCACGGCCTCGTCGGCGTGGGCGCCGCGTTCAGCCGCACACCCAGCGCTGCGCCATCTCGCAGACCTGGCCCGTGTCGCCCGTGCGGCACACATACTCCATGACCAGGCGGCATAGGATGTCGCCCGCTGTCACTCCCTCGGGCCGCGCGGCGGAGCACGCGCCGTCCGGCCCGGCGAATTCGGTGCAAGCCCACGTTTCCGGCAGGCCCGCGGCAGCGCCACTGGCATCCGTCCGCGTGCACGAGCCCGTTCCTGCGTTCCACGCGCCGCACACCCAACGCACCGCGCTGGCCGTCGGGGGCGCGCCGGGCGCCGCCGCCGGGGCGCGCGCGCCGCTACATCTCCATGCCGGCCATCGAGGTGTCGGGCGGCGTGGCCGTGTCGTGGTCGCTCATGTCCATGCCGGCCATGTCGTGGGTCGTGTCGGATGCGGTCGGGCCGACCTCGGCGGCGGTGTCGTTCGGTGCCGCCATGTCCATGCCGGC
>SXIE01000202.1 GCA_005772945.1 Pseudomonadota bacterium
GCCGCCGCGCCCGCGCACGGAGGCCTTCTTCATCTCGGCGAGGACCGCGTCCGGGCCCATCGTGATGGCTTTCTTGGCGGCCGCGTAACCGCCCGCCGCCTTGTACACGTCGAGCTGGCGGTAGTCCTTGCCGTGCTTGTCGCGCAGCAGATGGTCGAGGAGCTTCACCTCGCGCATCGTGCCCGGCACCATGGGCGGAAGCGGCGGCGGCGGTGTCGTCGTCGCGGTCATGCGGCCCCCTCAGGCCCGGTGTGGCCGGCGCGTCCGGCGCTGCGCATCGCCTGCGCCTTCAGGTCGGCGATGAGCTGGCGCACGTCCTCGGGCGTCTGCCATTCGTGCGTGTCTTCGTTCACCTGCACGACCGGCGCGCGCCCGCAGGCCGCGAGGCACTCGACCTCGGTCAGCGTGAAGAGCCCGTCGGCGGTCGTCTCGCCGGGCGCGATGCCGAGCGACTCGACGAAGCTGCGCGTCACGGCGTCCGAGTTCCGCAGGTAGCACGAGATGTTCTTGCAGACCTGGACGTGATAGCGCCCGACCGGTTCCTTGTTGAACATCGTATAGAAGGTCGCGACCCCGGCGACCTTCGACACCGGCACGGCGAGCGTCTCCGCGACGAGCGTCAGCACCGCCTCGTCGAGGTGCCCGAACTCGCGTTGCGCGACGAACAGCGTCGGGATGAGCGCCGCCAGGTCCGTCGGGTAGCGCTTTCGTATCCGCTCGATGTCCTTTGCCGCCTCGGCAGTAAACACCCGTGACATCGGATTACCTCAATGATTCTCGCGGTTTGGCGGAGCCTGGCGCGTCGCCGGCCGCGACATTAGGCGAGCTTGCGGAAACTTGCAAGGTCGACTGGGCCGGCGTTTAGTCTCTCTGTTGAACGGACACCGACACACCGCAGAGGCCATCGCGCAGTGGCTTGGAAAGCCAGCGCGCGTGACCCGTCTCGCCGGGGGCGCATCCCCCCGCACGTACTGGCGCGCCACCCTGCACGACGGAACGGCCGCGGTCGTGATGGCCCTGCCCGACGATCCGATGCGCAGCGACGAGCACGCCGCGGCCGCCACCCAGGCCGAGTTGCCGTGGTTGACGATGCAGCGGGCGCTGGCCGCGCGCGGGATCCCGGTGCCCGCCGTGCTGCGCGCCGACGTCGCGGCGGGCTACCTGCTGATCGAAGATTTGGGCGATACGCGGCTCTTTGATCAGGTGACCGGGCAGGTGGCCGGGCAGGTGACCGGGCGGGTGACCGGGGCCGCTGGGACGGCCCGTCTGCGCGCATACGAGGAGGCTCGCGCGCTGTGCGATCAGTTCGGCGCCGCGACGGCCGACCTCGAAGTGGCGGCGCGGTTCGATCGCGCGCACATCACTGCGGAGCTTGCCGAGTTCCAGGCGATGGGGCTCGAGGCGCGCCTGGCGATGACGCTCGGACCCGCGGCGCGGGCTATGCTGGCGACCGCCTTTGCCGACCTGACCGACCGCCTCGTCGCCATGCCCACCCGGCTCGCGCACCGCGACTTCCAGAGTCAGAACCTGATGGTCACGCCGCGCGGGCTGGTCGTCGTCGACTTCCAGGACGCCTTCATGGCGCCGTTCGTCTACGACCTCGTCGCGCTCTTGCGCGACTCATACGTGCGTCTCGATGCAAGCGAGCTCGCGGCCCTCTTGGCGCCGTACTCGGCCGCCACGCGCGAGGCCTTTGGTGTACAAACCATCCAGCGCAAGCTGAAGGACGCCGGGCGCTTCGTGACGCTTGCAAACAAAGGCAAGCCTGAGTACCTGCCGTTTTTCGGCGACACGATCGGCTATGTGGTCGAGGCGCTCGTCACGACCGGGCTCTATCCGGAACTGCTCGCGCTCCTGGTCGAGCTCCTGCCAGAGGCCCGCCAGGCTCTCGGCCCATGACACCGGGCCTCCCGACCCAAGCCATCATCCTTGCCGCGGGCGAGGGTCGGCGCTTGCGCCCGCTCACCGAGCACCTGCCCAAGCCGCTCGTCCCGTTCTTCGGGCGCCCGCTCCTCGACTGGGCCGTGCATCGCCTCTTCCGTGCGGGCGTCGTGCGCGTCGCCGTTCACACCGCGTATCTCGCCGAGCAGGTCGCCGCGCGCGTGGCGGTGCTCGCCGAGCGCTACCCGGAGATCGACTTCCACGTGTCCCGCGAGGCCGTCCTCTCCGGCACCGGCGGCGGCGTCCGGCTCCAACGCGACTGGCTCGCGCCCGCGCCATTTCTGGTCGTCAACGCCGATACGATCGTGGCCGAGGACCTCGCCGTGCTCGCCGGTTCAGCACCCGCGTTGCTCGTCACGCGCACGCCGTCGCTCGCGTCCGAGCGCCGCATCGTCGCCGCTGCGCCCGTCGCGACCGCGCCTGCCCTCTATTGGACGGGCCTCATCGAGGGCGCCGATCCCGATGCCTTCGCGTTCACCGGCGTCACGCTCGCCGACGCCGAGCTCCCAGCGCGCCTACCAGATGGGGCAGATGGGGCAGATGGGGCAGATGGGGCAGATGGGGCAGATGGGGCAGA
>SXIE01000203.1 GCA_005772945.1 Pseudomonadota bacterium
CCGACCACGATGTCACAGGCGGGCACGGGGCCGGCGCCGAAGGCGAGCGCGGCGACGGCCAGCGCGCCGCCGACCGCCAGGAATCCGTCCGCACCCGCAATATGGGCGGCCGCGAGGGTGACCGCGGCGGGACGCGGCGAGGCGACCCACACCGTGTCGACGCCGGCGGCGCGGGCCGTGACGACCGTCATGATCACCGAGGAGGGAAGTGGAAAGCGGCCGCCGGGGGCGTAGCAACCGGCGCGCTCGATCGGGGCGACCGTGTGGCCCGCGCGACCGCCCGGGATCCCGACGACCAGGTCGCGAAGCGCCGAGCGCTGCGCCTCGGCGAAGGAACGCACGCGCGCCACCGTGCGCTCGAGGCAGGCGCGCTCGGACTCGGCGAGGCCGCGCCAAGCCGCTTCCAAGACGCTCTTGGCGAGGACCAGCGGCGCCCCGGGCAGGACGTCGCCGAGGCGCTCGGCGTGGGCGCGCAGCGCCGCTTCGCCACCCGCTTGCACGTCGTCGACGATGGCCTTGGCGGCCACGAGCGTTGCGGCATCGACGGCCCCGCGCGGGCGCGCCGCCAATGCGTCCAGGCCGATGCGCTTCATCACGTTCGGCAGCTGTGTCGTCGTCGTCGTCGTCGTCATTTAGGCGTCCTCCCTGTCGGCATCGGGCTTCGCGTCGCCGCGCCGCCGATGAACCTTGAGCGCGCGGCGGTCGAGCTCCGCCTCGATGTCCGAGAGGGGCACCCCAGCGCGCGCCAGCGAGACCAGCGAGAAATAGAACAGATCCGCCGTCTCCCACACGACCTGATCAGTGCCACGCGCGGACGCGAGCTCGCGCGCCTCCTCGACCAACTTCGCGCGGAGCAGCTTCGGATCGTCGAGGAGTCGCCGCGTGTACGATCCGACCGGGGCCGCTTCGACCCGCTCCAGAAGGCGACGCGCGAGGCCGCCGATGCCGGCGTCCTCGCCCCAGCACGTCCAGGTCCCCGGGTGACAGAAGCCGCTGCCGCGCTGGCGGACCGTGAAGCGGAGCGCGTCGCGGTCGCAGTCGAGGTCGATGGCGATGAGCTCTTGCAGAGCGCCCGAGGTCTCGCCCTTGACCCACAGGGAGTTGCGCGAGCGCGACCAGTAGACGCCGCGACGCGTGCGCACGGCCTCGCGGACGCTCTCGGCGTTCGAATAGACGAGGCCCTGCGCGCGCCCGTGCGGGTCGCAGACGACCGTCGGCCAGAGCCCGTCGGGGCGATCGGTGACGAGCGGGGCCGCGATGGCGTCGCCCAGATCCAAGGACCCACTGTAGATGGCCATCCCGACCTGCGCGTCGGCGCCGAGCTGGTCGAGGGCCCGGATCTCCGCCGCCGTCGTGACCCCGCCGGCGATGGTGACGCGGGCGGATCCGGCCGCCTTGACGAGCTCGGCGGCGGTCTGGAGATCGGTCCCCCCCATGCGCCCTTCGCGCTCGACGAACGTGACGAGGAACCCGCCGACGAGCCCGTCGAGCTCGCGCATGCGGTCGAAGATCCCGCGCCCGGTCTTGCGCTGCCAGCCGTGGTCGACGACCTCGCCGTCATAGGCATCGAGCGCGGCGATGACCCGCTCGCGCGGCAGCTGCGAGAGGATCTCGGGCCTCGCGGCGGTGCCGATGATGACCTTGGCGGCGCCCTTGTCGAGCCAGGCGAGGGCCGTCTCGACGTCGCGGATCCCGCCTCCGACGCGGCAGCGCGCGATCGGCAAGAGCGACGCGATCGTGTCCTTGTTCGACCCCTTGCCCATGGCGGCATCGAGATCGATGACGGCGATTTCGCCTGCAACACCGAAGCGCTGCGCGATGGGGACCGGGTCGCCGGCGTGGATCTTGAGTTCCTTACCGCCCACGAGCTGGACCGCAGCGCCGCCCTGCAAATCGACGGAAGGAATGATCACCGACGCACCTCGAATCCCTTGGTGTACAAAACGTTTTTCACGTCCGCGACGGTCGTGTCGCCATCGTGGAAGATCGACGCCGCGAGCACGGCGGAGGCGCCTGCGCCGAGGGCCTCGGCCAGATGCTCGGCGTGCGCGGCGCCGCCCGAGGCGATGACCGGGACCTCGACGGCGGCCGAGACGGCGGCGAGCAATTCGAGATCGTAGCCGCTGCGGGTGCCGTCGCGGTCCCAGCTCGTGAGCAGGATCTCGCCCGCGTTGCGCCGGACGCATTCGATGGCGAATTGCACCAAGTCGACGCCTGTGCGCTCGGTGCCCGACTTGACGACGACCTCCCACGGGTGGCCGCCGCCGGCGCCCGTGCCGTCGCCGCTTACCCCATCCCCCCCATCCAATCGCCGGGCCGCATCGAGGGCGACGATAGTGCACTGCGCACCGAAGCGGGCCGCCATTTGGTCGATGAGCCCGGGGTTGCGGTAGGCCGCCGTGTTGATCGAGACCTTGTCGGCGCCCGCTTCGAGAAGGGCCTGCGCGTCGGCCAGCGTGCGCACGCCGCCGCCGACCGTCAGCGGGATCGAGAGGACGCGCCGCACGCGCTTGACCGTCTCGACCGCGTGACCGCGACCCTCGGGCGTCGCCGACACATCGAGAAGCACTAGCTCGTCGGCGCCCTGGGCCTCGTAGCGGGCGGCGAGCTCGGCCGGATCGCCGGCGTCGCGCAGGCCCTGAAAGCGCACGCCTTTGACGACGCGACCGTCACGGATATCGAGGCAGGGAATGACGCGCGCCGTCAGCATCACGCCACCTCCAGCCAACGCCCGAGCAGCGCCTGACCCCACGGACCCGAGAGCTCGGGATGGAACTGACAGGCGAGGAGGCTGCCCTTTTCCATGGCGCCGACGAATGTGCCGCCATAGTCGGAGTGTGCCACACTCCAATCTGGTGGCCTATCGTCGCGGGCAAGCGCTCCGCGCTCTTCGCGAGCGACTTCGCCCAGTCGGAACGAGTTCGCGTAGTACGCGTAACCGTCGGCGAGGAAACGCGGCGCGGCCGCCTGTGAAGCGTTCGCCACGCGGACCTGGTTCCAGCCGAGTTGCGGAATCCGCAAGCGCGCACCCGCCGGCGCGACGAAACGCCGAACGGTCCCCGGTACGATCCCGAGACCGGCTACGCCCGGCGATTCCTCGCTTGCATCGCAAAGCAATTGAAGTCCGAGACACACGGCGGCCAGCGGGCGGTCGGCGGCCGCGCGCTCGCGTAGAACCTGGTCGAGACCGTGCTCGCGCAAGGCGGCCATGCCGGCGCCGAACGCGCCGACTCCCGGCAAGACCAGGTGCGAGGCGGCGCGCGCGACCTCGGGAGAGGACGTCACGGTCACGCGCGCGCCGAGGCGCTCGAAGGCGGCCGACACCGACGCGAGGTTCGCGATGCCCGTCCGAAGCAGGACCACCTCGCGCGCACCGATCGCACCGGCGGTCGCGGCCGCGGTCACAGGACCCCCTTCTCGCTGGGGACGTCACTTCCAGAGCGAGAGACCGCCTGGCGCAAGGCCAGCGCGACCGCCTTGAACGCGGCTTCCGCCTTGTGGTGGTCGTTCTCGCCTTCGAGCACATCGACATGAAGCGCCATGCGCGCGTTCATGGCCAGCGATCGGAGAACGTGTTCCAGATTTTCGCTGGCGATCTCGCCGAGCTTCTCGCGCCCGAGCCCGAGCTTCACCTTGGGCCACGGACGCCCCGAGAGGTCGACGACCGCGCGCGCGAGCGCCTCGTCGAGCGGCGCGTAGGCCGAGCCGAAGCGCGTGATCCCTCTCCGATCGCCGAGCGCCTGATCCAACGCCGACCCCAGCGCGAGCGCGCAGTCCTCGGCGGTGTGGTGGTCGTCGATATGGAGGTCGCCGTTGCAGGTCAGCTCGAGATCCCACGCCGCAAAGCGCGCGAGTGTCCCGAGCATGTGATCGAGAAAACCGATCCCCGTCGCCACCCGATGCACGCCCGTCCCGTCGAGCGCGAGCACGAGGGTGATCTGGGTCTCTTTCGTCGTTCGCTGGATCGTCGCGGATCGGGTCATAGAAAGCTCTCCTCGAGGTCCTCGCGCCGCTCGACCACGCGCGCGACACCGGCCCTCATGAGATCGTGCGCCGTCGGCGCGTCGGGGTCGCCGAGGGCGATGGGGATTTGGCCGGCCGCGCGCGCCGCCATGAGCGCATCCAGCGAGGCGCTGAAGACCCAGTGTTCTTTGCGACATGCGGCCGTCAGCGCCGCTGTGAGGCGCTGGAAATCGCGCTCGCCACCCGGGCAGGTGATGCGCACGCCCTCGCTCATCGTCGGGTCGCCCGGGAAAGCGCGCACGCCGATTCCCGACGCCGCGAGCGCATCGCGCACCCACAACGCATGCCCCGTTCGCGAAGAGCGCGAAGCGCTTGCCCGCGACGGCGCCGACGAAAAACGCGCGAAGACGAAGTTCGCCTGGGAGCGCACCGGCTGCGCATGGAGCGCAACCAAATGGTCGTAGAGCCGCACGCGCTCGTCGCGCACGCGTGCCACGTAGGCCCGCATCGCGTCCTCGCCAGATTCCAGGCGGGCCAGCGCGATCGCGAGCGACGGCGCGGGCACCCCATAAGGAGGTCCCGCCGCCCGCAAATAGCGGATGACCTCGGGCGCCCCAACGACGTAGCCGACGCGCGCCCCGGCCAGGCCCCAGGCCTTGGAAAACGTCCGAAAGACCAGCACGTTCGGATACGCCAGCGCGGCCGCCGTCGGGTCCTCGTCGGCCATCTCGACGTAGGCCCCATCGACCAACATCGCGACCGTCGGGTGCCGCCCGGCCAGCCCGCAAATCGTCTGCACGCTGATCATCGCGCCGGTCGGATTGTTCGGCGACACCAGCGCCACGGCGCCGGTCTGCGCGTCGATCGCCGCCTCGACCGCCGCCGCCGGGAAGGCCTCGCCCGGCCACGCGATCGAGCGAACCGCCGCCCCGACCAGCCGGGCATAGTGCGGCAACATGACGAACGTCGGCTCGGCCAGGACGACCTCGCGCCCCGGCCCGAGCAGCACGCGAAAGGCCCGATCAAGCGCATCGTCGGCGCCCGCCGTGACCAGGACACGCCCAGGCTCGACCCCGAGACGCGCCGCCAGCAGCGCTTCGAGATGGGCCGCGGACGGGTAGCGCCGCACCAACTCGGAGGTCGCGGCGCCCGATGCAAACACGGTCGCGATCGCCTCCGGCGGGGTCGCGGGGCCCTCGTTGCCATGCAGGATCAGATCGATGGGCGCCGGGTGGTGCGGGACCTTGTACGCGCTCAGACCCGCGAAGACCGGCATCGGCACGAGGCGGGAGGCGGGACGGGTCACGGGATGGCTCATGGGATGATTTGGGCGAGGCGCGCGACGATGATGTCGGTCCCGCCGCGCGCCCGCAGCTGCGGGATGAGGCGCGGCAGGTCCTTGTGCGGCACGGCCGCCTTGACCGCATAGCCGTTGTCGCCGTGGAGGCGCGCGATGGTCGGCTGGCGCATGCACGGCAGGACCTCGATGAGGCGCTCGAGGTCTGCGGCGCTGACGTTCACCTCGAGCAGGACGCGCTGACGCGCATCGAGCACCGAGCGGAGCAGCATCACCAGATCCTCGATACGTTCGCGCTTCACGGGGTTGTCGAGGGCCCGCGGATGCGCATAGAATCTGGTCGAGGAGCGCATGATCTCGTCGACGATCGCGAGGTGATTCGCCTTGAGCGTATGGCCCGAGGCGCAGTTGTCGACGATGACGTCGGCGTCCTCGGGCGGGAAGACCTCGGTCGCACCATAGGATCGGACGAACGTCGCCGACATCGCGCGCGAAGCGATCCAGCGCCGCGTGAGCTGCTCGTACTCGGACGCGACCGTCAGCGGCCGCGCCGGAAGCTGCCCATCGACGACCATCGACTCGGGCGCGGCGGCGACGATGCGCACGGGATCGAGCCCCGTGTCGAGCAGCTCGACGAGGTCCGCGCCGAGCTCGGAGACCCAGTCGGCACCCGCGAACCCTACGTCGCGCCGGCCGACGTGCAGCATCTCGACGATGCTCTGGGGCTTCAGGATCTTGGCGTCGAAGCCGGCCATGCCCAAGGTCGGCCGGTAGCCGCGCTCGTCGACGCGGATCTTGATCCCGGCGTCGCCGAATAGCTGGAAGATGCCCTCCTGCATCCGCCCCTTGGGGAGCGCGATGTGGACCGACACCTCGGAAACCCCTTCGACTTTGGGATCCATCAGACCTCCAGAACGGCGGCATCACGGATAGCGCAAGCGGCGCCGCTTTCCAAGCGCGCGCGAGCACCCTCGAGCGGGCGTCAAACGTGAATTCGTCGCGGGCAAGCGCTCGGCGCGCTCTTCGCGAGCCAATTGACTCCCGACGGGACGTAGGTAGCATCGCGCGGCGCCGCGAATCTCCGCGCGCGCCGCCAACAAGGAGCCGCGATGTTCTGGTACATCTTGCTCGGGGGATCGATCGCGAGCGCCCTCTTCGCCTTCATGACCGGACAGAATCCGCTCATCTGGTTCTTCACGAGCGTGCCCGGAACCCCGATTCTCGGGCTGATGAAGCCCAAGGGGAAGCTCCTCTCCGAGCAGACGCGCGCGCGGCGCGAGGTCGGTAACAAGGTCGGACTCACCACCGCCGGGGTGGTCGTCGGGGTCGCGCTCGTCCTGAAGCTCGTTGGCGTCGTCTGATGTCGGCGCCCAAGGGATTCGCGCCACGCCCGACGACGGCGTACGACCCGGCGCGGATCCCGGGTCAACAGGCGATGCTCGCAAACCGCCTTCGCAAGCGCCTGAGCGTGCTCTTGCGCTGGGCCAAGCGCGACGGTGTGAGCTGCTATCGGGTGTACGACGCGGACATCCCCGAGCTGCCGCTGGCCATCGATCGCTACGAGGACCGAGCGCTGGTGGCGGTGTATCAGAGCCCGGTCGAGCGGCCGCCGGCGTGGCTCGAGGCGATGTGCGATACGGTCGCGACCGAGCTCGGCGTCGCGCGGGAATGCGTCTACGAGCGCGCGCGGGTTCGGGCAGCCGCTGAGTCCGGGCAGAGCCAGTATGTGAAGCTCGGCGAGAGCGGCGAGCGCTTCGTCGCGCACGAGGGTGGCGCGCGCTTCTGGGTCAACCTCGCGGACTACCTGGACACGGGCCTCTTTCTCGACCACCGGCCGCTGCGCCTGAAGGTGCGCGCCGAGGCCGCGGGGCGGGACGTCCTCAACCTCTTTGCCTACACGGGTGCCTTCACGGTGCACGCCGCAGCGGGCGGCGCGCGCACGACGACCAGCGTCGACACCTCGCAGACCTACCTCGACTGGGCGCGCGACAACCTGCGCGAAAATGGTTTGCACACCAACGAGTCGCAGCACGTGTTGGTCCGGGCCGACGTCATGACGTGGCTGGCCGAGCGCGCCGGAGAACGCGCCGCACCCGCCTGGGATCTGGCGATCGTCGATCCGCCGACCTTCTCGAACACCAAGGGACGCGCCGAGGTCTTCGACATCCAGCGCGACCATGTGCCGCTCTTGGATCGGGTCCTCGCCGGGATGCGTCCGGGCGGGACCGTCTACTTCTCGACGAACTTCCGGCGCTTCAAACCTGCTTTCGAAGCACTCGCCATGGGCGGCGTGCGCGTCACGGACATCACGCAGGCGACGATCCCCTTCGACTTCCGCGACGACAAGATCCACCGCGCCTGGCGGCTCGACCGCGCGACGACCGGCGCGTGAGCCCGCTGCGCCAGCTCCAGGTCGCGCTCGTCAAGGGACCGCTCGGGCTCTTTCGCATGTCCGCCCGCGCCTGGGGCCAGGCGGCACTCTACGCGCTCTCGGCCGCGCTCCTGCTGGGTGGGCTGCTTGCGCTCTTCGCGTTCACCCAGGACCGCCTCGGCGATTCGCTGCTCGACTTCGTCGTGCCCGAAGAGGGCCAGACGGTCGCGCGCATCTTCGTCCGCTTCTTCCTCGCCTCACAAACGAACCACATCACGATCAATGCGCTCGTGACGTTCTCGCTCTTGCTGGTCTCGCTGAGTTTCTTTCATTTCAAAGAGCGCCTCTCGCGCGCCGTCGAGACGGGCGCCGGGCTTGGCAAGCCGGAGGACTGGAACCCGCCGACGTTCTGGCGCGAGGCGCGCTCGGAGGTCTCGCTCGTCTTGGTGTACGTGGCGCTGTTCTTCGTCGTGCTCTCGGTCGGGCACTCGCCGTATCCGTGGCGACGCACGCTCGCGACGGTCCTCTCGTATGGCATCATGTTCGGGACGTGGGCGGTCGACTTCGCGACGCCGATCCTCATGCGTCGCGGCTACGGCTACCTGCAGTCGGTGAAGGCGATGGCGCGGCGGCCGCTGCTCGCCTTGGCCTTCGGCGCGGCCATGTCGCTGCCGCTGGTGGGCCTCACGCACGCCTTCGGGCGCCTCGACGGGCCCGCCGTGCCGAGCATCGCCGCGCTCTTCGGCGCGAACATCGTGCTCATCTTGTGGGCCGCCGTGGCCGGGACGCACGTCGGCGCGGCTGTGGTCGAGGTCGCCGCACGGACGAAACCCGCCCGCCTTCCGACGCGCCTGATTCTGTCCGGCGCGGTCGTCGCCGTGCTCGCGGTCGGCGGCTGGATGGGCGGGCACCTGGCCGTCGTGCTGGCCGAGAAGAGCCAGATCCTGAAGTGTCGTTATGCTCCCGACTGGGCCAGTATCAAGGTCACCAAGCCGGCGTTATCCCGTTTGCTCACCGGCCGGGTCGGCGTGGGCGTCGAGCTCGACATCGACATCACGAACCCGAACACGCTCGCCGTCGCGCTCGAGAAGAACCGGCTCGTCCTCTCGGATGGGACGCGCGATCTGGCCGAGGGCCACCTGAGCCCGATGCGGATCCCCGCCGGCGAAATGCGCCGTCAGCACCTCGCGCTGCAGATGGATGTCGAGGTCACGTCGCTGCTCGCGAGCATCGCGCATTGGGATCTCGGCGACCTGCGCATCACGCTCTTCATCGAGATCGCCGAGGGCCTCGAGTACCCGATCTACTTGCGCGGGGCGCGCTGACGCGCACGGCGTCGCGGGGGGCGCCGAGCGCGGGCGATCGTGCGGCGCGGCGCGGCGCCGCGGTCAGAACGAACCGAGGACCTCGAGGGCACCGCCGAGGATCTCGTCGGCGTCCTTGGGGAGATCGGCGCGCACCTCGGCGATGAGGTCGAGCCCCTTGGTCAGGTTGACGCATGCCGCCACGGTCGCGCTCATGCCCTTGTAGGGGTTGTCGGTGATCTCGCGGTCGAGGAAGTCGAAGCGCGCCGTCAGGCTGAGGCGGTCGCTGAGGAGGTAGTTCGCCGAGAGCAGGAAGCCGATCGACGTGAGGCTGCCGAGCTTGCCGAAGTTGAACTCGCCGCCGAGCTTGAGGCGACCGAAGACGAAGGCCAGGTCGAGGTCGGCCATGAAGCGCATCTTCTCGTCGTTGAGCGCGCCGAGGGTCGATGACACGCCCACGGTGCCGGCGCTCCCGATAGCTTGCTGGACCCGCAGCCCGAGCGTCGCGTCCTTCGGGGTCGACGGCGTGTCCCAGTCGTTGCTGACCCAGAGCTGGGCCTGGGTCGACGGGCCGACCCAACCGAGCGCGAACCCGGTCAGGTTCGACGGGGTCGCCTTCATGAACAGGAGGCCCTGCGAGTATTGCCAGAGGCCGGTCGGGTCGATCACCTCGAAGCCGACGGGGGCGTTCCATTTGCCGGCGCGCAGGAAGAAACCCTTGTCTTCACCTGCAAAGAAGAACTCGGCGAAGCCCTGCTCGACGATGCGATCGAAGACGAGCGCGCTGGCGCCCTCGGCGGGGAAGAGCTGGAGATCGGTGCGCACGCGCAGGCCGCCGCCGACGGCGACGCTGACGTCGAGCTCGACCTGGTCGAGGCCGAGGCTGACGCCCTTCTTGGCCTCGGCCTCGGGCAAGAATCGGTAGGTGATCGAGCTGTCGATGAAGCCGCTCAGCGTGACCTGAGGGTCGGCGTGAGCCGAGCCGGCGGCGGCGACGGCGGAGGCGAGCGAGGCGGTGAGCGTGAGAAGCGACGCGAGACGGGGGGGGAGGTTGGGACGCATGTTTCTCCAATGTTTCGGGCCGGGCGCGCCGAGGGTTGAGAACCCCGAGCATGGCACACCTTGGACCGAATGCTGCGGCGCGTCAACCCGCGGGCGCGTCGCCGAAGACGCGGCCGCACGCGCGAGAGGCCGTCAGGGCTTGAAGAAGAAGAAGTGTTCGCTGCGCAGCTCGAAATCGACAGGCTTCCCGGACGGAAGCGCCGTGGTTCGTGCGTAACGGTGGATACGTTGGACCGGGCAGCGCCCGCAGCCCCAATGACTCGGATCCGCGAGCGCATCCACCATCGCAACCGGCACGACGAGCTCGCCGTCGGCGTCGGGAGCGTCGCATTCGATGCGGACGCGCGCGATGAAGCCGTGATCGAGATCGGCCTCGAGCAGAACGCGCACGCGGGTGGCCGGATCCGCGGGCGTCCAGCGGATCGTGAGCGCCGCGCCGGACGTGACGGTGATGGTGTCGGCGTCCGCGACCACGAGCGGCGGCACCATCGCGAGGTGCGCCTCGAACGCCGGGAAGGCGTCGCCGGTGGCCGCGACCACCACCGCTGCGCCGGCATCGACCAGGGGCATCCGTTCCGGGCTGTAGTAGCTGTCGAAACCCTGGACGGCGACGAGCGTGGTCGTGCCGGCAGGCGTCGCGAGCGTGACGGTGCCCGCCGAGAGCGGCGTCGCGAAGGCCGTGCACGTGCCGACGCACCCGCTGGCCGGATCCGCCGCACAGGCCGCATCGCCGGTGCAGAGAGCCCCGGGCGCGCACGCGGGATCACAGAACGCGCCGACCGATTCGCGCATCCGACACGCACCCTCGACGCGCGTGACCGGACCGCTGGGGTCGGGGGCATCGCGGAAACGCGCCGCCGCCGTCATCGCGTCGTCCGTCGCGGTGACGGTCACCGAGGCAAACGCGGTCGCCCAGGGATCGACGCTCTCCTGGGCAACAGTGTCCTGGGTAACGGTCTCCTGGGAAACGGTCTCCCGAGGGGCCGTCGCCTCGGCACTCGCGTCCCCGACCGCGGCCGTGCCGTCGCTGACGCAGCCCATGGCGGCCGCGCCGAGGGCGGTCATCAGGGCGCGTGCGAGGGCTCCGGTCAAGGCGAGGTGCACTCCGCGGCGCAGTGCCCTTCGACGCAGTCGTGGCTCTCGCACTCGCGATCCGCGGTGCACGCGCCGCCCGCGGCCAGCCGCGCCTGGCAGGTCCCCTGGATGCACGCGAGGTCGTCGGCGCACGTGTCGGCGCATGCCTGCCCCTTGGCCGGGATCGTCGCGCACTTGTTGGTCGCGTCGCAGTAGGCCCCGAGGCCGCAGACGTCGTCGTCCTCTGGACAAGCTGCGCCCGAGGGCTTCGGCGCCCCGCAGGTCTTGGCGGTCGGATCGCAGACGAGCCCGAGCTTGCACGCGCGGGTGACGTCCTCGTTGGCGGGCTCCTCACTCGAAGGGTCGCACGCCGCGCCCGACGCACCGAACGTCCTGTACGTGAACTGGCAGACCGACGTGCCGCCCCCGCTGCCACTACAGCTCATGCCGCCGACCACGCAGCTCGGGTCCTCGACCGGACAGGCGGCCAGGATCTCCTCCTGCGTCTTGCAGAGCGCCTCGTCGCACGCGAGCCGCTCGCCGCACGGCGCGTCGAAGCTGCACGCGGCGCCCTTCGCAGCGCCCTTGGCGCATTTGCCGTCCAAGCACAGGAGGTCGTCGGCGCACTCGGACGAGCTGCTCTCGCACGCGCCGCCTTCGGCGCCGACGGCGCTGCAGAGGCCGCCGCACGCGTCGCCTTCGATCTTGCAGAACGCGCCCGTGACGCACTCCTGCGAGTCGCCACACGCGGCGCCGATCGCGCGCTGACCGACGACCACCTCCGCCTCGCGGGTGCAGAAGTCGAAGCTGGAGACGCAGCTCGCGGCGACCTCCGCGAGGCACGCCGAGGCGGCGCTGTAGCTCAGCACGACCGCGCCTTGGTCGACCTGCGCCTGCAGCTCGCTGGTGCCCCGCGCGCAGCCGGCCTCGAACTCGGCGGCGTACGGCGCGCAGTCCGCCTGGTTGGCGGCGATCCCGCATGCGACGGCGCGGTCGCAGATCGCGTTGCCATATTGCTGGCACAGCGCAGTGAGGTTCGAGGCGGCGTACTTGGCCGTGCTGGCGGCATCGTCGCCGCACGCGACGCTGGCGAGCGCGAAGAGAGCGAGGGAGGTTGCGTGGGGAGCGAGCGTCTTCATCAGACAGTCCTCGTGGGGGTGTGGGGATGGGTTCGGCGCGCGGGTGGGTCGTCGTATGCCACGCGCCCGCGCGGAGCGAAAGCGTGGTGCGACGGACTGGCGGTACTCACGGTCAGGGCGCCGGCGTCACCGCGACGGTCGGACGGTCCGCGGTGAGGAGGGTCTGGAGGAAGTTCACTACCGTCGCCTGGTACGGAGCCTCCGACGACACGAAGTGCCCGCCGTCCAGAACGGTGAGCTGCACCGCCGTCACGGCTCCCGAAGCCGTCGCGACGTTGCCGCGCGCCGGGAGATCGACCGGGGCGATCGCCAGGAGCGCATGCGCTGGACTCGGGACGGCGGGCGGATTGGCGAGCTCCAAACCGCCGGCGGCCGACAGCGCGAGGGCGGTGACGATCGGTGTTTGCGGGTCGGCGGTGCCCGACGTCATGAGGACGTGGCGCGCGGGGAAACCGTCGATCGAGGCGAGCCAGGCGGGCGCGTAGTTGATGGGGTCGGAGGCGTCGCCGATCATTTGAAGGAGCGACAGGACGGGGTGGAAGGTGTCGAGGTTGGCGGCGTCGTCGTCGACGATGGCGGCGAGGGCCGGCAGATAGGGCGCGGCCTCGACGCTGGCGAGCGCGCTCTCGGTGATGAGCCCGCCCGCCGACGAGAGGACGCCGCCGCTGAACTCGGGCACGAGCGCCAGCGCGAGGGCGCCGGTGAGGGCGCCCTGCGAGTGACCGAAGAAGGCGATGCGATCGGGGTCGAAGTGCCTCGCGAGCCCGTCGGGAGCGGTGCTGGCGGGGATGTCGAAGCTGCCGGCGCGCAGGGCGCGCACCAGCGACAGGTTGTCGATGGCGGACTGGCGCATGGTCGTGCGGGCGGCGACCGGGTTGCCGATGTTGATCCAATCGGGCTTGGTGCCGTCACCGCGCTCGCCGACGCCGGGTTGGTCGATGCAGAGGACGGCGAGGCCAAGCGGCGTGACGTGGGGTCCGGGGCCCGCGGTGCGGGTGCACGATTCCCAGCTTCCACCGGTGCCGTGCGAGTAGACGACGACCGGGTAGCCGCTCGGGGGTTGGGGGGTCGCGGGCACCCAGAGGAGGTAGCGCATCGACTCGACGCGCTGGATCTCGGGGCGGCCGTCGGGGCCGAAGACGAAGGCGCCGCCGCTGTTCGTGTAGGGCGCGCTGCCGGTCTGGAAGTTGGGGGCGTCGTAGTGGCCGCGGTAGTCGTCGACCGCGACGCCGTCGAAGGTGCGGGTCTCTTGGAAATGCAGCTCGGTCACGGCGGGGGCGGGCTGGGTGGCAAGGAAGGCGCGGATGGCGGCGAGCTCGGCGGTCGGGGTGTCGGTGGTGAAACAGGTCGCGGCGGCGAGGTCGATGGGGGAAAAGGGCGGGGCGACGGGGGCGCTCGGGGCCGCGAGCCAGTCGCGGAGCGGGGCGAGTCCGTTGGCACCGGCGGCGAGCTCGGCCGCGAAGGCGGTCGCCCGCTGGAGGTAGCGGCCGTCGGCGTCGAGGAGCGTGCGCGCGACCACGAAGCAGTAAGTGCGGCCGGCGCCGAGCGGGAGGCCGCGCGCGGGTCGGAAGGCGAGCGTATGGGGCGCGACCCAGCGCGAGGTGAACTCCTCGTAGACGCGGAGCTCGATCGGATGCGAGCGCCCGTAGGTGGGCGACGTGGGGGAGAGATCGACGAGCTGGATCGGCGCGCGCGGGTCGTCGCGGGTGGTGGCGGGATCGGGGAGGCGCGCGGGGTCGAGGGCCGCGTCGAAGGCGAGGTAGCCGGCGCCATTGAGCCCGAAGCCGCTGAGGGTCGCGCCGACGGCGATGTAGGCCTGGAAGAGGTCGGCCTCGGGGAACGGGAGGGCGTTGAGATCGATGTGCGCGACGCCGTCGGTGAGGGTGCGCCAGCGATCGGAGGGCCAGGGGCGATCGAGCCAGTCGGGGATGGTCGCGTCGGACGCGACATAGCGCGGAGTGGCTCCCGACGGGCTCGCGGCGTAGTCGATGCCGAGCTTGCTCGGTGGCTCGCCGATCGTCTCGGACTCGACCGCGGACTCGACCGCGGACTCGGACTCGAACTCGGATTCGGACCCGGCCGCGTCGAGCGCCCCCGCCTCGGTCTCGCACCCGACCGCGATCGCGGCCGCCCAGATCCCGCACCAACCCGCCCAGACCTGTCTCACGCGCGCCCCTCCGACCGTCGGCGCCCGCTGGCTGGCCGCCGCGTCTCATGATAGCACGCCACCCCCGTCGTCGGGTCGAGCCCGTCGGCGACGGCCACTTCGGAAGCCTGGCCGGCGGCGAGAGCTGGAACGAGGTCCGCTGCCGCGCCTGCGGCGCCGTGACCGAACACCGTCACGAATGGGGCTGAAGTCCCCGTGAGCGCCATGCCCACGCGAGGGCCACGAGCGCCAACACGCCCCCGGCGGCCGGCTCGCCACCCATGCAGCCGCCGTCTTTCGTGGGTGGTGTGACCGCCTCGGCGAGTCCGTCGGGAGCCGTCGTGGCGTCGCTCGCACTTTCCACGACGACCTCGGCCTCGGGCTCGCCGGGTCCGACGTTCTCGGCCGGCGTCGGAATGACCCCGCTCACGCCCGAGGCGCTCGAGGCCTCCGCGGGCAGCACCGCGGGCAGCTCGCCGCCCGCCGCTTTCTGCGCGAGCACGCTCGTCGCGACCGCCCACAGCTCGCTCCCGTAGTCTTCGTTGAACGCCTGAAAGAACACCCGGTCGTCGACCTGCACGAAGCGACGATAGTGGCCGCCGTCGCGGATCGCCGTGTCGGGACCGGGGTTGAGGTCGGCCACCAGCCAGGTCCCGGCGTCCGTTCCGTCCGACACCCACACCTCCTTGCCGTGCGTGCCGTCGTCGGCCGAGAAGACCAGCAGCTCCTTGCCGGGCCAGATCTCGACCGCCTTCAAATAGAAGGGCTGCGAGCTGCACTCGCCCGGGCAGATGTCTTTGACCATCGAGGCCACGCCGTCTTTCAGCTTCCAGAGTTCGATGCCGTTCACGAGATCGTTGGCGCGGAAGAAGAGCGTGTCGCCGACGACCGTGAGATAGGACGGCTCGGAGCCGCGGTCCGCGGTCGGGACGATATCAGCCGCGAGCGCGATCGTCCGCGAGTTCGGCTCGAACGTGTAGAGCTCGATGCCGACGTTCATCCCGAGCGCGCTGAAGTACACGAGCCCCTCGAACCAGGTCAGCTCGGTCGGCCACGACGACCCTTCGCCGGGCATGAGATCCCCCGCGAGCGCCATCCCGCCCCCGTCCTGGAACCAGAGCTCCTCGCCCGTCCCGTCGCCCCGGCCGTCGCAGTAGAGCCGGTTATTGACTGCGACCAGGCTGTGCGCGCCGGCCGGCTCGAGGGGCGCTGAAAGAACCGTCGCGGCGCCCGCCGTCGCGCGCCAGATCCGCTCGTATTCGCCATCGAACGCGGTGAAATAGACCGTGTCCGCGATGGCGCGCAGCCACATCGGATTGGCGTGGAACGGCCGACCGTAGCCGTCCTCGCCGGGATAGATGTCCTTGACGAGCGCGGCCCCGACGCCGGGGCGCCATTGCCAGAGCTCCATGCCGGTCTCGCCGTCGTCGGCCGCGAAGTAGAGGCGGTCCCCGGCGGGCGTGAGCCAGCCTCCGATAGCGCCGTCCTCGCCGCCGAGATCGGTGAGGCGCAGGGTGCTCGTGGCGAGGTTGTCGGTGACGTAGAGTTCCCGGCCCTTGCCGGCTTCGCTAGCGAGGAAATAGAGCTTCGCGTCAAACGCCTCGAGGTCCTGCGGGTAGTCGATCGCGAGGTCGCTGAGCGGCACGGTGCCGAGGCTCGTCCCATCGCTGCGCCAGAGCTGCGCGTCGCCCTCGCCCGGGCGCGCGACGAAGTACAGCCGATCGCCGAGCGCCGTCAGCTCGTACGGGGTCGCGCTGTTACCGAACAGGGCGATGTCCTTCACCAGATAGGGGGCCGGTTTCGGCGGGACGACGACCTCGTCCTCGACCACCATGCGCCACAGCTCGTAGCCGCCGCCCGCATCCTGGGCCGTGAAGTACATCGTGTTGCCGACGCTCGTCAGGAACTGCGGGTTGCCGTCGAACGCGCCGGGCCAGAGGTCGGCCACCAGCGTCGCCGACACGCCATCGTACTTCCAGAGTTCCTTGCCGTATTCGGAGGTGGACGACGCGAAGTAGAGGGCATTTGCATGGACGTGCAAGCGATCGAACTCGCGGTCGGGCACCAGCACGTTCGACTCGCCCGGCACATGGACGCAGAGACCGCGTCGTTTCGCGCCCACGGGCCCGGTGGTACACGCGAAATAGAGCAGGTCCTGCCACGGCGTGAGCCAGTCGAGGGCGCTCGAGTCGGGGCCGGGCGAGAGATCGGCGGCCAGCTCGACGCCGGTCGCGGGCGCGTAGCGGAAGAGCTCGCGCCCGCTGGCGTCCGAGCTGGCGACGAAGAAGAGCTTGTCCCTCCAGACCGTGAGCTCGCTCGGGTTGCTCGAGCCCGCACCGGCGACGAGATCGGAGACGCGCGTGTACGTCACGCCGTCGAAACGTGCGAGCTCATCGCCCGCGGCGTCCGCCGTCGCCGAGAGGTAGAGCGCACCGTTCCACGGCACGAGCGCGTCGAAGCCGGTGATGTCGGGTGCCCCCGCCAGCTGGGGGCCGACGGCAACGACGCCGTCGTCGGTCAACACGGCGAGCTCGGCCGTGAACTGGTCGCGGAACTTCCAGAGGTAGAGGCTCTCGCCGAGCACGGTGAGGTAGCTCGGCGCGCTGCCCCAGCCGCCCGGACGGATGTCGTCGACGAGGACCGCGACGCCCCCCTCGAGCTTGAAGAGCTCGTTGCCGATGGCCGGTTGGGTGCCCTGGAAGTAGAGGGTGCCGGCGAACGGCGTCATGAAAAACGGGCTGCCGTGGCCGGGCCCGGGCAGGATGTCGACCACGCGCACGGGCGTATCGCCGTCGAGGCGCCAGAGCTCGGCGCCCGCAACTCCGTCGGTCGCCTGGAAGTAGAGTTGGCCGTTCCAGACCGTGAGGTGATAGGGCACCGAGCCGTCGGGGCCCGGGTTGAGATCGGCGACGCGCTCGGCGCGCTCGCGGGCATGAAGGGACGTCGGGACGAGCGCGACGACGAGCGTCGACACAGCCAAGAGCAAGCGGCGCATGGGGACCTCTGGATCGTGCGAGGGGGCTCGGCGGCCCCTCCGAGTGCAACGCACGTACCTCAGCGCCGCCGGTGCGCCGCGCCGTGGCAAGCCGCGCTGCGGGCGTCGCTGCCACGGGACACGGGGGCGTTCGGCCCGCGCAGCGTGACAGCGTCCCGGCCGGTCCCGACTTCTTGCGCAAGAATGTGGACCTTCTTGCGCAAGAAGTCCCCGTCACCGCATGCCAAGCGGGTGCGCGCGCACGACCCCCTGTTTGGCGGCCGGCTCAGGGGGTCGTGCGACCGAACCGACGCTGCCAGACCGGCCACGAGAGGACGACGATCGCCAGGATGATGATCGCCGCGCCGCCGAGCTCGGACGCTCGCAAGACGCTCGCCTCGCCGAGGGCGACCAGCACGAACGACGCGACCACGCCGGCGAGCACACTGGCCGCGCGGTTGACTGGCACGGTGTAGGCGTTCTCCTGCGGCTCGAGAAGCACCAACGCCCCGAAGGCCCCCGTCCCCTGCGAGCACAGCCCGGCCAGGACGACCCAGAGGATGGCGGCGACGTCGCCGTCCAACCCGGCGACGCCGGCTCGGAGTTCGGCGCCGAACGAGGTGTCGGTCGCGGCCAGGATCCCCAGCACGAGAAGCGCGAACGGGGTCGCGATCATCTGCTCCTCGACGAAGAATGCGAGGCGTTGCTCGCGCCCGCCCGGGCCGAACGCCTTCGCGCGCGACGACATCCAGCTCAGGCGGAAGAAGTATCCGCCGAGGTAGATCACGACGACCGCGGTCGACGCCACGGTGAGCTCCGGGCCGCCCGCCGACGACAGCCCGAACGCGACCAAGAGCGACACGAGCGAGAGCCCCGAGCCCGCCCAGGACCACCACGGAATGCTCGCAAACGTCCGCCCGGTCAGCCGATCCACGATCGGCGCGAGGAGCAGCACGCCACCGCGCATGAGCAACATCATGAAGACGATGCTCAGCTTGTCGAACGTGTAGGCGAGCGTCGTCGTCAGGATGATCCCCGCCGTCGCGACGCCCGAGAAGAACGTGACGAAGCGCGGCCGGGGCAAGGAGAGCGGCCCGACGCGCGTGTGCGGCGCGTACTTCCACCAACCCATCGCCGTGATGAAGACGAGCATGCCGACGGTCGAGGCGAGCGTCGCGATCGGCAGGATCGCCATCCCCGACCAGGCGTGGTCGAGGCCGTGGCCCGACGAGACGCGCTTGGTGACGAGCGCATAGGGCACGTAGGCGGCGAAGTAGCCGAAGGCGAAACCCCAGATCCGCAGCGAATGAACGTGGCTCATCGCTCCGCCCGATCGCGTGGGTCGCGCTCTGCATCGGACATTCGGGCTCTCGCGGACATACGCGCCTCCGGTGGCCGGAGCATACCACCGACTGTCGACGCGCGCCGCTCGGTCGCCGCTCGACCGCATCGGCGCGCCCGCACGCGACCGCGCGCGTTCAGCGGTCGGTCCCGACGAAGGCGCGCGCCGCGACCCGCACGCGCTCCTGCACCGACGGCGGAACCGCCGCGGCGCGGGCGCTCCTACAAGCGCTCAGCGCGCGCTTGAGCGCATCGCACGCCGTGGCGCACGCATCGCACGACGCGACGTGCGCCTCCATGCGCGCGCAGTCGACAGCGCTGAGGTCGCCATCGAGCTTCTGCGACCAGAGCGCGACGACGTCGGGACAAATGCGCGCCACCTCGACCTGCGGCGCCTCGAGCCAGGGCCGCAGCGCCGCGCGCAACGCCGCGCGCGCCCGATGCAAGCGGCTCTTGAGGGCCCCCTCGCTGACCCCGAGCGCCTCGGCCGCCTCGCGCGCGCTGAGCTCCTCGACGTCCCGCAGGACGAGGACCTCGCGCTGCTCCTCGGCGAGAGTGTCGAGCGCCCGAACGACCACCCGGGCCAGCTCGCCGTCCGACGCGCACGCCTCGGGATTCGGCGCCTCGTCGGCGCGCGCGTCCGGATGGGGGTCCGGCGCGGGCGGCTGGTTCTTCAGCCCGCGTCGCCGGCGCACACACGCGCTCCGCGCCAACGCGAAGGCCCAGCTCGTGAACGACGCGCGCCCGGCGAACCCGTCCAGGCCGTGGGTGATGGCGATGAGCGTATCCTGCAGGACATCGTCCGCATCCGCATCGTGGCGGCACATCCTGAGGCCGAAGCGATGAACCGCCGGCGCCACCGCGGACAGGAGCGCCTCGAGCGCCGCGCGATCCCCTCGGCGCGCGTCCGCGACGAGCTGCGCGATGGGGGGCGCCGGAGTCGGGTCGCAGGCGGGGGTCTCGGAGGGCATCGGCGGCTCACGCATACCCGAAGCAACGGCGCCGTGACCAGCCTCCGCTTTTCGGCCGCCCCGACGCCGGTCGAATCCCCGCGGGCACCTCCGCCCCGACGAGCGCCCGAGAAGCCGCTGTCGCGGGCCTTCAAAGTCCCGACGATTCAGCATACTCTCATGCGATGCGTGGGTTGCCTGCGATGGTGTCCGTCATGACGCTGGGGCTCGGGGGATGGTCGACGGCAACCGCCGCGGGCCCGGATCCGCGCCTGTTCACGGCCGCGGAGTCGCCCGGGGCGATCTTCGGTGTGGACACGCCGCGGGTGGTCGGCCACCTCCGACCGTTCGTGGCGGTCGGATTCGACACGGCCAACGACGAGCTCGTCAGCGTCTTGGACGGGACGAAAGTGCGGCTCTTGTCGCAACGCTCGACCTGGGACTTCGCGGCGGGCTTCGGTGTCACCGATCGGCTCGAGCTCGCGCTGGCGGTCCCGGTCCTGGCCATCGTCGCGGCCGAGGGTGCCGACGTTGCCGCGGACGTAGGCGATCTGCGCCTGCGCGCGAAGGTGCGCCTGCTCGGAGGCCGCGCCGGCGAGTCCGGCCTCGGCCTCGGGCTCCTCGCCGAGTTCGGCTTCCCGACCGGCGGCGACACTCCGTTTGCCGGGGCAGGCGGCTTCAGCGGGACGTTCGCGGCGCTCGCGAGCTATGGGCTTGCCGAGGGCCCGGTCTTCGCGGCGATGCTAGGCGTGCGTGGGCGCGGGGCGGAGCGCATCGAAGGCCTGGCGATCGGCTCGGAGCTGCGCTGGGGCCTGGGCGTCGACGTGCCGCTCGTCAAGCAGCTTGCGCTGATGGGCGAGATCGAAGGCGCCGTCGGACTCGTGTCGCCGGACCAATTCCCGATCGAGGCGCGCTTCGGCGCACGCATGCATGTCGGTGCCGGTGTCAGCTTCGCGTTGGCCGGCGGGGCTGGCCTCACCGAGGGCTACGGCGCACCCGACTGGCGCGTGCTCGTGGGCCTGAGCTGGGTCCAGGGAGGCGCGACGCCGGTGGTCACGTTGGCACCCAAGGAGCTGACGCCGGCCGAGCGGCTGAGGAACCGGACGGGCCAGAAACCCGACCCACAGCATCCCGATCCGAACACGCCCGCGGTGCCGTCCGAGACGCCGGCGATGGATCTCACGGCATTCGACACCGCGGCGGACCTCGATGCCGATCCGGACCAGGACGGCGTGCTGGGCGAGCTCGACAGCTGCCCCGTCGAGCGCGAGGACGTCGACGGCTTCGGCGACGTCGACGGCTGCCCCGACCCGGACAACGACGGCGACGGCCTCCTGGACGCTGCCGACAAGTGCGCCGAGGCCGCCGAGACCCTCAACGGCGTCGACGACTACGATGGCTGTCCCGACGGGGCGGCGCCCGACGTGATCGATCTGAGCTCGCCCGATCTGACGCAAGCGATCGTCTTCGAGTCGCGCAGTGACGTCCTGCAGGCGGCTTCGGACGCGCCGCTCAGGCAGATCGCCTTGATCCTGCGCGCCAGCGGCGCCAAGACGCGCGTCCGCATCGAGGGTCACACCGACAGCCAGGGAGACCCCGAGTTCAACGTCGATCTGTCCCAGCGCCGCGCCATTCGCGTGCGCATGCAGCTCATCGCGCTCGGGGTGCCACCCGAGCGCATGGTCGCCAAGGGCTTCGGCGCGACGCGCATCATCGCGAACGAAAAGGACGAGGCGGGCCGCCAGAGGAACCGGCGCGTGGTGATCGTGCCGCTCTACGACGACTCCGGGCCCAGACCGGGAGGCGGACGATGAAGGCCGCATCAGGCTCGCGCTACTCGCGATGGCTCGTGGCGCTCGCCAGCGTCGCCTGGCTCGCCTCGGCCGGCGCCGCGCGTGCCCTTCCGCCGATTTCGCCCGACACCCCGGTCCGCCTGTACACCGTCCTGCCGGGGGACTCGGCGTGGAGCATCGCGGAGCAGTTCCTGGGGTCCGGCGACCGCTACCCCATCATCTATCAGTACAACAACTTCATGGCGAAGCCGCCGTTCTTGCTGAAGCCCGGCGAGACGCTGCGCCTGCCGATCATCGGCGGGGGTGGCGGGCCCGAGGCCGAGGTCGCCTGGCTCGTCCGCGACGTCAAAGCCAAGCCGCCGCGGGCCGTCGATTGGCTGACGGCGCGCGCGCCGATGAGCCTCTGGACGCTCTACCGCGTGGCGACCGGGAACGCGTCGGCCGCGCACATCGTCTTCGACGACAAATCCGATCTCCGGCTGCGCGAGCGAGCGCTGCTCGTCATCTATGGCGCGTCGGCCAGCGCGGCGCGCACGACCCGACACGACAAGACCGAGATCGAGCTGGAGCAGGGCACGATCGTCGGCGGCCTGGCGGCGCTCGACGCCGCCGGGGGGAGCACGTTCAAGGTCAAGACCGTGTCCGGCGCGGTCGACGTGCTCGGCAAGGCGATCCAAATCCAGGCCGACGCGGCGGCGACGATGGTGTCCGCCTTCCTCGGCAGCGCGCGCGTCGCGACGCAAGGCGGCACGGTCACGGTGCGCGAATCGCAGGGCACGATCGTCGAGCGCGGGAAACAGCCAGAGGCCCCGCGCCCGCTTCCGACGGCCCCGCGCTGGGTCGATCATCTGGGGAAGGCCACCGACGAGGCACCGCCGGTGATCGTCGCGCTGATGCCCGGGCAGAAAGCCAGCTGGGAAGCCGCGTGGGAGTCCGTGGCGCGGGCGGCGCGCTACCGCGTGGAGCTCGCCAGCGACGAGGAATTCCACCAGGTCCTCTATGACGTCGAGGTGGGTGCGGGTGTCACGCGCGTGAAGCTCTCGGATCTCCAAGGTGGCCGATACTACCTGCGGGTCGCGTCGCGCGACCAGCGCATGCTCGAGAGCAAGCCGGTCGCCGCACGCCGACTCGATGTCGTTCCGCTGGAGCTCGCCCGCTGGCCCGTGACATCGGCGGCCGGTGTCCTCGAGGTCGTCGGCTACGGGCGCATCGCCGTGCCCGAGGGGTTCCTCTTGCGCGACAGCGCGGCGCCGTTGGGCACCGAGCCGAGCAACGTCGCCCGCCTCGTGACACCCGGCCGCCACGACCTCGACCTGTACGCAGACGACTCGCCCAGACCGGCGCGCCTCAGGTTCGAGGTCATCCCGGTCACCCCGCGCCTGGCGGCGCCGACGCCCCCCAATCCGACGGTCCCGCGCGAGCCGCACGTCGATCCGCTGAAGATCGGCGTCAAGCTCATCGACGCGCGGGGACGCCTCGCGACGCTCCCGAACGTGGCGATCGAGCAGCTCGGGCCGGAGCCAGCCGACCCGCCCGTTGCGCTGCCGGTTCGGATGCTCGACGGGGTGTATCTGACCGAGGTGCCGCCGATGCCGGCGAAGGGACCCAACAACGTCGCGTTGCGCGTCCGTTGGCCGGGCGGCGTCTTGGGCGAGGCAAGCCTGCCGGTCGAGATGCTCCAGGCGCCCGACGACGCCGGAATCCATGAATGGCAGCCGGCGCTGGCGCGGCCCGAGCGAGGCATCCGGGGGTGGGCGCAACCCGCGCCGCTCGCGCCTGCCCAGGCCCGCATGGGCGTGGCCGTCGGCGTCGCCGGGCGCGACCCGACCAGCGGCTTGGTCGACCTCGTGTTCTCGGGCGAGGTCCCGCTCGGCGAGCGCCTCGCCCTCTGGAGCGACTTCACGTTCCAGTCGATCTGGTTCGAGGACCAAGGCGCCGGCCAGAGCCACATCGGCGATGTGCAGCTCGGCGGCCGCTGGCGGCTCACGTTCGGGCAGCTGACCCTGGCGCCCTATGCGCGCCTCGGGATCCCGATCGGGCGCGGCGAGGTCGCGCGTCTCCTCACGCTCGAGCCCGGCGTGACCGCGCGCCTCGAGCTCGCGACCGGGCTCATGCTCGATGGGCGCGTCGCCTTCACGACCGGCACGGACTTCGACAAGTCGGGCGCGGTCGCGCTCGCCGGCTCGGTGGCGATCACCGGGCACCCGGGGATCCGCGCCTCGCTCTCCCTGGGCTGGGAGACGCAAGGCATGGCGTGGGCCGACGGCGACACCTCCCCCAGCGGCGCGCTGCTCAATTCGGCGGGCCTGGGGGTCGGCTTCTATTTCGGGCGCGCGCGGCTCGCGCTGTCGGTCGGCATGGGGATCGGGGACGAGTCCGAAGCGCGGCTCGGGCTGTGGCTCGTGCGCGCGGTGCTCGATATCGGTCTTGGGGCCGACTGATGCGCCTCTGGCAGCGGCTGGCGATCGCGCTCGTCGTCGGCGCGCTCCTGCCACTGGTTGTCGCCACCTTCATCATCGTCGACGGGGACGCTGAGCGCCTTACCGAGGGCGCGCGCGCACGCCACCTCGCGATCGCCGACGTTGCTCTCGGCGAAATCCGGAGCCTGTTGGCGCGGTCGCTGGCCGAGATGCGCGTACTCGGCCACACGCTCGCCCGGGCGGACGAGGCGCTCGCGGAGCGCGACAAGGCCTTTCGCGCGCGACTGCTCGCCGCCGAGCTCGTCGACCAAGTCGCCGTCTATGGCCCCGACGGACAGCGCGTGTTCGTCGCGCGCGCGCGCGGCGCCGCGAAGCCGTGGAACCCGCCCGAGCGGCTGACGGGCGAGCAGATGGCGGCGGCGGCGCCGACCTCCGCACGGGGCTTCGCGGCTTGGGCCGTCGCACGGCGCGAGGACGGGAGCTTCGTCTTGCCGCTGGTGGTCGCGGCCACGGCGACCGCTTCCGACGGGCCCGCGGCGCTCTCGCTGCCCGGCGCCCCCGCGCGCGTCTATGCCTACCTCGTCGCGGACATCGCGCTCGAGCCGCTCGTGACGCTGGTCGGCGGCCTTTCGGAACGTCACTTCGCGCGCGTCGATCGCGTGCGCGTCGTCGGCGAGAACCTGCAGGTGATCGCCGCCGGCGATGCCCGCCAGCAGGGCGCGTCGATCGCCGGATCGCCCGCTCTGGCCGAGGCCTCGGCCGGCTCGACCCCATTTCGACGCGAGGCCGCCTACGCGGTCGACTACGTCGAGCCTCTGACGGGTGATGCGCTCGTCGGCGCGGTCGTGCCGCTGCCGGAGCTCGGCTGGGCGGCGCTGGTCGAGGAACGACAGAGCGAGGCGTACGCGGCCATCACCGCCGCGTGGCGGGCGGCGCTCGTGGTCGGAGGCGTTGCGACGGCGATCGCGATCGTCATGGCACTCATCACGGGACGTCGGCTCGCCAAGCCGGTCGCAGCCGTTGCACGCGCGGCCTCGCGGGTCGCCGCCGGGGACTTCGCGGTGCGCATCCCGACGCGCGCCGCGGGCGGCAAGAACGAGGTGGCCGAGATGGGCCACGCGTTCAACCGGATGGCGGCCGACCTCGGCAGCTACCGCGAGCGCCTGGTCCACGAGACGCGCGCCCGCGAGAACCTCTCGCGCTTCATGTCGCCCGAGGTCGTCGAGACGATCGTGCGCGGCGACCGCGCGCTCGCGCTGGGCGGCGAGAGGAAAGAGATCACGATCCTCTTCGCCGACGTCGTCTCGTTCACGCGCCTGACGGAGCGCCTCGAGCCCGAGCGGGTCGTCGCCATCCTCAACGAGCTCTTCACGATCATCACCGAGATCGTGTTCCAGCA
>SXIE01000204.1 GCA_005772945.1 Pseudomonadota bacterium
AAAACGCGTCGAGCGTCTCATGCGGCAGAAGGGGATCGCCGCCCGCAGGAAGCGCCGTTTCCGCAAGACGACGGACTCGAAACACGCCCACCCGATCGCGCCCAACGTGCTCCAGCGGAACTTCGACATCGCTCTGCCCAAGGGGCACTACGCCTACTTCGGCGTCACCGGCAACTTCGCCGCCCTTGCGCGCTTCTTCCGGGAGTGGTCACGCGCTGGCGCCGCTGGCTCGGCCGACGCTCTCAGAGAGGCTACCTGACCTGGGTCGCCTTCAACGCCCTGCTTGAGCGGCACCCGCTACCTCGACCACGCATCGTTCACTCCATGTACGCAGCGAAGCCGTGATCCGAAGAGCCGGATGCGGGAATCCCGCACGTCCGGATCCGTGGGGGGCCCGGGAAGGCAACGACCCGCGTCTACCCGACCCCCGGCGCGATGCGCGCGTTGCCAGCGGCGCCGCGCGATGGCATGAGCACGGCGAGGGGGCCCGCCATGAAGATCGTCGACGTCGCCGAGTTCTACGCCGAGCGCGGCGGGGGCGTGCGCACCTACATCAACCAGAAGCTCGCGGCCGGCGCGGCGGCCGGTCACGAGATCGTGATCGTCGCGCCCGGGCCCGAGGACGGCGAGGAGGAGCGCCTCGGCGGGCGCATCGTCTGGGTGCGCGGGCCCAAGCTGCCGCCCGATCCGCGCTACTACGTGCTCTGGCGCGAGGGCGCCGTGCATCGCGTCTTGGATCGCGAGCGCCCCGACGTGGTCGAGGGCTCGTCACCCTGGACGGGCGGCTGGTTCGCGGCGCGCTGGCGCGGGGACGCGGTCAAGAGCTTCATCTTCCATCAGGATCCGGTCGCGGTGTACCCGCAGACGTTCCTCGGTGGCCGACTCGGGGAGGCGCGTGTCGACCGCATGTTTGGCTGGTATTGGGGGTATCTGCGCCGCCTGAGTGGCCACTTCGACGCGACCGTCGTCAGCAGCCATTGGCTCGCCGAGCGCGTGGGCGGTTTCGGTCTTGCCAACCCCGAAGCGGTTCCGTTCGGGATCGCCAAGGATGCATTTTCGCCGGCGCGTCGCGACCCGCGCGTGCGTGCCGAGTTGTTGGCGGCGTGCGGGCTCGAGCCGTCCGCGACGCTGCTCGTGAACGTCAGTCGGCACCATCCCGAGAAGCGGCTCGGGACGTTGCTGGATGCGCTGGCGCTCGCTCGCGAAGGCCGCGCAGCGGCTGACCATGGCGCGGCTCGCGAAGGCCGCGCAGCGGCTGACCATGGCGCGGCTCGCGAAGGCCGCGCAGCGGCTGACCATGGCGCGGCTCGCGAAGGCCGCGCAGCGGCTGGTCCCGGACTAGGCCTCGTGCAGTTCGGCGACGGTCCCCTGCGCAAGTGGGTCGAGCGTCGGGCGGCGGCGGTCGGTGGTGTGCACCTGGCGGGGTTCGTCCCGGACCGGGACACCGTCGCGGTCGCGCTCGCGAGCGCCGACGCGATGATCCACGGATCGGCCGCCGAGACCTACGGCTTGGTCGTGGCCGAGGGGCTCTGCTCCGGTCTGCCGATCGTCGTCCCGTCCGCTGGTGGCGCGGCGGACCTGGCGGATCCCGCGTGGGCCGAGACGTACACTGCGGGCGATGCCAAGGGCTGCGCGCGCGCGATCGTGAGACTGCTCGGACGGGACCGCGCGGCCCTCGCCGCCGGGTGTGCGCGCGCGGCCGACACGAAGATCGGCACGATGGCCGATCACTTCCGCGCGCTCTTCGCGCTCTACGAGCGCCTCGTCGCCGCGAAGCGCCGCGGGCGTGGCCGACCGTGACGCGTGGCGCTCAGCCGAGGGCGGCGCCGAGGAGTCCCGCGACGAGGCCGACCCCGACCGTGAGCCAGACGTCGGGGCGCTGAACGTACGCGCGGACCCGCTTTCCGAGCGGCTCCGCCGGGCCGATCCGGCCTGAATTGCGCTTGACGCGGGCCGCGGCGGGTCGCGCGGCGGCCTTGCGAAGGGCGCGGCGCACCTCGGTGGCGGACTGGAAGCGATCCGCGGGGCGCTTGGCGAGGCAGCGCTCGAGCACCTCGCCGATCGCCTTGGGCACGCGACGATGGCCGCGCTCGTCGCGCAGGTTGGGGCGCTGGTGGACGTGCTGCCAGGCGAAGCCCTCGGTGGTCGACGACTCGAACGGCGTCTGCCCGGTCAAGAGCTCGAACGCGAGGGCGCCAAAGGCGTAGAGATCGGTGCGCGCGTCGGTGCTCTCGCCAAGGGCCTGCTCGGGCGCCCAGTAGCGCGGCGTGCCGGTCATCGCCTGCGTGCGCGTGCCTTCGCCGCCCGCGGGGCTGGCGCCGAGCGTGTCGCGCACGAGCCCGAAGTTCGTGAGCTTCACGGTGTCGAGGCCCGCGCGCGTCTCGCCAAGGAGGACGCTCTCGGGTTTCAGGTTGCGATGGACGAGGCCCGCGCCATGGACGGCCTCGAGGGCCTGCGCCAGCTGGTCCATGATGCGCAGCGCGCGGCGCTCGGTGAGGCGTCCCCAGCGGCTGAGCGCCGCCCGCAGGGTGCGTCCGTCGATGTGCTCGAGGACCATGTAGCGGCCGCCGTCGGCGGTCGCGCCGTAGGCGAGCAGGCGCGCGACATGTTCGTGCGAGATGAGGGACAGGGCGCGGGCCTCGCGCTCGAAGCGCGCGCGTGTGGTTGCCGAGCGGCCGACGTGCATGAGCTTGACGACGACCGGGCGGCCGAGCTCGACGTGGCGGCCGAGGTAGGTGCGGCCGGTGAGGGAGTTGCCCATGGGGCCGAGGATCTGGAACTGGCCGGCGATGAGGACCGCGTGCTCAGACGAGGTGGCGGGCGTCGTCGCGGGCGCGTGAGCGAACGAGGGCATAGCAGGACTCCTGGGGGCCCGACGAGGGTGCCATGGCGATCGGGTCGAGTCACGGGACGGGGCGGCGCGCCGTTCTCGAAACCGATCAGCGCTCGGCGGCGAGGCGACGGACGAGGGCGAGCAGCCAGCGCGCGTGTCCCGCCATGAACTCGATCGAGGTCAGCTCTTTTTCGGACTCGGGCGCGAAATAGCCGGTGCCCAAATTGCCGATCGCCGTGCCGCGCGCGAGGAACGGATCGACCCCGGTGCCGCCGCGGATGGGCAGGCGCACGGCGTCGACGCCGACGTCGCGGCCGGCCAGGATGGCGTGCGCGGGGAGGTCGGGGCGGCTCGCGAGCGCGGGACCCATGTTGATGTATTGGTCGCGCAGGGCGACGGCGTCGGGCGGCGTCGCATCGGCGCTTCCGACGCTGCCGCTGACCGCGCGAATGTGCTCCTTGCGCGCGGCGAGCAATGCGGGGTCGACGTCGCGGATCCGGATGTCGAGCGTATGCCCGCCGCCCGCGTCGGGGGCGGTCACGGCGCGCGCGCGATAGGGGTGCGAGTAGCCGAGCCAGCCGTGGGAGTCCTCGGCGAGGAGCGGGAAGCCGGGGCTGGTCGCGAGGAAGCGTTGCACGAACGCGAGCACGTCGGCGACGGCGCCGTCGGCGTCCGTGACGGGCCCGAGGAGCTCGAGCGGCGAGAGGCTCGCGCCGCGCACGATGTGCGGCCCGACGACCGCTTGCAGGGCGGCCTCGACGCGGGGTGCGTC
>SXIE01000205.1 GCA_005772945.1 Pseudomonadota bacterium
CCCTCGCCCTCGCCCTCGTCCTCGCCCTCAACGACCATCGGCGTAATGACCATCGACTTGGTCAAGTCGAGCTCGACGGTCGGCGGCGGCGCGAGCGGATCGACGGCCCCCGGGCCCTCCACCCCTTCGATCATCTTGCGCCACCACGCGTCGCGCAGCCCCTGCATGCGCTCGGTCGCGCGGGCGTACTTCGGGTCGAGTGTCATCGCCTTCTTGAAGCAGCGATAGGCGTCCTCGAAGCGCCCCGCGTTCTCGTAGAGCACGCCGAGATTCGTCCAGGTCGTCGGGTGGTTGTCGCGCACGAGCGCGCGCTCGTACCAGGCCATGGCGGCGGCATACTGGCTGTCGAGGCAGGTCGCGCGCCCGAGCTGGAACTCGAAGTCGTGCACGCGATGCGCGCCCTCCATCGCGAGCCCGGTCTCGAGGTGCTCGATCGCCATCGGGTAATTGCCGGCGTCGATCGCGGTCTCGCCGGCGCGGTAGCGGTAGTCGGGGTTCTCGGGCTCGAGCTCGATGCAGCGTCGATAGAAGCGCAGCGCCCGGTCGTACTCCTTGCGCTCGACGCACACCTTGGCGATGGCCGAATAGTCGAGGATGTCGTCGCCACCGCGGCATTCGACGTAGTGCTTGGCGAAGCACGTCCGCTCGTGGGCCGTCCACGCGAGCTCGGGCCGCAGCGCCGACGAATGCAGCGATCCCAAGACGTCGCTGCTGCGAAGGATGCGCCAGCCGGTCGCCTCGCCGAAGGCGTCGAACACCGCGAAGTTGATCGCGTTGGCCAGCGAATTGCCATAAATCTGCGGGCGGCGCTCGTGCAGTCCGGCGAGGTCCTTGCGCGCGATCGAGCCGTAGTCGTTGACGAGCACGAACCCGCCCGCGGCAAGGAGATGCGAGGACCCGCGCACGAAATCGAGGAACCCATAGGGGTAGCCGATCGTCGCATCGGGCATCCCGCGCACGAGCGCCGAGAGTGCCACCTGGTGTGTCACATCCGGGAATATGACATCGAGCGGCGTGTCGCGCCACTCGTACTCGGACTTCAGATTCCGGACCAGGTTCTCCTGGGTCGGGTTCGCGATGAGGTGCTCGACCAGCTCGGCCATCGGCAGGGACGCGAGCGGCTCCTCGACGTCCGCCGAGACCGAGACCCACTGCTCGATCCAGGTGCCGTCGCGATATTGCAGGTTCTTCATCGCCAGCACGCAGCTGACGTAATTCGCGACGATCATCGTGAGCGGCGGGATCGGGCGGTCCCCGTCGAGCGTGGTGAGACGCGCCGGGGCGCGCAGGTCGTAGAGGGCCGGGATGACGCGCCCGGCGGCGACATGCGGCGCAAGCTGGTGCGAGGCCGCGACCTGGCGCAGGCCCTTCTCGGCGTAGTCCGAGAAGACGTAGCGAATGCGCTGAAAGAGCGCGGCGCCGAAGGGGCCCGCCGAGGTCTCGAGCGCGCGCAGGAAATTCGCCGCGAATTTGCCAACCCCACCGCCGACCTCGAGGATCCAGACCGGCTCGCCGGGCGCCAGGCGGCCATTCTGCTCGAGCTCGGCGACGGCGTCGGCGAGGAAGCGCGCGTGCTGCGTGGCGGTGGCGTAGTTGCTGGTGGAGTAGAACGGGACCTCGCCCTGGGTCCACGCGTCGGTGCCGCGTGACGCGAAGTAGGCGTCGTGAAAGCGCCAGATGACGCTGCGATCGAACGGCGTGAGCGGCTGGAGGGTGACGTGCATGCGGGGTCTCGCGAGCGCGCGCGGGGGGGTTAAGGTGCGCGGCGCAGTGCGTGGGTAGCTAGCGCGCCCGGGCGCCGCTCGCAATACGCGCGTGAAGCGGCGTCTACGAGGGGACGCGCGCGTCGGGCTCCGGCGCGGGCTTGATGAACGTGCCGCGCTGGTAATCCTTGACGACCCCGGGGAAGCGCAGGGCGTGCGCATGCATGACGACCCAGACGCCGGGCGCCAGGATCTGGACGGCCATGATGGCCTCGGTCAGGTTCTGCAGCGCGTCGGTGCGGCGCAGCTCGTAGGGACGCATGGCGCCGGTGAGGACGATCGGGACGCGCGGGACCGCGAGCAGCTCGACCATGCGCTCGCCGGTGTGCGGCAGGCGATCGGTGCCGTGTACGACGACGACGCCGTCGTAGGCCTCGGCCATCGCGCCGGCGGTCTTGGCGATGAGCGTGTGGTCCTCGGGAGTCATCGCGAGGCTGTCCTTGTTCATGAGCGGCACGCGCGTCAGCTCGAGGTGTCCGAGCTCGAGCGACGCCAGCATCACGTCGAGAACGCTCACGCGATTCTGCAGGACCCCGTCGAGCTCGTCGTAGGTCTTTTCGATGGTGCCGCCGGTTGAGATGATGCAAAGGCGTCGCTTCATGCGACAACGGTAGCGTGGGTTGGGCGCGCGGGCTACCGGGCGCGCGGCGAGGTGTGCATGCAGCGGTTCGTCGTCACTTTGTTGCTTTCGTTTCTTGGCGCGCTCGGCCAGGTCGGGAGCGGGTCTGCGGCCCCGCCTGCGCGGACGCCGGGGCCGCTGCCCGGGCTCCCAGCGATGCTGCCACCGCCGCCCCCGGTACCGAATTTGGACTTCCTGCCGGAACGTTTTCGAGACGACGGCGAGCGCACGATCGGGGTGTTGGCGCTGGAGCCCAAAGACGACCCACGCGGTGTGGCGATCGCCGAGGTGCTGCGTGCGGCGCTTGCGATCCAGCGCGAGCTCAATCCCGAGTACCTGACGGCGCGCCCAGGATTCCTGGACAGTTCGGCGGTCTTTCCCACGGCGGCCGAACGCGCCGACTTCGCTGCGTCGCGCGCGAGCATTCCGCCGCGCGTGGCCGCCATTCCGGTGCGACTCCTCGTGGGCGGCGAGCTCGCGCCGCCGGCCGCCCCAGGCGGTCCGCGGCAGGTGCTCTTGTGGTTGATGGACAGAAAGACGGGCGGCCTCTGGTGGGGTCGCGCGCCGCTCGATCTGCCGGGAGTCCGCGCGCCGCGCTTCCTGCTGCTGCATCTGCTCGCGGACGCGGGCCTCGCGCCGCGCGAGACCGAGCGGAGCGACATGCTCTGGATCGAGGACCTGGACGACGCGAGCCTGGCGACGTTCGGGGCGCTCATCGCGCGGGGCGAGCAGCCCGCGTGGGAGGCGCTGGCGCCGTGGTCCTTCACGGCCACGCGCTATGCGCTCGAGCACCTGCCGATGCTCGATCCGCTGGAGGCGTGCGCGAAGGAGCGGCTGGCCCTTTTCGACCGCGTCATGTCGCTGAACCCGCGCGGCAAGACGAACGTCGACATCCTGAGCTGCGCGCTGGCTGGCGTCGATATCGACGGGCTTCTGCGGCAGGCCACCTCGAACTGCCAGGTGTCGCAGAAGGCGCTCGCGAGCATCGCAAGCCTGCGCGACACGAACATGACGGGCCTGGTGGCGGGGCTCGGCGGGCTCTATCGCGGCGAGACGTGCGGTGACCAATCCGGGATCCTCGAGGAGACGGCGCTCAAGGCGAAGGATCTCCTCGTACGCAGCGGGCTGCTCCTCGAGCTCGGCTTGGCCAATCAGATCGCCGGCCACGATGACGCCGCGGTGCGCGTGTTCACGCGGGTGCGCGACGAGTATCGATCGCGCGGGATCGGACTCCGCATGTCCGATTCGGCTGCTCGCCGCGGAGGCCGAGCTGCGGCTGGCCGATCTCGCGCTCATGCGCGGGGACAACACCGGCGCGAAGGCGTTGGTCCCGGGGATCATCGCGCGTGCCCGGGCCTGCGGCGATCGGGTCATGGAGGGGCGGGCGCTGAACTCGCGCGCGCTCGCGAGCCAGGCCGCGGGACACCTGGGCGAGGCGCTCGCGCAGTTCGGCGAGGCGCTCGCGCTTTTCAGGGCGATCGACGATGAGATGAACGTGGCGGTCGCCGAGACCAACCTCGGCACGACGCAGCTCTACCTGGGGCGGGCGGATCTGGCGCTGCCGCACTTGCGACGGGCGCTGGCCGGCAAGCGCCGGGTGCGGTCGGAGGGCGGTGTGGCGCTGCTGCTGGAGAACGTCGGCGTCGCCGAGATCCTCACCGGCAAGCTGGTGGACGCCGAGGTTCACTTTGCCGAGGCGCTGGTCGGGATGCGCGATCCGTCGGCGCGCGCGGCGCTCGAGGTGCAGATCGCGCGCGTCCGCCTGCAACAGGGCGATAGCGGCGCGGCGCGCCGATGGATGGACGCGGCACGCGCCGACGCTGTGCATGCGCATGCGCGTGTGCTCGACGCGGTGGTCGAGCAGGTCGAGGGCAGCATCCACATCAAGCGCGGTGAGTTCGATGCGGCGCTCAAGGTATCCGTTCAGGCCCCCGAAAAGCTGGATCGTTTCGATCACTTGCAAGCAGGGGGATCGACAGCGTGATCGCGCCGTGCTGTACGGTCGCGCGTGGACGCGGAGAAACGGATCGCAGAGCTCGAAGCGCAGCTGGTCG
>SXIE01000023.1 GCA_005772945.1 Pseudomonadota bacterium
CACGGCCAGCACGTGCGGCACGGCCAAGAGCGGCGGGTCGCTCGCGAGCCATTCCTCGGCCACGCGGCGGACCTCGCCGCCGGTCTCCTCGAGCGCCTGCGCCAAACGCCGATGATTCGCGCGCCGCAGAGCGGGCGTCAAACCCTGATAGACCGCGTCCCAGCGGGCCTCGTCGACCAGCGCGAGCGTCCCGTCCCCGCGCGCCCGGACGACCCCATCCGCGACCAGCTTCGGCAGCATGCTGGCGGCGGCCCCGAGATGCGCGGTCAACGACGCCTCCGGGACGGCCTTGCGCACGACCGCGAGCAGCGCCTCGAGCGAGTGGTGATCGCGCCCGGCCACCGGCACGCTCGCCTTCGGAAACCACGCATAGCCCTCGCCGCGCCGCGCGATCTTGCCGGACCGATAGAGCGCCCCGAGCGCCTCGAAGAGCGCCGCCGGTGTGGCCGGCAGGGTCGCCGGATCGCGTTCCCAGGGCGCGCCGATGGCGCCGATCGCGCGCGCGACCCACGACCCGATCGCGTCGTTCGACCAGCTCTGCAGCCGCATCATCACGACTCCGGGACGCCCCTCGAGCCCTTCTGGCAGCCGCGCGTCGGCCCGCTGTCGCGTCGCGACGAGCTTGACCGCCGACCGCGAAGCGACGAGCGCCATCAAGGCCCGGAGCGATGCATCGTCGGCCTGGTCGATCTGCTCGGCCACGACCAGCATCGGTCGCCGGGTGTCCTTGGGCGCGGTCGCCAGCCCGGCCAAGAGGGCTCCGGCCGAATGCGCCTCACTGCGGCTCTCGAAGCGGACCGCAACGATGCGCCAGTGCGCCGTCGCGGCCGCATCGAGGATCGGCCCGAGGAGTCGCCGCGCGAAGTAGCCGGGCGGCGCATCCAGGACGTAGGCCCAGCCCGGCTCATTGGAGAACACGCGCCGCGAGAGGCGCTCGATCTCGCTGCGCCACGGTAGCGGCACGGTCAGGAGTCGCGCCAGAAACGCCTCCGGCGGCTCGACGACCCCATCCAGGCCGGTCGCTTCCTGAAGCAGCCCGAACGCCTCCTCCGCGGTTTGCGGCCGCTCGCTCGCATCGGCCGCGAGGAGGCGTCGGATGAGGGTCGCCATGCGCGGCGGGCAGCTCGGAACGCTCAGCGGCGGAACCGGCCCCACGGTGCGCGCCGCGTGGAGCGCCTCGACCTCGGTGAGATCCCACGGGCGCCGCCCCTCGACGAGCTCGAACAGCAGAAGTCCCACCGCATAGAGATCCATGCGCCCGTCGCGTGGCTCGCCGCGCAGCAGCTCGGGCGCCGCATACTCGGGCGTCCCGACGAGCTCGTCGCCGACCGGCGTCATGCGCCGCGTGGCCACGCCGAAGTCGAGGATCCAGGCCTGCAGTCCCTCGGGTCGCTCGAGGACGAGGACGTTCGCCGGCTTCACGTCACCATGCACCCACCCCTGCCGATGCACGTGATCGAGTGCCTGGAGGAGCGCCGCACCGATCCGCGCGACCGTTCGCGGCGGAACACCGCGCGGATGCTGCTCGGCAAAATTCGGAAGCGGGATCCCGCCGAGCGGCTCGAGCGTGAAATAGGGGCACAGGACGCCCTGCTCGTCGGCAAAACCGAGCTCGAACGCGCGCGGGACCCCCGGATGTGCGAGGCATCGCAAGACCTGAAACTCGCGGACGAAGTCGGCGCTCGCATCGGCAAAAGCCGGCAGGAGCCTCTTGAGCGCGACCTTGCGGCCGTCCTGCAAGAGGTCCTCGGCCAGGTGCACGCGCCCCATCCCGCCTTCGCCGAGCGTTCGCAGGATCCTGAAGCGTCCGTCCCAGACCACGGGCTCCTCGGCGGCGGCCTCGCCGTCGGGGCCGCGACCAGGCCAGCGACGGCGCTCGTTCATCGCGCGCCGACGAGCCCGAGCCAACAGGGAACGAGGCGCTCGAGATCGCGCTCGATCGCCACCAGCGCACCATGCAGCGGGGGCGACGGACGCGGCAACGCATAGACCTTGGTCACGGCGCCCTCGCCGACGACAAAGCCCGCCGCGTCGAACGCAGCACGCTCATCCGATCCGAGATTCAAGGTCTCGCGCAGGCCCACGACCAGCGCCACGCGCAGCTCCGCGGCCGCCAGCACGACCTCGAGATGCGGCCGATCAGCGAAGCACGCCGGAGCCTCGACCCCCTCGCCCCAGGCGATGCGAATATCCTCGATGCGACCGTCCACATCGAGATCGATCCGCCACGGCGAGGTCCGCAACTTCTCGTCGTCGTGGGGGTGCAGGCGCCCGCCCGACAGGCGCGTGAGCGCGGGAACGAGGACATCGTTGAGTTCGAGAAGTGCGTCGCGCAGCTTGAGCCGATCGAGGTTGCGCGCCGCGTCTCGGACTCCGTCCACGAGCGCGTCGAGCGCCTCGGCCGGCACCCACGGGTGCTCACCCAACGAGGCGGCCGTCAGATGGTCCCGCGGCGACCGCTTGGGAGGCACCACGACGACTGGCTCGGGGGCGTGCGGCAGCAGCTCTTTCGGGTTCGCAGTCGCGCGCGAGCCCAGCCACTGAAGGACCTGCGCGGTGACGAAGCGCGGCTCCCCGTCCAGCAACGCGCGCGGTAGATCGGTTCGCTCGAGGAGCGCCTGCACGCTTGCCGGCGTGGTCTTGAGAACGCGCGCCAAATCGTCGACCGTCAAAACGGGGTCTGTCATAGCGTCATCCTAAACGCTACCCCCCAAAGCACCAAGCGCTCCCTGGCGGAACCAGGAAGCGCTTGGCGGATTCGTTGCCCGGGGCGTTGCGCCGGTGCGGCGCGCGATCGGACCCGGACGATGCGCCGGAGTTACGGCGATTAGCGGCGACCGTGCCCAGGGCGCGCCGGCGTGCGGCCGCCAGGGACTGGACGCGCCGGCGTCTTGCCATGGGCGGGCGCCGGCACGGGCTGTACCGAGCGCTGCGGTGACTTGGCCGGCGGGAGCCGGTTCCAGCTCTGATGCGACCCCTCGCGCGCTTCGCGTGCGCGGCTCCCACGGTCTGTCGGCTGCTCGTTGCGCGGGGGCTGGTAGTTCAGTTTCCGCTCGGGCTGCGTCGGACGTCGCACCGGCTGCGCCTGGGGCGCAGGGGCCGCGGGGGTCGCAGGGGTCCACGTGTGCGGCGCGCGCTTGGGGCTCGCCGGTTGCTGATAGCTCGGCTGGACCGGACGCGGTTGGGTCGGTTGCCGTTCGCTGCGACGACCGTCGTCGCGAGGAGGCTGCGCTCCGCGATCGACACGGCTCGCGCCCTGACGGCCATCGTGAGGACGCGCCGATCCGTTGTCGACCGGGGGACGCGTCGCCTGCGAGCCGCGCGGGGCGCTCCCCTGGTCGGCGCGGTAGCCCTCCCAGTTCCGGTCGTGACGGCGGCCGCCGTCGCGGTTGCCACCGTTGTAGCGGCCGTCATGGGCCTGCGCCGGCGCACGCTGGTACTCACGCGGCTGCGGACGGGCATGCATCGGGCGCGGGTGCGGCGTCGTCGAGCGCATCGGACGCGCGTGCGCCGTGGCATACGTGTGGTGCGCGGCGTAGCGCGCCTGCCAGACGCGGCGGTGGTGCCAGTTGTAGTTGTGACCGTGCTCCCAGCTGTAGTTGGCGTAGTAGGCAGATCGATAGCCCGCCGGAGCGCGCCACACGCCGTGATGCCAATAGCCAGGCGCCCAGCGCCCATGCGCCCACGCGGCGCCCACCCAGCTGTAGCCAGGCCGATAGCCGGGGCGCCAATAGCCGTCGTACCAGACGCCCGTCGTCGCGTAGCCGGGAACCCACACGAACCCGACGCGCGTCTCGACCGGCGCCCAGTAGCCTGCGTACCAAGCGCCGTCGGCAACGTACCCGTCGACCCACGTGTACCCAACGCGGGCTGGCTGCCGCCAATGGCCAAGCGTCCAATAACCTTCGGGATTCACGTGACCGGCGACCCAAACGTAGCCGGGGCGAGCGATGAGCGGCCGCCAGTAACCCGTCTGATACGCGCCCCCGGCATACCCACCGTCGACCCACTCGTAACCGTCCTGGCGGTTCTCACGCCAGAAGCCCGGGTAGTAGCCGCCGTCGTCCTCGCGCCAGCCCCACTCCCAGGTGTAGCCATCGCGGGCTTGGATGGGCTCCCAATGCGCAGGCACATACGTGCCGTCTTCGTCGACGTAGGCATCGACCCAGGAGAAGCCGTCGCGCTGGACTTCGCGCGCGTAGCCTTCGATCCAGTTACCGTCGACGTCGTAATGCCCTTCGACCCACGCACCGTTGTCGGCGGCGTCGATGCGAGGCGGGCCCGCAAGCGCGATGGGCGCCGCGGCCGCGAGCGAACCGAGGCTCAGAGAGCCGACCAAGAGCCACCGGAGTCCGCGAAATGAAGTGCTCATCGCCATGTCTCCTCGGCCGCAGACTGCGCCACGGCTGCCGGGCCGTATACGCGACGCACATGGCGTAATTCAGAGAAATCCCGCGCGGCGGCCTGCAGCAAGGCGATCGCGATGCTGCGCCCGTGCCTTGGCGAAGGGGTCGGCGGCGCAAGTCGCGACGCGTGACACGCGGCGCCCGGGCTGCGAAGAAGCGCCTATCGCGCGGCCCCGGGGCGCACGCCGAGCGATCAGCCGCCGATGTTGACGGCGGTGGCGGTCAGCACGAACTCGGTTGCCTCGCCCTGGGCCTTCGTCGGATCCTCGCCACCGTCCTCGGCGAGGTGCTTGGCTTGCGCGGCGGTGAAGGTCTTGGCCTTGATCGTGCCCTCGACGTTGACGGCCTTGCCCTCGGCGTCGAGCGGAATCGTGAAGGCGTGGTCCTTCATGATGACGCGCGCGCTCTTGTCGCCGTCCTTCACGACCATCCAGCAGCCCATCTTCTTGCAGACTTTCTCGATCTTGCCGGACACGCGCACGGCCGCGTCGGCTGGCGGGGCGCTCGCGAGTACCACCGCGAGCGGCTTGGTCTCAGGGATCGCGAAGGCCTGGCCGAAGTGAAGCGCGTCGCCGTCCTTGGTAGGGCCCGCGGCGGCCGGCTTGTCGTGGCCGCAGCCTTCCGCGTGCGCGCCCTCGAGACCTGCACCCTTCATCTCTTCGTCGAACGGGCAGTCTTTCTCGTTCGCCTGCGCGCCGTTCGCGCCGCATGCGACGTGGTCACCGCCGGCCTTGGCGACCTGCTCGCCGGCGGCCTTGGCAACCGGTGCGGGTGCGGGCGCGGGCGCGGGTGCGGGCGCGGACGCGACGGTCTTCTGCTCGACCTGGGGTTGCTGGCCGGCCGGTACGGGGGTGGGGTCGGTCTTCGAGCCGCAGGCGGCGATGACGAGGGTGCCGAGCAGACCAGAGAGCTTGACTGAAGTGCCTTGCATGTGTGCCTCCGCGATGGGCATCGCTTGGGCGATGCATGTCGGCCGCGGACGATGGCCGGGTGCTTGGAGGCTGTCAATGATTAGCCGCAGGGGCCGCAGGGGCTTTCGCCGATTGGCCGAGAGCAAGCTACGCGCCCGCACGCGCATCGTGTAGGGTCGCTCCGTGAAGGGTATCCGGCAGCTGCAGACCGCGCTTGCGACCTGGTTCCAGGCGGTCCGCCGCTCGCTACCGTGGCGCGACGTGCCGACGCCGTACCGGGTCTGGGTCTCGGAGGTGATGCTCCAGCAGACCCAGGTTCAGACCGTGATTCCGTATTTCGAGCGCTTCATGGAGGCGTTTCCGAACGTCGGGGCACTGGCCGGCGCGAGCGACGACGAGGTCATGCAGCGCTGGGCGGGGCTGGGATACTATCGGCGCGCGCGCATGCTGCATGCGGCCGCCAAGGCACTCACGGCGGATGGGCGCGAAGAGCTGCCGCGGACCGTCGTCGAGCTCCAAGCGCTGCCGGGGATCGGGCGGTACTCGGCGGGCGCCATCGCGTCGATCGCGTATGGCGTTCCGGCGCCAGTCCTGGATGGGAATGTGGCGCGGGTCTTGGCCCGCATGCTCGCGCTCGAGCTCGAGGCGGACGGGACCGAAGGGCTGCGCGTGCTCTGGGCCGAGGCTGCGAGGCTCGTGCCGCACGATGACCCGTCGACGCACAACCAGGCGCTGATGGAACTCGGGGCATTGGTTTGTACACCAACGAATCCGAAGTGCGAGCTCTGTCCGTGGACGGTGTGGTGCGCGGCGCGGGCGGCCGGTGCGATGGAGGCGTATCCGAAGAAGCGCCCCAAGCGCGCGCCGTTGGCAGTTCGCGCGGTGGCGGGGCTCGTGACGCGTGGCGCGGGCGACAGCGCGGTGCTGCTCGCGCGGCGGCCGACGGGCGGCCTTCTCGGTGGGCTCTGGGAGCTCCCGGGCATCGAGCTCGGCGAGGCGGACGAAGCGCCCGAGGGTGCGCCCGGGCTTGCGTTGGTCGGCGCGTTTCGCGCACGGCTTGGGATGGCCGTGGAAGTGGGCGCGCAGCTGGCGACGGTCACGCACCAGTTCACGCATCGCACGTTGACGCTCGAGCTGTTTCGCGCGCACCGCTTGAAGCGGGAGGTCCCGGCGCTCGCGTGGTACACGGACTGGCGCTGGGTGGCGCGCGAGCGGGCGGCCGAGGATGTGCCGCTGTCGACGCTCGCGAAGAAGGTGCTGGCCGCGAGTCGAGGTGGAGCGTGAGTGTCATCGTTCGCGACGTGTCCCTCCCGGTGACGGTCGACGTGTGGCGCGATCAGGAAGCGCTGCGCGAGGCCGCCGCACGGGCGCTGGGCGCGCCGATCGAGACGATCGGGCTCGTGCGTGTCCGCAAGGTCTCGGTCGATGCGCGCGGGAAGAATCCGCGGCGCGTCGTCACCGCCGAGGTCTGGCGGGCCGATGAAGTCGCGCCCGCCGAGCCGACGCCGGTCTTGCGGCGACCGCCGCGGATGCGGTCGCGCGCGCAGGCGCCGATCATCGTCGGCAGCGGGCCGGCCGGTCTCTGGGCGGCGCTCAGGTGCGTCGAGGCGGGGCAGCCGGTGGTGCTGCTCGAGCGCGGAGGCGCGCTCGCGACGCGGCACGGGGCGGTGCGCGGGCTCCGTCGCGAGGGGGTGCTCGATCCCGAATCGAACCTGTGTTTCGGCGCCGGCGGAGCCGGAACCTACTCGGACGGCAAGCTCTACACGCGGCGGCGCGACGAGGAGATCCGGCGCGTCCACGAGGATCTGGTGGCCGCCGGTGCGCCGCGCGACATCATGATCGACGCGCACCCGCACGTCGGGACCAACCAGCTCATCCGGATCCTCGATCGCTTGGATCACTTCCTGGGCGACGCAGGGTGCGACGTGCGCTACGGGGCCAAGGTCGTGGCGCTCTTGCGGACGGCCAAGGGCGAGGTCGCGGGCGTGCGGCTCGGGGACGGAACCGAGATCGAAGGCAGCGCGGTCGTCCTGGCGACCGGGCACTCGGCGCGCGACGTCTATGGATGGCTCGCCGAGCTCGGTGTGCAGATGGCGCGCAAGCCGTTTGCCATCGGGGCGCGCTGCGAGCACCCGCAGCCACACATCGACGCGCTCCAGTACGGCGTCCACGCGGGGCAGCCGGGCCTCGAGCCGGCCGAGTACTTCCTGACCGCGCAGATCGGGGCGCGCGGCGTGTACTCCTTCTGCATGTGCCCGGGTGGTTTCGTCATCCCGACCTCGACCGAGCTCGGGCGCCTCAATGTGAACGGCATGTCGAATCACCGGCGCGGATCGGACTTCGGCAACGCGGCGATCGTCGTGACGCTCGAGCCGAACGACTTCTGGATCGAGCGCCCCGGGGACCTCGATGCGTACGGGCCGCTGGCCGGGGTGGCGCTGCAGCGACACGTCGAGGGGCTCGCGTTCGCGGCGGGCGGCGGCGGGTTCCGAGCGCCGGCGCAGCGCCTCAGCGATTTTCTCGAGAAGCGCGCCGGCGATCTGCCGGGGCGCACGAGCTATCGGCCTGGGCTGACGCCGGCCGATCTGCGCACCGTGCTCCCGGCGCGCGTGACCGACGCGATGGCCCGCGGCGTCGCGCGTTTCGAGCAGAGGATGCCGGGGTACGTCACGCGCGAGGCGATTCTGATCGGCGCGGAGACGACGACCTCGAGCCCGGTCCGAATCGTGCGCGACGAGGCGACGCTCGAGGCGCCCGGCTTCCCCGGGTTTTTCCCGGCCGGCGAGGGCGCGGGGATGGCGGGCGGGATCGTGTCGAGCGCGCTCGATGGGCTGCGGGTGGCCGAGGCGGTGCTGCGGCGCATCGGACAGGGCGACGCCGTCTAAGTCAGCGCCGCCGGGCCGTCACGCGACGCCGAGGTAGGGGCGCCACTTCTCGGGCATCGCGTCGTGATGGCCGAGCAGCAACTGCCAGGTGTTGACGCGCGGACGCGTCGGGTGCGCGTGGAGAACGAGGCCCGCTTCGGTCGGGGTCATCGAGCCCTTCCGTTGATTGCAGGGACGACAGGCGAGCACGATGTTGTCCCATTGCGTGTCGCCGCCGCGGCTCTTGGGGAGGACGTGATCGTAGGTCCCCTCGCGTCGGGCGACCGGGCGATCGCAGTATTGGCAGCGGCCATGGTCGCGCGCGTAGATGGTCTCGCGCGAGAAGCGGACGTAGAGGCGCTCGCGGCGGCGGGCGCGCAGGAAGCGGATGACCGAGGGCATCGGGAACTCGGTTCGCGGGGTGCGGATCGTGCGGTCGTCGCGCGCCTCGAGGATCTCCACGCGTCCGGCCGCCCACCAGACCATCGCGCGCTTCCACGACACGCGCTCGATCGGCTCGTAGCTCTGACCCAGCACCAGCACTTCCATGGCGGCGACCTCCGACAAGCACCCGCGACCTCGGGTCGGCCGCCGGCGGACCCACGTCGGGCCATCACTTGGACGGTAGTGGCTCGGGCGTGGTCGCCACAAGTTCGCGGACGGAGACACCGTGGGATGAAGGGACGCGTCGTTAGTTGACACTTTGTCAGGAATGCGGCAGTGTGGCTCCACAGGCGCAGCTGCGGGACTCGCCTGGCGCGTGGTCGCGCGCCATCGCCCGCGCCTTCTTGGAGCTCACGCCGTGCCTCCGCGCCCGAATCCGCAACGCCGACTCGATCTCGCGCGCGCCGCATTCCAGGTGCTCTGCACGCGCGGCGTCCAGGACGTGACGATGCGCGAGCTGGCCGAGGCGCTCGGCGTGAAGCGGCCGACCCTCTATTGGTACTTTCCGGATCTGGGCGCGATCTTCGACGTGGTGCTGGCCGACGTGCTGGCGCGTATGCGGGTGTTTCTGGCCGCGCGGATGGCGCCCGCGGCGGGGGCGAAGGGGCAGGCAGCCGTACATCCACCCGTCCATCCATTAGACGCGCTCGATGCTTACGCCGAGGCGATCCACGCCTTTTACGCGAGCGGCGATGCGCAGGGCGGATCGATCTTCGTGGCGCTCATCCAGTTCTGGGCGGTGTCCGAATCGGGCGAGCCGAACCGGGCGCTGCAGGCGATGAACGCGCACTTTCTGCCGTGGCGGAAGGCCGCCATCCAGATGGTCGCGCGGGGGGTCGAGGACGGGACGGTGGCGCCGTGTGATCCGGAGGCGCTCGTCGATCTGGTGGCAGCGGTGATCGATGGGTGCCTGCTGCATCGCGTGAGTCGGGGGGCGGATCCGGGGCCGGTGCTGGCGATGCTGCGCGAGCAGGTGCTGGCGCCGCTCAGGCGCGCGCCGGTGAAGGGCGCGCGGCGCGTGAAGAAGAAGGCGTGACGGTGATTCGAGCTGGGAGGCGGCGTGATGGAACGGGTGGGACAGCCGGTGGTGGTCGTGTCGGTGGCGGGCGATGAGGTGGCGCTGGGGGCGCGGCATGGGGGGCTCGTGCGCGACCACGGGGAGCATCAGGCGCTCGTCGCGTTCTATCGGCGCTTGCCCGAGCGGATCCTGGCCGGCGGGTATCGCGGGGCGGGGCGACGGCTGGCGATCGCGGCGTTGGCGCCGATGATGGCGTGGGGCATGCGGCGGCTCGATCAGGCGCGGCCGGCGCTGCTGCGGGCGCGCTCGGAGGCGTTCCTGCTCGGGCTCGGACTGACGGCGCGCGAGGCGCGAGCGGCGCGGCCGCTCATGACCGTCGTGGATGCGACGCAGAATACGATCGGGGCGCTGACGCGCGCCGGGATTGCGCACGACATCCACGCGGCGGCCGGGGCGTGCTCGTCGTTCGCGGCGTGGGGCGAGGCGAGCGCGGGGGGTCGGCTGCTGTTCGCGCGCAACTTCGATCTGCCCGGCGCGGGCGTCTGGGATCGACGGCCGGCGGTGATATTTTGTACACCAACGAATGGCCTGAGATACGGATACATTGCGACCGTGGGGGCCGATACGCCGGGGGTGACGGCGTTCAACGAGGCCGGGATCGTGCTGTCGTCGCATACGCGTTTTCATCGCAACGTGCGCTTCGATGGGCGGGCGATTTTGGATCTGGGGCAGGCGATCGCGGCGGGGGCGCGGACGATCGCGGAGGCCGTGGCGATCGCGCGCGCGGCGCCGATCGCGTCGTCGTGGGGGATCCTCGTCGGGTCGGCGGCGGAGCGGCGCGCGGTGCTGCTCGAGACGCATGCGGGCGGGGTCGCGGTGGTCGAGCCGGAGGCGGGCCGGAGCTGGAATGCGACGACGAATCGGTACCGCGCGGCGGCGATGCAGGTGGGCGAGTGCGTGCCGTCGGCGGCCTGGGTGCAGCAATCGGACGGGCGCTATTCGGTCATGGCGCGGAGGCTCGAGGCGTGCGCGGGCGAGCCGATGACGGTCGCGGCGGCGATGGCGCTGCTCGGGTCGCGCGAGGCGGGCGATGTGCCGGGCTGGGAGCGGACGACCGGCGACACGTTGTGCCAGAGCGTGACGATCCAGAGCGTCGTGGTCGATGTCGAAGGGGGCGCGATCTGGGTCGGCTCGGGCGAGGCGCCGACGTCGCTCGGGCCGTGGACGCGGGTGCCGATGGCGTGGCAGGGCGGGCTCGGGGTGGACCGGATCGCGGC
>SXIE01000206.1 GCA_005772945.1 Pseudomonadota bacterium
CATACACTTCGACGATCCGACGACGCAGATCGAGAGAAAGAGCTTGTGTCATACGGCCTCCTGACCCGGCAGACCTCCTTGGATCACACGTTCAGGTGCAAGTCGAGTTTCCGCTCCGTGATCCCGAGCGGCGCTGTCAGCCCGCGCGTCGACCTGCCGACGGGCGCCACCGTCGACGCGAGCGGCCACGCCTCGCAGGTCGCCGGCATCATCGCGGCGAGCTGGGGCAACCGGGTCGGCATCGACGGCATCGCGCCGATCGAGGTCGGAATCCGCGCCCGCGACACGTCCGGCCGCCTCACGAACGTGCTCTTGCCCGGCTTCGTCGCCAATACCTCCTTCGCCAACAACCTGCTCGAGCTCCTGCGCGACCCGACCGTGCGCGTCATCAACGCGAGCGTCGGCAACTCCGCCGGCTACGAACAACGCGGCCACGACCCGGTCGTCCACGGCCTGTGCCCGCCGCCGCTCTGCGACACCTGGCGCGCGCAGATGAACGACGACGGCTACTGGCTCCTCAGCGCCATCCAGACCTTCAAGGGCTCGGGGTCTGCCCGCTCGAACTTCCTCGTCACGTGCTCGGCGGGCAACGCGCGCCTCCGCCCCGGCACGGCCTTCGATTTCGAGTCGCGCGACAACAGCCCCTGCTGCAACGTCGCGGTGCGCGGCGTCGGCGACCCCACGCTGCCCGCCGGCGGCGCCGGTGCCGATCACTTCCTCGCGGTCGAGGCGACCAACGCCAGCGGCGACCGCGCCTACTTCTCGAGCGGCAATGGCAGCGTGTCGGCGCCTGGCGAGGACGTCTACACCACCGGCCTCGCCAACGCGTACGTCTTCAACAGCGGCACCTCGTTCTCGGCGCCCCACGTCGCGGGCCTCGCGCTCTACCTGTGGGCCCTCGACCCGGATCTCCGCCACAGCGACGTGCGCCGCGCGCTCGCGGACCCGGCGAACACGGTCGCGGTCCCGGCCGGGCCCAGCGGCGGCTTGGACGGCGCCCGGCGGATCGACGCGTTCGCGGCCGCGCTCGCGATCGACGACCTCAAGGGCGACGCCGCGATCCGGACCGCGCTCGTCGACGTCGACGACGGCACGGCCGACGGCAACCGGCGCATCACGCGCGACGTCCACGGCGTCGCGACCGGCGAGGACCCGACGTTCCACACGCCCGACGGCCGGCGCGGCGACCGCAAGGTGTCGATCGCCGACTTCCGCGCCTTCCGTGACGCGCTCACGCAGCTCCAACTCGCGGACGGGACGCTCGGCCCCGGCCTCGCCGCGCTCGACGGTGAGATCGTCTATGCCAAGCGTGACCTCAACGGCGACGGCTGCGTCGGCGTGAACCCGGTGCCCGGCTCGGGCGTGCCGGACTGCGCCGGCGCGCAGCCCGAGGCGACCTGGTCGCGCTTCGACTTCAACGGCGACGGCAGCCTGGACCGCCACGGCGTCGCGAAGGTCCGGGGCCAGGACAAGACCGACCTCCAGGTGCTCGCCGACCTCTGGCCCGCCGACGAGGCCCTCACCGACGGCTGGGCGGCGGCAGCCCTCGAGGGCCTCTTGCCGGACGGGCCGCTGCCCCTCTCCGGCTCGGCCGACCTTGCGATCGGTACCGCGCTCCCGCTCGGTCCCAGCGACCCGCACGACGAGCTCCGGGTCACGCTCACGGCGCCGACGCGCGCGATCACGCGCGTATTGCGCGGACCGGGAGCGCCGGCGGAGTTGGTGCTGACGGTCCGAAACGACGTCGCGATCGCGGTGAAGGTCGAGGGCTTCAAGGCGGGCGCGAAGGTCGGCGACCTGTGCGCGCTGATCGAGGGCGGGGTCGTGACCGAGGTCCGGCCGCTCAAGATCGGCGAGGACGTGACGCTCGAGCTCGGTCCATGCACGCGCGGGCCGTCGTTCAAGTTGACGGGGCGGTGGTGGGCGTTCGCGAAATACGACGCGTCGACCGCGCCCGAGATCGGCGAGGTCCGAACGCTGACGTACGACGACCACACCAACCTGGAACTCCACCCGCAAAGCCTCCAGACCGACGAGAAGGCATGCGCCAACCTCGCGGTCGGACAGAGCTGCGCGTACGAGAAGACGCTCGAGCGGACGTATTCGTCGACGACCGTCGAGGCCGAGGTCACGCGCGTCGCCGACAAGGAGTGGGTCGTCGCGGCGACGATGTTCGCGACCGCCAAACAGCCGCCGATCCGCCCGCCACCCGGCACGACGTGCGAGGACGCGTCGATCAGCGCCGAATGCTGGAGCGCGTCCGAGGGCGGCTACACGCTCGAGGGCGTCGTCGACATCCGGCTCCCGGCGCCCGCTAAGCGGCGGGTCCGTATCGCGTGCCGCGCGGCCGGCGATGAGCCGCCGGAAAAGCAGCTCGGCTACACGCAATTCCGGGTGCGCGACACGGCGAACGACATCGCGCGCTGCGCGTCGCCGTCGACGAGCGACGCGGTGCCGCCAGGTTGGAGCGTCGACGGCGAGCACGTCATCGACGGCGACGCGATCGAACGGCTGTTCATCGACTTCCGGCTGTCGTCCGACGTCGTCGCGGAGTACCAGCACGACTCTGAGTTGCCTCAGAGTCACGTCGAATACGAGGGCCAGGTCAAGGTGACGATGTCGCTGCTGCGCATCGTGATCGAGGACCTGCCGTGAGGCGCGCGCTCGACATCGTCGGACTCATCGCGGTCGCCCTGATCGGGTGTGACGCCGGCGCGGGCAAGGGCGCGGCGGACGCCGTCGACACGCGGCCGCCGCTCGTCTGCATCGCCAATGTCAGCTACGAGTGCGCCTGCGACAGCGGCGCGGCGGGGCGACGGCGCTGCATCGACGGCTTCACCTTCGAGGCGTGCGCCTGTGGCGGGGCGGACGTCGTCGCGCCCGCGGACACCGGCGCACCGGACGTCGTCGACACGCCTGATACGGGCGACACGGGCGATACGGGCGAGCCGCCCGACACGACCCCCGGGTCCGAGACGGTCACCGACACCGAGACCGTCGGGCCCGACGTCGATCCGAGCGCGCTCGCGGACTGCACCCCGAAAGGGACGTTCGGCGGCCACGAGTACCTGCTGTGTCCGGGCTCGGGCTGGGTCGGCGCGGCCGCCCAGAAGTGCGCGAGCGGCGGCGCGACGCTCGTACGCGGCGACAGCGCCCCGGTGCTCGGCGCGATCGCCGCGACCCTGACGTTCGAGGTGTGGGTGACGGCGCAGAAGGGCGCCGCGGGCTGGACCTGGGACGGCGTCGACCCGACGCCCTCTTGGTGCGCAGGGCAGCCGGACGGCCACTTCAACGGGCTCCCCAACGCCGTGTGCGCGCTGCTCGGGCCGTCCGGCTGCCTCGGCGACGCGCCCTGCGACACGATCGCGGCCGGCATCATGTGCCAGCGCTGATCGACACCCCACGCTCACCGGGACCGCACAGCCCGCGTTGGTGCGCGCCCCCGCGCGGGTGAGGTTCGTCGTCACACCCTGCGGCCCGAACCTGCTACGGTCGCCGCACCATGCTTTTCCGTCAGCTCTTCGATGCCGCGTCGTCGACCTACACCTATCTCCTTGGCGACGCGGCGACGCGCGAGGCCGTCCTCGTCGACTCGGTCTTCGAGCAGCACGCGCGCGACGCGGCCCTCGTGCGCGAGCTCGGCCTGACGCTCCGCTTCGCGCTCGACACGCACTGCCATGCCGATCACGTCACCGGCGCATGGCTCATGCGCGCCGCGTTCGGTTGCCAGATCGGACTCTCGCCGCTCTACGGCGCGACGAACGTCGACCTGCCACTCACCCAGGGAGTCATCCTCCGGTTCGGCGCCGAAGCGCTCGAGGTGCGCGCGACCCCCGGCCACACCGATGGCTGCGTGTCGCTCGTCAGCGCCGATCACCGCCTGGTCTTCACCGGCGACGCGCTGCTCGTGCGCGGTGCCGGGCGCACCGACTTCCAGCACGGCAGCGCGCAGCGCCTCTTCCAGTCGATCCGCGCGCAGCTCTTCTCGTTGCCCGACGCGTGCGCCGTCTATCCGGCCCACGACTACCTGGGCCGCACCGCCAGCACCATCGGCGAGGAGCGACGCCTCAATCCGCGCATCGGCGGCGACGCGCGCGAAGAGGACTTTGTCGGCTACATGCACAACCTCGGACTGCCGCATCCCAAGCAGATGGCCGTCGCCGTCCCCGCGAACCTGACGTCTGGCGAGCCCGCCGGCGGACGCGCGCCGACCGCGCCCGACTGGGGTCCCGTCGCGCTGACGTACGCCGGCCAGCCCGAGCTCGCACCCGATTGGGTCGCCGCGCATCGCGCCGAGGTCCACGTCCTCGACGTGCGTGACGCGAGCGAGTTCGACGGCGAATTGGGCCACCTCCCGGATGCGCAGCTCTTGCCGCTGGGCGAGCTGCGCGCGCGGGTCGGCGACGTGCCTACCGTTCGGCCGGTCGTGGTCGTGTGCCAGACGGGCAAGCGCTCGGCGCTCGCTACGCAGTTGCTGATCGCAGCGGGCGTCACGCGGGTCGCGAATCTCGCCGGCGGGATGGTCGCGTGGCGCGAGCTCGGACTCTGACGAGCGACCAGTTTGAGAAGAACCATCATTTGATCACTGACGCGGTCGCGCGTCGCTGGAACGGAGGTCCCATGCCGCACCCACGCCCGCTCATCGCCGCCGGTCTTCGCTACGCCGTGGTCGCCACCGTGCTCGCAGCCGCGCCGATGGGCGCACGCGCCGAGCTCCCGTCGCCGCCCAAGGTCATCGACGTCTTGACGGTCCCGACGTTCGCGACCGAGCCGCCGCCCGACTGGAAGGTTCCGGATCTCATCCCGGCACTCGGGCGGCCGGGCTGGACGGTGCTCGAGAGCTCGCTGACGCCCGTCGCCTACGTCGGCCACGAAGGCGCCGTGGTCGGGGCCGTCCGCTGCAAAGGCGCCCCGCACGCGGACCGGGGCTTCGACACCTGCCAGGTGGTCCTCGCGCATCTCGTCATGGCGGCTCCGCTCGCCGCGGGCGGCACCGCCGAGCTCAGCAAGATGCGGACGACCTTCGCCATGACGGGCGGGACGAGCGTCCTGCCGCCCGACGATGTCTACCATCTCGAGCCGCTCGTGCTCGCCGACGTGAACGGCGACCAGCTCCCCGAGATCCTCGTGCGCTGGTCCGTCACCGGAAAGCCGCGCCGCGCCGTCGGATCACCGCTTCTGACCACGATGGTCATCGTGAACTGGCTCGACCACACGACCGCCTGGGGCCCGTTCAAGATCGGCGCGATGGGCGCGGGCGAGCTGGAGCGCTGCATCTCGACCGTGCAGTCGATCACCTACGACCCAGCCGAGGCGGACCCGGCGCCGACGCTCGCGTGGCACCGCGTGTGTCAACCCGCGATCTGTGTCGACGCGCCGGAGCTGGCGCCCACGTGCAAGACGACCAAGCCCCGGGTCACGGACGCACACTATGCATGGAATGCCGGCCGGAGCCTGTACCAGAAGGGCCCGCCGCCGGTTCGCGCACAGGACGCCAGGCCCCAACCACGACCTTGACAAGCCCGCCGCGACTGCCTAGGTTCCCGCGCCTCCAATCGTCCGGGAGCGCGCGCCGCTCGGGTGAGCGACACGCGACCGGCAGAGCCCTTTGCGTGGTTCCCCTTGGCACTTCAAACCTCGTCACAGCTCCCCGACCTCGAGAACTTCGAAGCCCTTCTTGCAGAATTCGAGGCCAAGAGTGGCGCGAAGGAAGGCGAAATCGTCAAGGGCACGGTCATCTTCGTGTCCAAGGACTTCGTCACGGTCGACATCGGCTACAAGTCCGAGGGTCAGATCCCCATCGAGGAGTTCGTCGGCGTCGACGGCGCCCTGAGCATCAAGGTCGGCGACCACATCGACGTCTACCTCGAGTCGCAGGAGAACGAGCACGGCCAGATCGAGCTTTCTAAGGAGAAGGCCGACAAGCTCAAGATCTGGGACGAGATCAACGACTGCGTCGAGCGCGACGAGCTGGTCGAGGGCATCATCACCGGGCGCGTCAAGGGCGGCCTGACGGTCGACATCGGCGTCAAGGCGTTCCTCCCCGGCTCGCAGGTCGACCTTCGTCCGGTCCGGAACCTCGAGAAGTACATCGGCGAGAGCCACAAGTTCAAGGTCATCAAGTTCAACAAGCGCCGTGGCAATATCGTCTTGTCGCGCCGCGCGCTGCTCGAGGCCGAGCGCGAGAACCTGAAGGCCAAGACGCTCGAGACGCTCGAGGTCGGACAGACCCTGAAGGGCGTCGTCAAGAACATCACCGAGTACGGCTGCTTCGTCGATCTCGGTGGC
>SXIE01000207.1 GCA_005772945.1 Pseudomonadota bacterium
AGGCCGCGAAAGCCCGCAAGTCCCCCGCCCTCGCGGCCCCGCTCAGCGCCCTCGCGGCCAGCTCCCAGGCCCCCGCCTACGTCGAGATGCGCGAGACGATCGCCCTGGCCCTCGCCGAGATCGACGCGTGGACCGAGGTCGCCGCGCTCGCCGCCGACCCCGCCCCGAGCGTCCGCGCCGTCGTCCTCCGCGCGCTCGCGCAACACGAGCATCGCCCCGCACCCGCCGTCGATCGCACCCGCCGCGCGACCCCGCCGACGCCGACCCCTAGCGCCAGCGAGATCGCCTTCGACACCGACCGCGGCACGTTCGTCATCGCGCTCGATCGCGAGCGCGCGCCTACGACCACGGCCGCGATCAGCGAGCTCGTGCGCCGCGGTTTCTACGACGGCCTCCGCTTCCACCGCCTGGTCCCGAACTTCGTGGTCCAAGGCGGCGATCCGACCGGCACAGGCTGGGGCGACGCCGGCTTCCAGCTCCCCGACGAGGTCTCCGAGCTCCCGTTCGACGCCGGCACCGTCGGCCTCGCCAAAGCGGGCCCCGACACCGGCAGCTGCCAGCTCTTCGTCACGCTGGCCTGGACCCCCCATCTCAGCGGTCGCTACACCGCGCTCGGCCGGGTGATCCAAGGCCTCGACGTCGTCCGCCGACTCGAGCTGGACGACCTCATCCGCCGCGCGCGCATCCTTCGATAGCGCGCACGCCGCGCGTAAAACGACCCAAGCGGCCGCACCGTTGACGCCCCGTGCCGGTTCACCCATCGTCGGGGCGTACCCCCCAACGCGGCCGAGTGTCAGGCCGTTCGTTCCGCCGAGTGCGCGCGCGCCGCGAAGGTTTCGCCGTGCGCGTCGCTCTGGCTCGCCCCCTGTGAAGAGAAAGCCCCTGCAACACGGAGGTGAACGATGCCGCGCCCGATCGACCAGAACGAGTCCATTGCGTCCATCCGCAGCGAAATCAGGTTCACCCGTGCCCGCCTGAAACATGAGCCGCGCGCGTCCGAGGTCACGACGCGCACCGATCTCTGGAACGACAAGAACGACGCGCTCGAAGCGGACCTCCGCGGCGCGCGCGATGCCGAGGCCGACGCCGACGCGGCGCTCGTCGGCGCCAACGACGCGATCGACCAGGCCACCGTCGCCTTTGCCGATGCGCTCCATGCCGAGGCGGAGCGGGTCGGCGAGCTCGAGCGCTGGCACGCGTTCTTCAAGACGACCGTCAGCGACCACAACCGCCAGGACTTCCGCGAGCAGGTGCGCATGACGCGCGAGTGGCTGACGCGGCGACACGACCCCGTCCTCGAGGAGCACCGCGATGCGCTCGAGCAGGCCACGGCGCGTTGCGAGCTGGCCCTCCGGGCCGAGCGGGCCGCGCATGCCCGCGGCGTCTGTGCCGTGGCCCAGCGCCAGCTCTTCGTCGCCTGGCTGAACGCGCAGCGCGACGCCCTGCACGATGAGCTCTCGCGGATCGCGCGCAACCTGCGGCTCGGGCGCGCGTGGGCCGACTCGTTCTACCGCGGAAGGTCGCGAAGGTTGACGCCGCCGGTGCAAGGGCGAATTCTCGGCCCATGTTCACCCACTGCCTGACCGTCCTACTCGGCGCCTGGACCGCTTCGTCGTTCGCCCACGGTTGCGCCGAGGCGCAAGCAAAACCCGCGAGCGACGAAGCGTCCGCCGCGAGCGCCGGCACGAGCGCGGAGTCGAAGCCGCCCGCCTCGATGTGCGGCGGCATCGCGGCGATCCCGTGCCCGGCGGGCCAGTTCTGCGACTTCGGATCCCACTGCGGCATGACCGATCAGAGCGGCCTCTGCCGCCCGATTCCGGGGGTCTGTACGGGTCAATACCTGCCGGTGTGCGGCTGCGACGGCAAGACGCACTCGAACGCGTGCGTCGCCCACACGCGCGGGGTGAGCGTCGCCGCCGAGGGGCCGTGCGCGACGCCGAAGCCGACGCCGCCGATGCCGCCGGGCTGAGCGCGAACCACCAGAGGGCGCACGTTCAGCGGACGGCGCCCGGGAGGCGGGGGTCCTGATGGTTGCGCGCCATGGCAAGTGTGCCGATCGCCATGAGCGAGGCGGCGACGGCGAAGGCGACGCTCGGTGAGACGGCGGTCCAGAGGAGCCCGAGGCCCGTGCTCGAGACGAGGTCGCCCACGCCGTTGACCGATCCGAGGACGCCATAGGCGAGGCCGCGCGACGGCGCTGGGACGAGCTCGGCGGTGAGCGAGTCCTCGAGCGAGTCCTGGATGGCGGTGTAGGTCCCAGCCAGGACGAAGACGCCCGCGAGGTACCAGACCGACGCGAGCCCGAGTGCGAACGCGGCGGCCATCGCGGCGGCCGTCAAGACCCCGATCGCGTACCCGGCGACGAGGACCTGGCGGTGCCCGATCCGGTCCGCGAGGGCGCCCACCGGGAAGGCCACAATCGCGGTCACGAAATTGCGGAGGACGTAGAGCCCGCCTGCCATCTCGGAGGCCGCGAGCACGCCGTGGTCCGCGGTGAGGAGATGCGTCGCGGCAAGCACGAGCATCGTGTGCGCAAAGTCGCCGATGCCGAACGCGCCGACCGCGACGAGGTAGCGCCGAAACGGAACCGGCAGCCCGCGCAGGCTCGACCAGAAGCGCATGTGCTTGTTGGGCAGGCGGCGCGCGTCGCGCACGAGCACGGCGAAGCTGAGGACCGCGAGCACGCCGGGGATGAGCGTGAGCCAGATGCTCGTGCGGTAGGGCTCCGTGGGATCCGCGCCCTCGGAGAGCGCGTCCGCAAACCAGCCGAGCATGAGGACGCCGAGGAGCGGCCCGAGGACCGCGCCGACGGTGTCCGCCGCGCGATGGAACCCGAAGGCGCGACCGCGCGTCTGGGGGGTGATGGCCTCGGCCATGATCGCCGCGCGCAGCGGACTCCGCAGACCGCGCCCGAGCCAACCCACGACGCGCCCGAGCATGAGCAAGCCGACACCGCTCGCGACCGCCATGACAGCCTGCCCCAGGACCGTCAGCAGGTACCCGACGAGGACCAGCGACTTCCGGATCCCGAGCCGATCGGACAGGTACCCCGCCCCCATCTTCATGAAGCTCGCGGTCGCGTCGGCGACCCCTTCGATCGTGCCGAGCGCGGTCGGCGGGATCCCGAGCGCCGCCATGAACCCCGGCAGCAGCACGTTCGCGGTTTCGTAGGACATGTCCGCCAGGCCGCTCGTCAGGCTCGCGCCGAGCACGGTGCGGTTGAGCCAACGTCCGTCGCCAGGCGGCGCCGTGTCGTTCGGGCTCGGGTCAGGCGCACCCACCGCTACGGGCTCGCCGGCACACGCTCGAAGCGCACCGCGTCGCCCGTCGCGATCCCGGCGCGCGCCGCGTAGCCCCCCGGC
>SXIE01000208.1 GCA_005772945.1 Pseudomonadota bacterium
CGACCAGCTGCGCTTCGAGCTCTGCGATCCGTTTCTCCGCGTCCACGCGCGACCGTACAGCACGGCGCGATCACGCTGTCGATCCCCCTGCTTGCAAGTGATCGAAACGATCCAGCTTTTCGGGGGCCTGAACGGATACATTGCGACGAGCGGCGCCTTCCGTGGTACCGTGTCGGCGCTTTCTGTCCGGTCTGGGGGGCCCCGTGTACAAACCTACGCAACGTGAAGAGTCTGCCGACGCCAGTCGCGCTCCCGTCCCCGCGCCGCCCGACGGCAAGACCAAGGCAACCGTGGCCGGGGTCGAGGGCTAGGACGCGCAGGCCGCCCTGCTCGCGCCCGAGGACGGGGACGACAGTGGCCTCCTGCGGCGCATGGCGCGGGCGTTGAACGCGGCCAAGACGGAGACCGAGCGGCAGTCTGTCTTGCTCAAGGCCGAGTCCAAGGGGCTCGCGAGCGCGGACGTCGAAGCCAAGGCGGCCGAGCTGGACACGCCCGGCGAGAGCACCACGCGCAAGGCAGGGCTCGGCTACTCAAGCAAGGACGGCGTCTCGGCCCATGCCTCCCAGGAGCGCGTCGTCTCGGTCGAAGGCGCGATGGAGCGCAAGGACTCGCGCAGCCTGGCGCTGGCCGATGGGCAGGCGGTCGGCACGCTCGGGCGCGAGGAGACCTACTACGGCGATGACGATTCCAAGAGCAGGACGAGCAGCGCCGCCACCGTGGGGATCGGCAAGGATGGCCTGACGGCCGGCTACAGTGGCGGCACGGTCGCCACGGCCGCTGACGGCTCGAGCCAAGCGACGACGGCCGGCGTGAGTGCCAATATCAGTGAAGGCAAAGTCGGTGGCAATATCGGCACAGCGAAGAGGGATGCCGAGGGCAAGGTCGAGAGCGGCATGTCGGCCGCGGGCGAGCTGGACTTCAACGCAAACGGGGAGCTCGAGGGTGCCAGCGCGCAGGTCGCCGCGACCAAGGGTCCTGTGAACGTGGTGGTGGCCGGCCAGTACAAGTACACGATCGCCGAGCCCAAGCTGGTCGAGGGCATGTGGGTCGTGACGTACACCAAGAGCGTCGGCGGCAACGCGTCGCTCGGTGGCACGAGCGCTGGCGGACATTCGGCCAATATCGGTGGCAGCGCGTCGGAGACCTCGACGGGCGAGCGCCGGTTCAAGACCAAGGGCGAGGCCGACGCGTTCCAGAAGAAGGGGCCGACCGAGGCCGCGGCACCGACGACGGCCGAGGGGGCCGCCGCGCTTGCGGTCGGGGACCGTGTCTCGACGACGGACGCGAAGGGCGCCCAAGTCGGCGGCAGCGCGATGATCCAAGGGCTACAGGTCGGGGGCAAGCTGCAGATCGGCAAGAGCCATTCGGTCACCGTCGTGAAGGCGGATCCGACACGCGTGCATGTCGAGGTGACGGACGCGGACACGCTCGGCGGCGAGGCCAGCCTGGGCACCTTTGGCGTGAGCATGAAGGCGGGGGCGTCGCGGACGCTCTCGCAGGGGGTCGTGCTCGAGTTCGATATCAGCACGCCCGCGGGCCAGGCGGCGTTCGAGCAGTTTCGCCGCACTGGGGTCGCGCCGGCATCGGGCGCACGCTTGGTCGCGCGAACCTCCGGCCGATCGGACAGCGAGGTGTCGGGCGTCGGCCTAGGAATCGTCGACATCACGGCCACGTCGACAGTCGAACAGTCGACGACCGAGACGGCCGATGGCGACAAGATCGAGAGGGCGGCCGGCACGGATGCGGTCGGCGTCGACGCGGGCTTCCTCGGGAAACACCAGGTCTCGACCACGCTCGACACGAGCGAGACCAATGATGCGTCGCGAGCCTACGGCACCAAGGCGACCATCGATTCGTCGAGCGCCGAGTCCGCCAACCACGAGCTCGCGGCCGCGACCGGCGTGAAGCAAAACTCGAATATCGAGGGGGCGCCCAAGGGGCAGTGGTCGGTGACGTCGCATTTCTCGGACGCGCAGATTCAGACGCTGTGCGCCGAGATCAACTCGGATCACTTCAACTACCACTCCCTGATCTATCGATCGGGGCACGGCGCGGCTCTCATCCAGGCCGTCAAGGGCTCGGGCGGGAACATGGACGCCGTGCGCCTCGCGCTCTCCGAGTTCATTTCGGAGACGGGTTCGCGCGGCCTGGAGCTCATGCGCGACACCATCGGTGGCAAATTCGCGTACGATCTCAACCTGGCCGGAGACAAGTACTTCACCGGGGCCTCGGGGCGCGAAGCCACCGAGCGCCAGATCGCGGACTTCAAGGCGCGCCTCGCCTCGCCCAAGAGCGACAAGGGAAGCCTCATCGGCCAGATCGCCACGTGTCTGAGCAGCCAACAGGAAAAGCTCGCGGCGATCGGCGATCCGAGGCAGTACCCCGAGCTGCCGAGCGAGCTGCGGACCGAGGAGATCGCGAAGACCCGGAGCATGGTCAAGACGCTCGAGCAGATGCGTGACCAGGCGCTGGCCTCGCTCTCGGCACCGGCGGCGGCGACGACGCCCGCGGGTCCCAAGGCGGCGGCGGGCGCGACGCCCGCGGCGGGCGGCAAGACGCCGGCGGACAAGGCACCGGGCGCCGCTCCGGTCGCGACCCCGGCTACGCCCACGCCGGTGGCGATCGGGCCAGCGACTCCTGCGCAGGTCGCGGCGGCCGAATGGCAAATGGTCCTCAAGGTCGAGGCGGAGCTGAACCAGGCGAAGGAGAATGCGTCGAATTGGCGCGACCGCGCGCGCAAGTCACGTTGGGTCCAAGTCGGGGGCGCCTACGCCTTTATGGACTCGGCGCAGCACGACTTCGGGGAGCGCGGGTTCTTCGGCGACGGTGAGCTCGCGGGCGCCTTCGAAGCGGCTGCCGCCAACTTCTACGAAGCGCAGCCGCTCTGGGAGGCGGCTGAAGATGGCCTGCGCGGGTTCGAGAAGCGGAAGACCGACGCGGCCGTCGGCATGGCGCAGAATCCGGCCGCCTGGGTCGGCAGACTGGAGTCGTCGCTCGCACCGCTCATCCGGCAGGTTACGGCCAGCTACATCCAGGCCCAGCGTCGCTACAAGTCGACGGAGGACCAGTACCAGTCGATCAAGGCGTCCATCCTGGCGAAGAACGCAGGCAACGTGAACGCCTACTTCCTCGGCTACCGGCAGACGATGCCCGACGGTGCCAACGTCCCGTGAGGCGCGCGCGGGCGCCGCGGCGAGCGCTCACTCCGGCGTTCGCACCGGGCTCGCGGCTTCCTGCGAGGCCTCGATCGCGACGATGAACGCATCCATGTCCTGGGTGTGCGACTCGCGCAGCGCCTGCGTCTCGGGGTCCGACTCGATCCGGTGCGCGCGCTGCAGGCCCTTCATCGTGAGATCGAGGCCGACGACGGCCAGGACAAAGACGTTCGCGATGACGCTGAGCAGCGGTAGGAACGTGTCGAGGATGCTGAGACCTTGCATCGACGCGACCATGTCGATGAGCCCGATGAACAGGAAGAGGCCGCCGACCGCATTGAGGACCAGCATGAGCATGCGAATCTTGCGGATGTGCGCAAGCGTTTCGTCGAGCGGGCCCGGGCGTGCCAGGACGCGGCCGTTGAACCAGAGGACGATCGGCGCGGCCATGAGCGCGATGAGCGCGAGCGCCATGAAGCCGCCGCCGGCCAGCTGATACGGCATCTGCATGACGAGAAAGAGCAACATCAGATAGAGCGGTGCGCCGAGCGTGATGAGCCAGCCGGGTGCCGGGCTGCCGGGAAAGAGCGCCTTGGACGCGAGCGCCGCGCGGATGAGTCCGGGAACCAGCGAGAGGACCTTGGGCGCCAAGAGCATGACGGCCGAGAGGGCACCGGCCACGCCCATGGCGACGGCCTCGGCGCCCTCGCGACCGGCACGCACCGGGAAGAGGCAGACCGCAAACGGCACGATGAACGCGACGAGCCAGAAGCCGAAGAGGATACGCCGCGAGCGCGCGAGCTGATCCCAGGTCCGATGGGCGCTCCAGACGCCGACGGCGAGCGCGGCGCTGGAGAGCGTGATGAGGAGCCCGAGCGCGGTGAACGTGTCCGCGCCGTCGCCGAGGTCGATGAGCGACTTGATGAGATGAACGACCGTGGGCACCGCAAGAAAAAGGGCGGCGACGAAGAGCGCGGCGCGACGCCACGCCATCACGCGCAGGAGCGGATCGGAGCCCTGGTGGAGGTTCTCGACCTCGAAGACAACGCGCTCGTCGGGGAGGAGCGCGATCGGCTGTAGATCGGTGCGCATCGCGCGCCGAAACCAGAGCTTCATCCGCGGCCCGTACCCGTCACCGCTCGTCGGGACGTGCTCGGTCGGAAAACGCTCGGTGCCCTTCCAGGTGTCTGCTTCCTCGTGCGCGTCCATCGCGGTCCTCATGAGATAGTTGGTGTACAAACGAAAAGCGCCGCATACCGCGGCGCTCTTCACTCACTACTTAAGACGCCTATGCGTCCCAGAAACGAGCGTTGGTCGCCGCCATGTCGACCAGAATCTTCGCCGGGGCATAGCGCGGTCCGCATTCCTGCGCGAGCGCGCTCAGCTTCGCGACGACGTTCTTGACGCCCTTGCGGTCGACCCACGCGAGCGGGCCGCCCGAGGCCGGGTTGAACCCGATCCCGAAGATGGCCCCCACCTCGGCGTCGCGCTTCTCGCGGAGGATCTTCTCCTCGAGGCAGCGCGCGACCTCGTTGACCTGAATCAGCATGAGCCGGTCGCCGAGGTACTCCATGCCGGTGTGGTGCGGCTTGGCCGTCACGAGGTCCTTGAGCCCCGGCCAGATCTGCCGATCACCCTCGCCCTTGGCGGGGTACTCGTAGAAGCCCTTGCCGGCCGCCTTGCCGATACGCCCGTGCTCCTCGACCAGCGCCTTCAGCAGCTTCACGCCCGGGACGTCCGAGACGTTCTCGTGCATGTAGCGCTCGCGCTGCAGGATCCCGTGGTAGCCGAGGCGCAGCGTCACCTCGTCGAAGACCTTGAGCGGCGAGATGACCATGCCGGCCTGCTTGGCCGCCTGCTCGACCAGCACCGGGTCGTGCCCTTCGGCCACGCACTGGACCGCTTCCATCAAGTAGGTGCCGAAGACACGGCTCGTGAAGAAGCCGTAGCCGTCGTTGACCAGGATGGGCACCTTGCCGAGCATCTTCGTGAACGCGACGCAGCGCCCGAGGGTCTCGTCAGACGTCTGCTCGCCCTTGATGATCTCGAGCAGCGGCATCACCTCGACCGGCGAGAAGAAGTGGAGCCCGACGAAATTCGCGGGTCGAATCGAGGCCTTGGCGAGGTGGGTGATGGGGATCGCCGAGGTGTTCGACGCCCAGATCGCGCCCGGCGCCATGCGCGGCTCGAGCTCGCGCGTGACCGCGTGCTTGACCTCATCCTTCTCGATGACCGCCTCGATGATGAGGTCGCAGCCGTCGAGCGACGCGTTGTCGAGCGAGAACGTGATCCGATCGAGGATCTCCTTCTGCTGCTCGGCCGAGAGGTGCTTCTTCTTCTTCACCTCGTCCGCGCAGTGCTTGCGACCCAGCTCGAGCGCCGGCTCGGCGATGTCCTTGATGACGACCTCGAGCTTCTTGTCGGCGCAGATGAAGCCGAGCCCGGCGCCCATCATGCCGGCCCCGAGGATGCCGACCTTCTTGAAGCCGTGCGCGTCGGCGTGCGGCATCCCCTCGCCCTTGAGCGCCGCGTTGCGGTGGTACCAGAACGTGCGGATCATGTCCTTGCTGTGGTCGGACACCGCGCACTTCACGAAGTAGCGCGCCTCGACCTCGAGCGCGCGGTCGAACTCGACGACGCCACCTTCGTGGATCGCGCAGATGACCGCCTCGATCTGCGGCATCGTGTTGCCGACCTTCTTATAGGTCATGGCGCACGCCGCGAGGAACATGTTGCGCGCGTCGGGCGTGCTCGGCGCGGGCGCCGGCCACTTGTAGTCCTTGTTGTCCCAGGGCTGCTTGGCCTTCGGATTCGCCGCGATCCACGCGTGCGCGGCCTCGTAGAGCGCTTCCTTGGTCGGGTACAGCTCGTCGATCATGCCGAGCGCTTTGCCCTTGGCGGCACGCACCGGCTGACCCTGGCTGATGTGCTCCAAAGCCTTTTGTACACCAACGATTCGCGGCAGGC
>SXIE01000209.1 GCA_005772945.1 Pseudomonadota bacterium
CGCCCGGCGGGCCGACCAGACACAGGATCGTCCCGCGCGGATTCTTCGCCACCTTCATGACCGCGAGGTGCTCGAGGATCCGCTGCTTCACGTCCTTCAATCCGAAGTGGTCGGCGTCGAGCTTGTCGGCGACGGCCTGGATGTCCTCTTTGACCGCGCCGCGCACGAGCCAAGGCACATCGAGGATCCACTCGAGATACGTGCGCGCGACGTTCGCCTCGGCCTGCGCCGGGTTCATGCTCTCGAGCCGCCGCAGCTCGCGCTCGGCCGCCGTGCGCACGTCCGTCGGCAGCTCGGCCTTCATGAGCCGATCGCGCAGACCTTCCAGCGTGTCCGTCCCGCCGTCGTCGCCGAGCTCCTTGCGAATGGCCCGCATCTGTTCGCGCAGGACCGCCTCGCGCTGGTTCTTGCCGAGCTCCTTTCGGACCTCCTCGTCGATCTTCTGGCGCATGTCGCGCGACGCGAGCGCCTCGCCGACCAGCGACGTCACGAGCCGCAACCGCTCGATCACATCAGCCGTCGCGAGAACGGTCACCGCCTTGTCGGGTGCGAGCTCGAGGGCCGCCGCGACTCGGTCAGCAAAGCGCGCGGGGACCTCGTTGGCCGGCGGCTGCCCGAGCCGCTGCGACAGCTGCGTATCGGCCTGAGCGATGCGCGCCCGCAGCGCATCGGCCAACGCCTGGGCCTCGGCCTCGTCGCGCACCGGCTCCGCCATCGGCATGCCATCGGCGAGCCAGGCCGGCGTCGTCTCGGCCAGGCGCACCAGCTCGAAGCGCGACAGCCCCTGCAACGACAGCATCACGGCATTATCGCCGTGGCGCTGCATGCCGACGACGCGCGCGAACGTGCCGACCGGATGCAGGTCTTCGAACGCCGGATCCGCGACCTTCGAGTCCTTCTGGACCGCCACGCCGATGACGGTTTGCCCCGGCTTCACCTGCCGCAAGATGGCCAGCGACTGCGGACGGCCGACCGCCAGCGTGGTCACCGTCCCAGGAAACAAGACACCGTTGCGCAAGGGGAGGAGCGGAAACGGTGAGTCGGGAGTGTCTGCGTGACCCATGTCGAGGTGCTCCGGGGGAGGAGAGCAAGGAAGCGCGAACCGGCATCCTAACCCGCCTGGGCCACGAATGCTCGCCCGACGAGGCTAGGTCCGCCCCCTGCATCGTCAAGAAGTCGGCCACCTGCCCATTGCGGCAGGCCGCGTTCGGCGTTGCGCGCGCCGCTCTCGGGTGCTACGCGCGAGCAATGACTGAATCCACCGCGACGGCGATCGGCATGAGCGCGAGCCTCGATAAGACCATCACCGAGCTCGATCTCGAGCGCTTTGCCGACGTTTCACTCGACCGCAATCCCGTCCATTTCGACGAGGCCTACGCGCAGACCACACGCTTCGGCGGGCGCATCGCGCACGGCATGATCGCCGCCGGCCTCATCTCGGCCGTCATCGGCACGAAACTCCCCGGACCTGGGGCGGTGTATCTGGGGCAGACGCTCCAGTTCAAGCGGCCGGTAAGGATCGGCGACACCCTGCGCGCGACCGCGACCGTCAAGGCGATCCGCGAGGACAAGCCGATCGTCACGCTCGAGACGATCGTCGAGAATCAGGCGGGCGAGGTCGTCCTGACCGGCGAAGCGACCGTGCTCCTACCGGGCTGAACGGCGGCTGAGCCGGGCGCGCTACGACCTCGCCGCCGTCATGAGGGCCTCGAGGCGGGCGCGCGTGTCGGGCGCATCGGGGTCGAGCGTCGTGACGTCAAGGCCGCGCATCCCGCTGCCGCGCAGCCACACCAGCTGGCGCTTGGCGTATTGGCGGTGGCCGCGTGCGACGGCCTCGACGAGCGCACGTCGCTCGCTCGCGCCAAGCCCCGCAGGGTGTGCGAGCAGCGACGCGACGACCTCGCGGTAGCCGAGGGTGTGGAAGGCCGGCGCGTCCGGTGGGACCCCCGCGGCCAGAAGCTCTTGGACTTCCTCGATGAGCCCGGCCGCGATCATCGCCTCGGCCCGCTCGGCAATCCGCGCGTGAAGGCCGCTGCTGGTGGGCACGAGCGCCACGACGCGCGCTGCGTAGCGGGGTGCCGAGGGGGCGGCGGCGAGGAACGTCGAGAGCGGCGTTCCGGTCGCCGCGAACACCTCGAGCGCGCGCGCGATGCGCTGCCGATCGGCCTGCTCCAAACGCGCCGCGGTTGGCGGATCGACGCGCGCGAGCTCGAGATGGAGCCGCTCCGGGCCTTCGTCCGCCATGCGCGCGCGCACCGCCTCGCGCACTGCCCCGGGCACGCTCGGAATGTCCGCGAGGCCCACCAGCAGCGCCCGAACGTAGAGTCCGGTCCCACCACATACGATCGGCGGGCGGCCCGCGGCGACGCCGTGTTGGATCGCCGGCTCGACCGCCGTGACCCAGCGCGCCGCGTCCGATTGTTCGCGCGGATCGAAGAGGTCGAGGCCGTGATGCGGCACCCGCGCGCGCTCGTTCGCCGTCGGCTTGGCGCTGCCGATATCGAGCCCGCGATAGACCTGCACCGAGTCGGCGCTGACGATCTCGGCCCCGTGCGCCTCGGCCAGCGCGAGCGCAATCCGCGACTTGCCCGCCCCGGTCGGACCGACGAGCACCAGGAGCGGCGCGGCAGGGCTAGCCATGCCGCAGGCGCGCCGCGATGTCGCCGGCCGAAAAACGCGCGAGCGCCGCTCGACGCTGAGCAGCCGGCAGCGCATGCCAGGCGTCCCAGACGGCGCGCGCCGCCGACTCCGCGATCAGCTCGGCACCCAGCGCCGGATCCGCGGCCGCCTCGCAGTCGGCCAGCGCCAGCCCCGCGCTACGTCGTGCCTCCAAGGCGCCCAGGACGGCCACCAAGAGCGCTTCCGGAGCCGCGTTCGGCGTGATCGTTGGTACACCAAGGATCTGCCAGCTTCGCCCGCCGAAGCGCTCGACCCAGAGGCCGAGCTCCGCCAGACACGCGATCGTCTCCGGCCGCTCGAGCAGCGCAACAGTCCCCGCGCCGGGGGCCTCGAACACCTTGGGGATCAAGAGCGGCCGCGTCGCGCTCGCCGTCCGCAGCGCCGCCAGCACATCCGCCCGCGCCGTCCGGAGCTGGAAGGCGACGAGCTCGCCCGGCGCCTGCTCGAAGAGCGCGAGCCCACCAGCAGCCACGCTCCCGATGAAGCGTGCCGGCCCCGCGGCGGTCGACGCCATCGCCGGCGCTGCCGACGGCGCCGAAACGGGCGAGACGGGCGAAACGCGCGCCTCCGGCGTCGTGAACGCGACCGGGCGCAGCGCACTCGCCGGTCCGAAGCGCAGCTCGGTCACCCGCGGCGCAGCCACCAAATTTGTCGCGGGCAAGCGCTCCGCGCTCTTCGCGAACACATTCGGCAAGGCCTCCGACGCCGCCAACGATCGGTACGTACGAGTCGCCTCGGCCACCCGCGCCTCGGCCGGCTCCATCAGCGGCAGCGGCGTCGCCTCGATCCACGGCCGACGTCCGAGCGTCCCGCGGATCGCGCGTCCCAACGCTTCGTGCACCAACCCCGCCTCGGCAAAGCGCACCTCGGCCTTGGTCGGGTGCACGTTCACATCGACGGCGCCCGGGTCGAGATGCAGGTACAGGACCGCGACCGGGAAGCGGCCCGGCTGCAGATCCCCCGCATAGGCCGCCAGGATCGCGTGCGTCAGCGTGCGGTCCTTGACGCGCCGCCCATTGACGAACGTGTAGAGGTGCGACGCCGTCGACTTCGCGCCCGCCGGCGCCGACACGAAGCCCGTCACCTGCACCGACGGCCCCTCGAGCGCGACCTCGTAGAGGCCGCGCCCCGCGTCCTTGCCCAGGACCAGCATGACGCGCTCGAGCAGCCGCCGCGCCGGCACGTACTCGGCGACCACGCGCTGGTTCATCTGCAATCGGAAGTGGAGATGCGGGTGCCCGAGCGCAAACCCGCGCACCAGCTCGGCCACGTGCCCCTGCTCGGTCGCATCGGCCTTCAGGAACTTGAGGCGCGCGGGAACATTGAAGAAGAGGTCCCGCACCTCGATGCGCGTCCCGATCGGCGCTCCGAGCTGCGTCACGGCCCCGGGACCGCCCCCGCCGCCGCCCACGCCCCCGAGGATCGTCAGCTGCGTCGCCGCCTCGTCCTCCGCGCGCCGCGTGACGAGCGTGAAGCGCGACACCGACGCGATCGACGGCAGCGCCTCTCCCCGGAAGCCCAGCGTGCCGATAGCCGCCAGATCCTCGACCGTCCGGATCTTGCTGGTGGCATGCCGCAAGACGGCCGTGGCCGCGTCCTCCGCGCTCATGCCCTCGCCGTCATCGACGACGCGGATGAGGCCGCGCCCCGCGCCCTCGAGGTCGACGAGGATCCGCGTGGCGCTCGCGTCGATGGCGTTCTC
>SXIE01000210.1 GCA_005772945.1 Pseudomonadota bacterium
CGAGTCCGAGTCCGAGTCCGAGTCCGAGGTCCCGAGCTGCCTCGGGCCCACGCAGCCACTGCTCCTCGCGGGCGACCTCCCGTTCGTCGACGTGCGCATCGGCGCCGCCCACGGCGCGTTCCTCCTCGATTGGGCGACCACCGCGAGCGTCATCGATCCCAGCGGCTTCTCCGTCCCGCATCCCACGCCCGTCCCCGGCACCTCGACCCAATGGGACGGCTTCACGTTCTTTGGCGCGTGGGCGCGCGTGACCCTCCAACCCCAGGACCTCTCCTTCTTCCAAGGGCCATTCGCAGAGGCCGGCATCGTCGGCACGGACTTCCTGTCCCTCAACGCCTACACGCTCGATTGGCGCCGCGCGCGCCTGCACCGCGCCGAACTCCAAACCCTCTGTGACGACGCGACTTTACAAGCGCTCGGCTATCGCGCCCTGTCCTCCGCCGGCCACTTCGCGAAGGACCTCGGCGCGCTCCTCCCGAGCACCCCCAACGTCCCCGTCGTGCCGCTGCGCATCGGCACCGCGACCGCCCCCGCCCAGCTCGACACCGGCTTCGACGACCGCCTCGCGCCGCCCTCCGTCAACCTCAACCGCGCCTTCTTCGACGCCATCCAAGCGGCCGGCGTGACGCTCACGCGCGCGCCCGCCGACGACCTCGTCCTGACCACCTGCGTCCCCGGCGTCACCGAATCCGTGCACGCCTATCGCCTGCCGCCGACCGCCGCGCTCGCCCTCATCGGCACCGATGGCACGCCCGTCCGGACGCTCGCCGCGCCCACGCTCTTCCTCAAGGCCACCCCGCCCGCCGCCGCCCACTGCGGCGGGATCGGGACGGCCACATTCCCCGCCGCCCAACTCGGCGTCAGCGCCCTCGCGCGAGGTGGCTCGGTGATCCTCGATCCCGAGACCTCGCGCGTCTGGCTCCCGCGCGACTAGTGCGGCGACCGGAGCGTTTCGATCCGGTCACGGCACTAGACCCCGCCGTCGGCCCCACGTCAGTGTTCGTGGCCCGACTTCATGATCCGCGCCGGCACCGGCAGCAGCTCGCGGTGCGCGCGCCAGTGCGACGTCGCCTTGCCGTCGCCCACCAGGCACTGACCGGCCTCGACCGCGCTCAACTCGCCGCACCCCGGCGTCAAGCACTGCTCGCGCCCGCTCGTCCCGACAAGGCTCGGCGCGCCACTGGCCACCTGCTCGAAGCTGATGTGCATGTGATGATGGTGAAAGCGGAACCACCCGCGTCCCGTATCCGTGACCTCGTACGCCAGCGGCCGACTCGGCGAGCAGGCCGGCCCCGACACCCAGCCGTTGCCGCATAGGACATCGATCGCCTGCTCCATGAGCGGCCCGACCTTGCCGTCGACCCCGATCACGCGCACCCGCCCGCTCGTCATCATCGTCCCCAGGATCATCGCCGAACGCCAGAGATCGAGCGTCGTCGGCGCCGCCGTGCAGTGGTACGCGTCGGCCCCACCCGACGTGTGCGTGCAGATCGGCCGGAGCTTGTTGTCCGGCGCCGCCGACGTCTGGAAGTACGCGAAATCCGTATCGTATCCCATCTCGTGGGTGCCCTCCGGATGCCCCGGATCGCCTTCGCGCGCCCCCGGGATCGCCCCGTTCTTCTCGCTCATGTCGCCGAGCCCGATCGGCTTGCCGTTACCGCCCAACCAGCTCTTGGCCTTGCAATCGACCACCGCCGACGCCCACTTGATGAGCATCTGCAGGTCACGCCGCGACCAGCTCCGATACTCGTCGGTCACGTCCGTCTCGCCGTTGATCGCGTAGTCCCAGTAGCCGGTCCCGAGGTTCGGGTCGAACTGGATGAGCTCGCCGCAATAGGCCGCCGTGCCCACACAGTCGCGCGTCGGCAGGCTCGGGCACTCGGGACCGGGCCCCGCACCCGGGCCGCCCGAGATGTCCGGCACGCACGCGCCGCTCGGTGTGCACGCATAGCCGGCCTCGCAGCCTGCCTCCTGGCACGGCGGATCCCCGCAGGTCCCGTCGGCGTGGCACACCGTCCCCTGCGGACACGAGTTCGCGGTGCACGCCGGAACGCAGTAGTCATCGGTCGCGTCGCACGCGTAGTTCGTCGGGCAGCCCGACGTCGCGCACCCCGGGAAACAGACCCCCGGATCGAAGCACGCATACCCCTGATTGCACGCCGCCCCGCCCGCGCCGCACGACGCCACGCACGCCGTCCCGCCGCCCGAGAAGATCGCCTCGCAGCGACTCCCGACCGGGCACGAGTTCGCCGTGCAGCCCTCGATCATGCAGTAGCCGTTGAAGAACCCCGTCGCCGTGCCATTGAGGTCCGCCGGGTAGCAGAACGCGCCGGCGTCCTTGCAGTCGCCGTCCGCCTCGCACGCGCCGCCGACTGGCGCCGTCCCGGTGCCCGTCTCGTAGTACCAACAGGTGTTGTCGGCGTCGCAGACGTAGCCTTCGCCGGTCCGGCAGTCGCTCGGGCCCGCGCAGTCCTCGATGCAGAAGTCGCCCTGGCTGCCGAGCGTGTAGCAAGTCGAGCCATTCGGGCACCCGGGGGCGCACGCCTTGGTGCAGTACCCGCCCGGGAACCCGAGGCAGACCGCGTCGGGTCCCTCGCAGTCGCTTGCGGACGCGCACGAGGAGCCGACGGCGCCCGTGGGCGGGGTGGTCGTGTCGCCCGGCGTGCCGGTGTCCGTGACGGTCGTCTCGTGGACCATCGTGTCCATCGGGTGGGTCGTGGTGCCGGTCGACGTGTCGTGCTCCGTCGTCGTGCTGTCGTGCGTCGTCGCGGTCGTCGCGGTCGCGTCCGGCGAGCCGGTCGGCGGGTTCGTGCTCGTCGACACCGTCGTCGCGTCGCCGTTCAGTGTCGGAACGTCGCCGCCCACCACCGCGTCGACGCCCGCTGTCGTGCCCGCACCGGTGCCGGCGCTGTCGCAACCGGCCGCGGTGATTCCGGAAATCGCGGCCCAGAGGCCAAAGGATCGAATCGAGCGCCGAGTCTCGCGCATGTGACGTCCTCCCGAGGTTGGAGGCGGGCGGACTAGCAGGACGCGCGCGCGCCCGCAAGCGTCGAGTCGCGAACCACGACGCGGCGGTCACATCCCAGCGGCTTCGCGGGCAGCCCGGCAAGGGTCCTGACGGGCCAGCCGGGCCTTCGCGAACGAGCCCCGGCGGCCGCGCGCCAACGCCCGATCAGGGTACGCCGCCATCCCCCGGGGCGGTCGCCGCTTTGTCGCCCGCCATCACCTGCGCGATCGTCCGGAAGCGCGTGCCGAGATCGACGATGCGCTTGCCGACGTTCTCGAGCAGCGGCACCGCGAGCTGGACCCCGAGCGAAGGCCGCCGCTGCACGACCTCGAAGAAGCGCGCGCGCGTCAGCGTGAGCACCGTCGTCGGCTGAATCGCCACGATGGTGGCCGTGCGCGGGCCGAGGCGCGCCAAAGCGATCTCGCCGGCATAGCCCCCGGGGCCGAGATCCACCAGGTGCGCGCGCCGATAGGTCACGCGCGCCTTGCCCGAGACGATGACGAAGAGGCTGTCGCCCTCGGCCCCCTCGCGGCAGATGAGATCGTTTTGTGCGTAGGTCTGGTACTCGAAATAGGGTGTGATGAGGAGCCGCTCGTTCTCGCTCAATTGCTCGAAAAGAAAGCACTTTCCGAGAATCCTCGCGACGTCGATGCGCTCGCGCTTGGCGACCCCTTCGTCGGGCGCCGGACCGACCCCCTCGACCGGGATGAGCTGCACCGTGATGTTGTCCTTGCCGCCGGCCTCGTTCGCCGACGCGATGAGCGCCTCGGCCTTCGCCGCCAGCGGCACGTCGCGCACCAGGATCTCCGCGATGCGCCGATCGCTCACCATGCGATGGAGCCCGTCCGAGCACAGCAGCATCACATCGCCCGGCGCCACGCGGATCTCCGCGATGTCGGGTCGCAGGTCGTTCGTGACCCCGATCGCCTGCGTCAGCGTCTTGCGGTACGGGCTCTGCGCGTACGTCTCGGCCGTCAGCTCGCCGCGCTTGAGCTGCAGCATCGCCAGCGTATGGTCGGTCGTTAGGCAGCGCAGCTTCCGGTCACGCCACAGGTAGGCGCGCGCATCCCCGACGTGCGCCACGTACGCAAATGGCCCCATGAGGGTCAGCGCCACGCACGCCGCCGTTGCGCGCCGATCGCCGCGCCGGTGGACCTCGTTGCGCACGGCCTCGCTCGCGCGGTTGATGACGGATTCGAAGAAGTGGCCGACCGCCAAGCGCGACGAGCTGTCGCCCGAGCGCGCCACGCGCGTCTGGAACTCGCGCAGCGCCTTGGCATCCTTTGATAGCGTGTCGAGCGTGAGCTCGGCGGGCCAGCGCGCCCCGCTCGCATCCGCGATGGCCCAGAGCGGGGTGTCCGCCAGGATGAGGCTCGCGTCCTCGTTCTCGGTCATCCGTCGCCCGAGGTCGGTCTGCTCGACGCCCGCCCCGAACGTGACCTGGAGCGCCGTCTCCACGACCGAGCGCGGCGTCGCCACCGCCTGCGGCTCGGCGGCCTCGCGCGGTGCCCGCGGGGGTGGTTGCGGGCGCGGTGCCTGAGGTCGGGCGGCGGGGTTCGGACGGGTCGGCGGGTCAGGCGTTTCCATAGACGGGCATCACCAGGCCGGTGGTGAGAACATTGTCTGGCGAGGCCAGGAACGCGATCGCGCGCGCGACCTCGTCGACCTTCGGCCAGCGCGAGAAATCGGCGCTCGGCATCGCGCGTCGATTGTCGGGCGTGTCCATGAGCGAGGGCGCGACGGCGTTCACGAGGATCCCGCTCGCCCGGAACTCCTCCGCGAGGCTCTCGGTGACCCCGACGACCGCGAGCTTGGCGACGCTGTAGGCCGCCATTCCAGCGGCCGGGATGCGTCCCGCCCGCGAAGTGACATTGACGATCCGTCCACCCTGACCGGCCTCACGCATGTTGCGCGCGGCCTCGCGGCAGGTGAGGAAGCACGTCGTCGCGTTCAGCTCGAACATGCGCCGGAACTCGGCCGCCGAGGTCTCGAGCGCCGGCGTCATCGCGAAGCCGCCCGTCAGGTGAATCGACGCCCACAGCGGCGGCAGCCCCGCGTAGAACGCGACGACCTGGACCTCGTCGGTGAGGTTGACCTTCTCGACGATCGTCACGCGCGCGTCCTGCGCGAAGGACACCTCGGCCACGAGCCGCGCGTCGAAGTTCGGGATCCACACGCGCGCGCCGGCCGCGAGGAGGCGCTCCACGACAGCGCGTCCGAGCGCCCCGGTCCCGCCCGTGACGACCACCGCGCGACCCGCGAACGGTTCTCCACCCAGGATGCGAGGGTCGGTGACGGGGACCTGCATACCCTCTCATACCCCAGCAACGGGCCGTCGACAATGCGCCCCGCCTGGAGTAGCGTCCGCGCCCCGGAGGCCCCGATGCGACGCCACGACCCTCATTCGTCCTTCACGCGCGCGGCGCTCGCCGCCATCCTCGGTCTCGGCGTTTTCGCCGCCTGCTCGAGCCCCACCGAGATCGTCGACACCCCGACCCCGACCACGCCCACGCCCACGCCGGGCGCCGGCGCGGCGCTGGCCGTCGGTGCCGCGGGCGGGGATCCGAAGGCCGTCGTGGCCGTCGTCGATGGCCAGTCCATCACGCTGGGCGAGCTCGACGGTGGCATGAAGGACCAGCTCGCCAAGGCGCTCCTCAACTACCAGATGGCGCTCTACGAGACGCGCAGCGGCGCGCTCGATCTCGAGGTCGAGCGGCGCGTCCTCGCCGCCGAGGCCAAGAAGCGCGGCCTCGCCGACGCCGACGCGCTCGTCGCGGCCGAGGTCAACGCCAAGGTCGTCCCGCCCAGCGACGACGAGCTCCGCGCCTTCTACGAGAAGTTCAAAGAACAGATGGAGGGGCAGCCCTTCGAGGCCATGGTCGAGAAGATGCGCGGCTACCTCATCGGGCAGCAGACGCAGGCCCGTCACGGCAGCTTTGTGAACGACCTTCGCAAAACCTACGGGGTCAAGGTGACGCTCGATCCGGTGCGCCTGCCGGTCGAGGCCAAGGGGCCCGGGCGCGGCGCCGAGAAACCCAAGGTCACGATCGTCATGTGGTCGGACTTCCAGTGCCCGTATTGCGTGCGCGCCGAGCCGACCCTCACGCAGCTCCTGGCGACGTTTCCGAACGACGTCCGGGTCGTCTTCCGTCACTTCCCGCTCAACTTCCACGAGCACGCGATGCCGGCCGCCGAAGCGTCCGCGTGTGCCGACGAGCAGGGGCAGTTCTGGCCGCTGCACGACTGGTTCGTCTCGGGCCAGAGCGATCTGACGCGGCCCGCGACCCGCGCGTTTCTCGGTCAGCGCCCGGGCTTCGATCTGACGAAATTCGACGCGTGCCTAACGAGCGGCCGCGGCCTGAAGGTCGTCGAGGCCGACCAAGCGGCGGGCGAGCGCCTGACCGTCGACGGGACCCCGGCGTTCTTCGTGAACGGCATCAAGCTCGGCGGCGCCTTGCCTTACGACCAGTTCGAGGCGCTCGTGAAGACCGAGCTCGCGCGCCAGTAGCCGCGCCGAGCGAACGGCCCGCCTATGACCGCGGCGCGCGCCGCGGGGCGAGTCGGTCCACGGCCTCGAAGAGCTCGGGGGTCGTGAAGGGCTTGGCGAGGAAGGCCACGCCCTCCGCGTCGAGGTGCCGGGCGCTCAGGACGTCGTCGCTGTACCCGGACACGAACAGGATGGGGATGTTCGGGTGGCGTGCGCGCACCTCGTCCGCGAGCTGCGGTCCGCTCCGATGGGGCATGACGACATCGGTGACGATGAGGTCGAGCGGCGCGCCATCCGCGGTTGCCAGCGCGACCGCCTCATCGGCGTCGGTCGCCTCGGTCACCTCGAACCCGCGCTGACGGAGCAGGCGCGCGAGGACCATGCGGACCGCGTCGTCGTCCTCGACCAAGAGGACACGGCGCGTGGGCGGCTTGTCTTGCGCCGCTGCGAGGGGAGGCGCCACGGTCGGCGCCGGCGCGAGCTCGGTCGCCGCCGGTCGGCCCGCGTCGGTCGCAAGGGCGGCGGCGCCCTCGTCCGGCCCCGCGCACGGCAGGTACGAACGGACCAGCGTCCCGCGGGGCGCGCG
>SXIE01000211.1 GCA_005772945.1 Pseudomonadota bacterium
GGGCGGCCGCCGACGGCGAGCGTGGCGCGGAGGCGGCTGGCGGCCGGGGGGACGACCCAGAGCTGGTCTTCCTGGGTCCAGACGAGGGTCTCGGCGCGGCCGCAGGCCGGAGCGGGCGCCCACTCCAGGGTCTCGCCCCAGCGCAGGAGGCGCGCGGCCTCGAAGGCGACGGGGCGATCGAGGACGAGCGTGTAGGTGCCGACGAAACCGAGCACGAAGAGCGGGAAGACGACGAGCATCGCCTTGCCGGCGAGGGCGAGGGCGGGGCGCGCGGGGCCGATCTGGAACGTGATGCCGGGCCCCTCGGGTGCGATCTTCTTGGCGAGGAGACGCTCGGGGATCTGGAAGAGGAGGATCGCGAGCCCGAGCTGGGTCGCCCCGGCGATCGCCGGGACCACGAGCTGGAGCACGGCGAGGACGCCGGTGCCGGCGAACAGGAGGAGGAGCGCCAGCGCGACCTCGCGCTTGATGCGGCGCGCGTCGTCGGGGGCGAGCGGGAGCTCGGGAGCGAGGTTCAACGCCGGGTCCACACGGTTGACTTAAGGGACGGTTCGCGCAACGTTGATGCTCGAATTCGCGAAGGCTGCAATGTGGCTGCCCACGCGGGTCGAATCCGTCTCGGGGTCGGCGTAGGACGCGCTTCGAGGATTCGTGGGCGGACGCAACGCGCTCCTCGCGGACGTAGGTCGCCTACCGAGTACAGGCGCGAGGGCGAAGCATGCACGGAAAGTCTCTTGACCGGAAGCGATGGCAAACGGACCGCCACGGCATCGCGCTCCTGATGGCGGCCGTCTTGTTGGTGAGCCCGGTCGTTCTGGCGGGGCGCGCCGCGGCTGCGAGCCCCGAGGGGACACCGGGGGCCCCGACCGCCAAGAAGCGGATCTTGGTGGTGCGGACGCAGCGCGCGAAGGACGTCGAGGCGCTGGTCGTGAGCAAGATCGCGAGCTACCTCGACACGATTCTGGAGATGGACCAGCGGATCGAGCTGGTGCCGGCGGCCGCGCTGGCCGCGATCGCGGCGCCCAAGGCGCCCGAGCAGACGAAGAAGCCGCAGGAGCGGTTGGCGCAGAGCGGGACGCTCGAGCGCGCCGACGAGGCCGTCGAGCAGGCGCGTCAGGCCGGCGACAAGAAGCGCTGGGGGGACGCGATCAAGGCGTACACCAAGGCGATTACGCTGTTCGACAAGGAGCTCGGGCGGCTCAACGACTTCGACAAGTACTTCGCCGTGATGCTGGAGCGGACGCTGGCGTATTTCGCGGCGGGCTTCGACGACAACGGGGACGAGGACCTCTCTCGCGTGATGGCGATGAAGCCGGATCTGGTGCTCGGCGACGACGTCCCGAAGTCGGCGGCCGTCGCGTTCGTGCGTGTGAAGCAGCGGCTGCAGCCAGCGGGCGGTGAGCTGCGCGTCAAGGCGAGCGCGCCGGGGGCGCTCGTGCTGGTGGACGGGTCGAGTCGGGGGACGGCGCCGGCGACGTTCAGCGGGCTGGCGCGCGGCGATCATATGGTGCGGGTGGTGGCCGACGGGTACGAGCCGTTCGCCCAGATCCTGACCGTCGAGGACGTGACGGTCGACGTGGAGGCGCAGCTGACACCGCGGCCGGGTGGGGCGACGCCGACGCCGAACAACCCGCCGCAAGCGGCGGAGGCAACGACGGGGCTCGAGACCTTCGCGGCGCAGGGCGAGTTCGGTGCGCCGTTCGGGGCGGCGGCCAAGGCGCTCGCGAAGGCGAATCATTTGGACGCGGTGCTGATGTCGTACGTACGGCGCAACAAGAGCGACTACGAGCTCGGATTTTTCGTGTGGGAGGCGGCCAGGGGGCGGGTCGCGGCGCTGGATCCGGCGACGCTTTCCTCGGATCTGGCGGGGCTCCAGGTGGTCGTGCTCGAGCAGTGCGACCGGATTGGTCCCGTGCTCGAGACGTTTCCGACCGAGCGTCAGCTGACCGGAAAGTCGCCGCTCTATGCGAGCCTCGAGGCGGCGGTGGTCAAGGACCCGGTCGTCAAGGACCCGGTCGTCAAGGACCCGGTGGTCAAGGACCCGGTGGTCAAGGACCCGGTCGTCAAGGACCCGATCGCCAACGTGGGAAACCCCGGCGACCCCAACCTGCACAAGAAGAAGAAGCCGGATGAGGACCCCGCCTTTTACGAGACGTGGTGGTTCTGGACGATCATCGGGGGCCTCGCGGCGGGCGGCACGACGGCGCTCATCCTGACGCAGTCGGGCGGCGGCGGCGGCTCGGGCGGATTCACGACGACGGTGAGCTGGTGACGCGGATGATGACTCGGGTGACAGGCGTGGCTGCGTGTGGGGAGCGGGGGCCGCGCTGGGGCCTGCGGGTCGCATTGCTCGCGGCGCTCGGCGTGGGCGGTGGGACCGGATCAGCGTGTTCCGGGGACGGAGCAGCGAGCGTCGAGGGCCTCTCGGTCCAGCTCCTGATTGCGGCGGAGGACGACCCGTTTCACGGCGTGAGCTGGGTTCGGTTGCTGGTGACCGGTGACGGACTGGACGAGCCGTACGCCCGCTTCGAGCCGTACTCGGCCGGCGGGCACGCGAGCCTCCAGGGGATCCCGTTCTCGCAGCCGGGAGAGAAGCGCTACCTCGCGGTCGAGGGCTGGGTCGATGTCGCCGGCAAGCCTGGCTACTCGCTCAGCCGCGGCCGCTCGGGCGCGTTCGAGTACAAGGCGGGCGACGCGGTGATCAACCTGCAGATCCTCTTCGCCACCGTGAACGCGTTCGTGCCGCTGACCGCGATCGACACGGGAAGCGCGCAGCGCCTGGCGACGCCGCGGGTCGGCCACACGGTCACGGTCACGCAGGACGAGGTCGTGGTCGCGGGCGGCGGGACGATCATCGACGCGGGGGCGACCTGGTGGAACGGGTCGGGGTTCGCGTCGTTCACCAAGACGGTCGAGGCGGTGGACCTCGGCACGATGACGATCAGCGGGCGCAAGGACATGGTGCTGCCGCGCGCCTGGCACACTGGGACGGCGCTGTCGTCGGGCCAGGTGATCTTCGCGGGTGGCTACGATTCCAGCGGCACGCCGACGGCCGCGGTCGAGCTCTACAATCCGCCCGCCATCACCGTGCAGCAGCAGGTCCTGTCGCCGATGGCGAAGGCGCGCGCGGGCCACACCGCGACCGTCATCAGCGACACCGAGCGGCTCCTTCTGTTCGTCGGGGGCGACGCCGAAGGCACGTGGGAGCTGTGGGATCCGGTCGGTGGCTCCCACGGGGCCGAGCCGCTGCCCGACGGCAAGCGACGCGGGTACCATCAGGCGACGGCGTTCACGAGCGGCGCGAACGCCGCGCTCCAGGTGCTCATCACCGGCGGCGAAAACGACAGCGAGGTGCTCGCGACCAGCCTCGTCTACGACGCGCCGCAAGACGACGTCATCGTCATCGCGAAGCCGATGCCGGGCGGGCCGCGGACGCAACACGCGGCGGTCTGGGTGCCGCAGCGCAGCTTCATCTACGTCGCCGGCGGCTTCACCGAGCGCGATCGCAGCGTGGCCACGGCGGCGATCGATGTGTTCGGCACCCTCGACACGGCGTTCCGCGACGACAACGCGGGCTTCGCGCTCGGGACGGCGCGCGGCGGGCACGATGCGGTCCTCCTGCCGGACAACGTCGTGTTCATGGCGGGCGGATTGGGGGCGGCGCCGACGGTCCCGCTGGGCACGGTCGAGGTCATCCACGAGTTCGTCGACGCACAAACGCTGACGCTGCGAATTGCGGTCGCCTCGAGCGCGCCCGGCGCGGTGCCGTTCCTGCCGGAAGACCGCGTCGGGGCGCACGCGGTGGCCCTTTCCAACGGCATGGCGCTGCTGGTCGGCGGGGCGACCGTGGGCGGGACCGGGTTCGCGATGGTCAGTGACCTCTGGCTGTACAACCCGCCCTGAGAAACTGGCCATCTTCTCGCGAAGGCCCGGCTTGGGTCCGCCTCGGACCCCGAAGCCGGGCTGCCCGCGAATTCGCGGCTTTCGCATGCGCGCGCGTGCTGTTAGGATGCGCGCGCTTTATGGCTTCCAACCTAGGTTTCGTCCCCTTCGTTCTCGCCGCAAGTGCGCTGCTTGGAAGTGTCCCCGCGCGCGCGGCGCTGCCGGCGCCGGAGGCGGTGCCGATTCGCATCACGCCGCAGGAGCGCACGCTGCACCGCGGCGACGTGCTGAACGTGACGGTCGAGGTCGTCAACACGTCGGCGGTCGACCTCGTGCGCGGCGGCGAGGGCGGCGGGGTCCTGCTCGGGCTCGTGGTGCCCGACGGCTTTCGGGTGGACGGCGGCGCGCGCGTGCAAGCGATCGGCGCGCGCGAGGTGGCCGCCCTCGTGGTGCCCAAGGGGCGACTCGCCGTCGCGCTCGGCGGCGTCGGCGAGGATGGCAAGCCGCAGGCGCTCAACCTCGCGCACGGGCAGGGGCTTCGGTTCCGCTATCGGCTCATCGCCGTGTCGCCGGCCAAGGTCGCGCGCGAGGTCGTGCACCGCGCGCGCCTGACGGCCGCGGACGACGCGCCGATCTCGAGCGATGCGGTGGTGCGTCTGCGCGTCGAGTCAGAGCCCGAGCTCGACACGAGCGTCATCTTCGGAAGCGTCTACTGCGACCAGAACAAGAGCCGGACGCGCGACGATGGCGAGCGGGGGCTGGGCGGCGTGCGCTTTGTGGCGGACAACGGGCGCACGGTCGACTCGGACGGGAGCGGCGCGTGGCACCTGCGCGAGATGGCGCCCGGCGCGCACGTGGTGAAGCTCGACGTCAATACGCTCGGGCCCGGCGAGGCGCCGACGACGAGCGTGCGGGCGCTGGTGGATCTGACGCCCGGGACGCCGGCGCGTGCGGATTTCGGCGTGACGTGCGCGCGTGGCGAGGCGCATCCGACGGAGGTGACGGGACCGAACGCGGCACCGCCGGCGTCCGCCGTGGCGCCCAAGGCGCGGCTGAGCGGGCTCTTGTCGGACCTGTCGATCACGCTCGATGGCGAGCGGCTCGCGGGGCGGCGCGTGACGCTGGTCCTCGAGGGGCGCGAGCCGGGAAAGACGACCGAGGTGCGCGCCGTGAATGTGCCGTGGCGACCCGGGACACTCGACACGCCGATCGTGTTTCGCACGGGCGTCGTCGGCGAGCCGCTGCCCGCGGCGGCGACGACGAGCTGGCGGCTCGAGGTCGCGGCCATGAACGAGGCGGGCGGTGACGATGTGGTGCGCGTCTTCTCGGGGCGCGGGACGTTGCCCAAGGCGCTCGCGTGGGACGGGCTCGACGGCGATCAGGTCTCGGCGGCGCTGAAGCGCGGGGCGCTGCATCGGGCGCGGCTGTTCGTCTCCGATGGGGACGGCGAGATGCTGACGAGCGCGCCGGCGCTCATCGGGGCGAGCTTCGGCGGGGCGGGCGGCGAGCTCGGACGGCAACAGCTGCGCGACGGGCTCTTCGACAAGCAAGAGCAGCCCACGGCGAAATTGCAGGCGGCGCTGCGGCGGCTCGTGGCGCAGCTCAAGAAGACGCCGGGGGCGCGGATCCTGGTCGAGACGCACGTCGATCCGGGGCCGGTCGCAGAGGCGGACCTCGTCAAGACGCGGCGCCAGGCGTTCAACGTGATGGACTTTGCCAAGAACAAGCTGGGGCTTGGCTCGGGGCAGTTTCTGGTGGTCGGGGTGGGCAGCACGCGGCCGATGCGGCCGAACATCGGGCCCGCCGATCGCGCGTTCAATCGGCGCGTCGAGCTGGTAGTGTTACCGCCTGAGGTAACAGCGTCGCTGGTCGCGCCGACGCTGCCGGTGGGGGTCGCGCAGGTGTCGGTGCAGGGCCTTGCGCTGGCGGTCGATGCGAAGGATCCGAAGCTGGCGTTTGCGACCGAGACGGCGCGCGACCAGGTCGTGGCGATCAGCCTCGAGGCGGCCGACGGTGCGCGCCGCGCCATCAAGCGCAAGGTGCCCAGCGAGCCGGCCCGCAAGGTGGACGACGCCTCGACCGGCGCGCCTGGTGAAACTGGTGGGACGGATGCGACTGGAACGAAGGGAACGGATCCCTTTGCGCGCTTCGGCGGCGATGCGCTCAACGACGCGCTCGGACCGGGCGCCGAGGCCGTCCCCGACGGCGGGCCCGCCGGGGTGCGCGCACGAACGGCCGACGAGCTCAGCATCTGGCTTCCGGCCAAGGGCGGCCTCCTCGGAGCGCCGCGCGTCTTCGTCCACGGCCACACGCACCCGAAGAACCGCCTGAGCATCGACGATCAAGCGATCCACGTCGGCGCCGACGGGCGCTTCGAGGCGATCGTGGCCGTCCCGAGCGGCAAGCACAACCTCGCGATCGTCTCGCGCGACCCCGCCGGCAACGTCGCGAAGCTCGCGTGGCCCGTCGAGGTGAAGGACGTCGAGCTGTTCCTCCTCGCGATGGTCGACGGGGTCGGCGGTCAGATCGGCGCGCGCCTGGCCGAGCTCCCGTCGTACCTCGCGACCGACAACGGCTCGCTCTTCGTCGCGGGGCGCGGCGCGCTCTACGCGAAGGCGCGCATCTCGGGCACGTTCCTCAAGAAGGACCTCTTCATCACGGCGCACGCCGACAGCGCCAAGAAGGACGCCTTCGAGCCGTTCTTCGAGCAGGTCATCGATCCCGGGCGCGACTACGTTGTTTACGGCGACGCGAGCCAAGACGTACGCGACGCCAACGCGCGCGGGCCGCTCTATGTGCTCGTCGAGGTCGACCGCTCGAAGCTCGGCTGGGGCAGCTTCCATACCGACATGGAGGGGATCCACCTCTTCCATTACGATCGCACGTTCGACGGCGCGCACGGCGTGGCCGACTTCGAGGTCGCCAAGGGCTGGCGCACCAAGGCGCAGGCCTTCGTCACGGACGCCAATCGCAAGAGCGTCCGGCGGCACGACGACCTCGCGGCGACCGGCGGCTCGCTCTACTACCTGAGCTCGCGGGACATCATCGAGGGCAGCGAGCGCGTCACGCTCGTCGTGCGCGAGCTCGACACCGGCATCGAGATCGGTCGCGCGCACCTCGCCCGCGACCGCCACTACCGCATCGACTACGCCAGCGGGCGCGTGTCGATGCGCGGACCGATTCCGTCGGTCGTCGACGCGCTCTTCCAGATCGAGGGCTACCAACCCTTTGCGGGGCGCGCGATCCTCGACGGGCACCCGGTCGCCATCCTGATCGACTACGAGTCGCGCGCGGTCCGCAGCGCAGGCGACCTGGCCTTCGGCGTCCACGCCACGCAGGAGATCGCCGGCTGGGTCGAGGTCGGCGGCGGCGTCATCCGCGAGGGGCGCCCGGCGGGCACCGGCGGGTCCGACGAGGACCACCTGGCGTACCGCGCGCACGTGAAGGTCAAGCCGAGCGAGCACAGCACGGTCTTCGCCGAGTACGTCGCCGCGCGCGCCAACGACGGGGTCGCGCAGGCCTCGACCGACGGCGGGCTCTCTTATCGCGAGGTCGATCGCGCGTCGCCGCTGACGACCGATCAGGGCTACGGTTTCTCGCTCGGCTTCGATGTCGATATCGGCGAGATCGCGCAGACCAAGGACGTCGATCTCAAGGTGAAGGCGCACTGGCAGCTCCTGCAACCCGGCCTGCACATTGCGGAATTCGCGGCCGAAGAGGCCGCCGAGAAGTGGGGCGGCAACGTCATCTGGAAACCGACCGAGGATGGACGCGCCGAGTTCCGCTACGACGGCGGGACGGTCCTCATCGCGGACGCCGAGTACAACACCGGCTACCGCGCCATGCGTCGGCACCGCTTGCTGGGCCGCTACGAGCACCGGATCGGCGCGTTCGACGTCTTCGGCGAGGCGGGCTACGGGCAGCATCGCGACGACCTCGACGGCGCGGTGTTCACGACCGGCACGGTCACGGCGGGCGCGCGCTGGCGGATCCTCAAAGAGCTGGTGGTGATGGCGTCGCAGGAGGCGCTCATCGGCGGCGACGACAAGCTCCTGGGCCCCGCGGCGACCGATCGCCTGAGCACGAACTTCGGGGCGGAGCTCGGGCTCGCCACCGATCTGGCGCTGCGGCTGGTCGAAACCGTGCGCTGGAACGGCGACAACGCCACGCGCTTCGGGCTCGTGTCGCGCGACGCCAAGGGCGGCAAGACCTACATCGAAGAGCGCCTGCAGCGCGGCGACTCCAACGGCCGGCTCGTGCACGCACTGGTGGTCGGGACCGAGGCGCCGCTGGGACCGACCGATGGCAGCGACGGCGCCTCCGACGGCCGCATCTACGGCGAGTATCGGGTCGATGGCGGCATCTCGGGCAAGGCCAACCACGCGGTCGTCGGGCTCGGACGCCGCCTCGAGCTCGTGCCGGGCATCAACCTGACCTTGGCCTACGAGCGCAGCCAGGCCCTCCAGCCGCCGGCGGCCACCACGGCCACGGGCGCTGTCGACGGCGGCTCGCGCGACGTGGTCTCGGGCGGCCTCGAGGTCTTGGCGCTCGACGACGTCAAGCTCGGCGGCCTGTACGAAGTCCGCTGGGACCGGGACCGGATCGGCGAGGCCGCGCCCGAGGTCTTTCAGGCCGTCGCGCGCACGACCTTCGATGCAAAACTCGCTACCTGGGTGAGCCTCTTCGGCTTCATCGACTACGACGTCACGCAGGATCTACGGTCGCGCCAGGTCCTCAAGGAGGATCTGGTCGCAACGCTGGGGCTCGCCTTCCGACCGCTCGCGAATAGCGATTTCATCCTCGCCGCGCGCTGGTCGCGGGTCCTCGAGCGGGCCACCACCCGCGAGACGACGCTCTTCGGCGAGGCGCTGACGCGCGAGGAGCGCACGCTCAGCGATCTGGTCTCGCTGACCGGGATCATCGAGCTCCCGTTCCGGCTGCAGCTCACCGAGAAGCTCGTCTGGCGCGTTGGCGTCGGGGCGCTCGACGGCGCCTCGGGGAGCCGCGACATCCTCCTTTGGATCACGCGCCTCGCTTTCCACGTCGTGCCGAACGTCCCCTTCGACATCGCCGCCGAGTTCCGCATGACGGCCTCGGTGTTCGGCTCGGGCACCGAGCAGAACGGCGGCCTGGTCGAGGTGGCGTACACCCTCTTCGAGCACGCGCGCCTGGGTCTCGGCTGGACGATGAATGGCATCGCGGGCGAACTCATGCCGGGCGAGGCCGCCAACGACATCCAGAACGGCTTCTTCGTGCGCCTGACCGGGATGTACTAACCTACGGGCATGCCTGCCAGCGCACCCGGGATCTGCCCCCTCTGCGAGTCGCGCGGCCCGATCGGTCGGCCGTGTGATCAGCGCCCGTGTCAGCGCCGCGGCTACGCGTTCATCCCGCTCGCGTACCTGCCGGCGGATCACGGCGCGCGCGGCGCGATCGACCCGGAGATCGGGCGCGTCGTGGGCGATCACCTGCTCGTCGGCGTCGTCGGCGGGGGCGGTTTCGGCAAGGTGTACCTCGCGCTGCAGCAGCCGATCCTCATGCGCACGGCGCTCAAGCTCATGCGCGACGAGGTCGGCGAGCAGATCGCCGGCGCCCTCGAGCGCTTCGAGTCCGAGGCGCAGGCCATGGCGCGCCTGTCGCACCCAAACGTGGTGCGGCTGCTGCGCTACGGCGTCCACCAGGGCGCGCCGTTCCTGGTGATGGAGCTGGTCGAGGGCGGACGCACGCTCAAGTCCGAGCTGGCGCGGCACGCGGCGGCCGGGCGCGAGTTCGATCTCGGCCTCGTCCGCGACATCCTCGAGCAGCTCTTGAACGGGCTCGAGGCGGCTCACGCGCTGGGGATCGTCCATCGCGACCTGAAGCCCGAAAACCTCATGTTGCAGGCGGTCCCCGGGCACCCGAACCTGCTCAAGATCCTCGACTTCGGGCTGGCCAAGTTCACGCACGAAGGCACCGAGACGTCGCTCGCGCTCGGGACGCCGTCGTACATGGCGCCCGAGCAAATCCTCCGGCGCCACCTCGGGCCCTGGACCGATCTCTACGCCGTCGGCGCCATCGCCTTCGAGCTGGTCACCGGCCAGCGCGCGTTTGCGGCCGAGAACCCGCAGGCCATCGTGGTCAAGAAGCTCGACCCGAGCTGGGATCCGGTGCGCGCCTCGGGCGTCGCACTCCCACCGCGCCTCGCGGCCGTCCTGTCCAAGGCGCTCGCGCAGGACCCGGAGCGCCGCTTCCGAAGCGCTCCGGAGCTGCGTCTTGCCTTGCGCGAGGGCCTGGCCGAGCTGACGAGCGACGCACGCCTGGGACGTAAGGGCGTGGATGTCTCGGGGCTCGTGTCCCCGAGTGAGTTGGCGCGCGCGCGCGAGGTTCCACTCGGCACGCCAGTCCTGCTTCCGGGCGCTCCCGCGGCGCCGGCCGCGCTGCTTCCGGGGGCATCCGCGGCGCCGGCCGCATTCGACACGCCGATCGCCCGCGACGCGACCGGATCCTCGACCCCGACGGTCCTGCCGTCGACCCCCTTGGGCACCGACGCGCGCCCGACCCGGCCGCGGCGCGCGTGGCTCATCGCCGCGGCGCTCGCGGGTGCGGGAGGCGTGAGCGCGGCCGTTCTGGCGAC
>SXIE01000212.1 GCA_005772945.1 Pseudomonadota bacterium
GCCGTCCGCGCCGCCCTCGCCTGCCAGGCGCGACTCGACGTCCTGCGCGCGGAAGGGGTCGCGTGGGCCTCGCGCCTCAACCTCCGGATCGGGCTCGCCACGGGCGAGGTGCTGGTCGGCAACATCGGGACGCCTGAGCGGCTGAACTACACCGTGATGGGCGACGTCGTGAACCTCGCCGCGCGACTCGAAGGGCAGAACAAGCGCTATGGCAGCGCGGTGCTCGTATCGGAGGCGACGGCCTCCGCGTGCCAGGACGCGTTCGTCTTGCGCCCGATCGACGTGGTGGCGGTCAAGGGCAAGGTCGAGGGCGTGCGCGTCTGGGAGCCGCTGTGCGCGCGTGGGGATCCGCAAGCGCGCGAGGCCGCGGCGCTCGCGACCTGTTGCCAGGCGGGCCTCGACGCCTACGTTCGCGGGGACTTCGCGCAGGCGCTGACGGAATGGACGGCGGCGCAGGAGCTGCCCTATGCGCGCGGGCGGGAGCGGCCGCTGGAGGTGCTCCGCGAGCGCACGCGCGCACTGTCGGCGGGGCCGCGGCCCGAGGGATGGACCGGGGTCTTCGTCGCGACCACCAAATAGGCAAATAGGCAAATAGGCAAATAGGCAAATAGGCAATTGGGCAGTCGGCACGCGGAACGTCGAAAAGTCGCGATGACAACCGGGCGCATTCTTGCTACAAGCTGCAAATCACCCGGCCAGGCAGGTCCCTCATGCGCGTCCCGAACGTTCGCCTCACTGTCAACCTCGTGTGGGTCCTCGTGCTCGGCGCGTGTGGCTCCGACGCAGACACCGGCACCGCCACCGATACAGCCCAGACGACCGCGTCGGATGCGGCCGAGGTGAGCACCGACAGCGGTGAGCCGCCCGCAGAAGTGACCCCGGACGACACGGCCGTGACCCCGGAAACGGCGGTGACGACCGACGCCACGACGGCCGAGACGACCCCGAGCGACACCACGACCACGACGCCCGATTCCAGCGATACGGTCGACGCAAGCGACACGACGCCCCAGGGCGAGACGAGCCCCGGCGACTACCTGGCGGGCTGCGACAGCCTCTTTGCGGCGCGCGTCGTCGAGAAGCAGGTCGAGGCGGACGCGACGTTCCCGAGCCGCTGCGACGTACCGCTGCGCAATGCGATCAGGCGCGTGCGCGACGGTGGCCCCGTGCTGTGCATCGTCGGCGAAACGGCCAACGCCTGCCGCACTCGCCTCTACGATACCCCCCCCGCGATGGCCGACCGCGCTCAGGGCTGCGCCTCCCAGAGCCCCGTGCCGGCCAGCTGCCTGCGCGGAAAATACCTCGCCAAGTGCGCCGACGGCACCGACACGTGCCCAACGCCCGAGGCGATCTGCCAGGACGGCATGCGCCCGATGGTCTACGCCGAACCCGCGACGACCGGCCCCTCGGACGTCTGGTACTTCTTTCTCGGCGGTGAGGGCGCCCCGTGCACGGGCCCAATGTGCTGGTACAACTACCGCTACGCGCGCCTCAACGACAAGGTCGAGTTCGAGCTCGCGATGAGCACGGCCCACCCCGACCACAGCTACGCCGCGGCCAAGCTCGGCTCGGGCGTGATGAACGGCGCCCCGGTCGCCGGGAACCCAGCGGCCGACTGGAACCGCGTGCACTTCAAGCGGTGTACCGACGCGGCCAGCCGCGCGAACGAGACGGCCTTCATCGGCGACGGGATCCCAGCCGATTGGGCCGAGGGCCTGCCGGATCTCCCGGTCGCCACGCGCACCGGCACAGTCCCCGTGTTTCACCGCGGCTTCGACACCTGGCGCGCAGCGTTTCGTCTCTTCACGACCACGAGCGGACGCGACCTCGACGGCGACGGAACCCCCGAGCTGCCGTCGCTCGCGGCTGCCAAGCAGGTCATCCTGGCCGGCGCCTCCGATGCCTCGGGATGGGTCGTCTTCGCCGCCGATCGCCTCGCGGACGAGCTGCGCACGATCGCCGGCGCCGACGTCGACGTGCGCATCATGATCGACGGCTACTTCGAGCCGGCCTTCGACAACGAGGGCCGCTATCACGCCGACGCACCGGCCGACTTCGACATGTTCGGCGACCCGTACGCCGAGACCGGACTATGCCTCCTACCGGACAACGGCGACGGCCTCGCCAACGAGGCGTGCTCGGACGCCGCCTACATCGACGGCCCGTGGCGACGCGCCCTCGATGCGCGCCAGGTCGTGCGCGACGCCTCTTGCGAGACGTACCACGCCGTCGGCGCGCCGCAGTGCAGCGACAAGCTGCACACGCTCCTGCACCACGTCGCCACGCCGGTCTTCATCCTGGCGGACCAGGAGGACGGCACCGTCTCGGGGGGGTCGCCGATCTACGCCGACACCCGGGGCTACCACTGGGCCGACCCCGCGACCTACCGCCGGCGGGTCCTCGACGCGGCCAAGGACATCGCCGCGCACTGGTCCACCGCCGCGCGCGAGGAGGGCGCCGGCACGGCCGGGAACTTCGCGCTCGCCATGCCCAAGTCGCGCCGCGAGGGGGAGCCGTGGGGCCACGCGCGCCACGTGCGCTTCCACGACGACGCCGAGATGAAGTCCACGATGGACTACTGCAGCAAGGACGGAAACCAGCTCGCGTCCATTGCCTTCGCGACCATGATGGGCGCGTGGATGAAGGGCACGGTGCCGACGACCTTCGTATGGGAGGATGCCGCCGCCTTGAGCGGTACGACGAGCTATTGGGTGACGGGCGGACACTGCCGCACCCCCGAGTGAGCAGACGTCACTCGATCGCCTCGAACGACCACGTCATCTTGGACCAGCCTTCGCCCGAGAGACCGCGCGGCGGCATCGTCCCAGTCTCGTCACGTGCGCCGTCGATCGTGAGTCCATCAACCGAGACGAACGCAGTCGCGTCGAAGCTGAGATCGGGATTCACGTCGAGCGGGAGCTCGAGCCATTCGAGATCGATCTCATCGGTGCCTCCCGGGATCTCCTCGCAGCTCGAGGCCACGCTCACCGCGAGCGGCATCCGACCGAAACCGAAGACGATCCCGCGGCGGCCGGGCTCGCCGATGGTGGTCATGCCGAAGAGGCCCGGCAAATCGGCCAGGGGTGCGGCGCCGGTGAAGGTCGCCTGGCACGCGCCGCGGATCGGATCCGAGCGCGTGTAGGTCGCCTGGTAGCTCGCGTCGCCGCCCGTGACTCGGTAGAAGCGCGGCGCGAGCCCCTTCATGACGTTGCGGTAGACGGTCGCGTAGGGCGAGGCTGCGAGCTCGGCGGCGGTGAGCGGCGTGAACGTCGGATGCGCCGTGAAGCCATGGGCGATGGTGATGCTCGCGGTGCCGAGGTCGCCGCTATAGACCTGGCTGCCTTCGTAGCTGCCCGTCACGATCCCGCGCCAACGGCCGCAGTGGATATTGGATCCGATGACGGTGATGGGATCGGGGGGCACCGCGACCGATCCGGGCGTGCGCACCTCCCACTCGCGGTTCGAGGCGACGAGCGCGACGAGCGACACCGGCTCGTCGTCGCTGCGGCAGAAGACGCGCTCCTCTGCGGCGGTCCAGTCCTCGTTCGCGGGGCTCGCGTCCGACTCGGCGAAGAGGCCCGTCACCTTCAGATCCGGGCCCGGCTCGGCCGGCTTGATCCCAGCGTAGCCATTACGGATCACGAGGGTCCGCACGTCGGGATCGGTGATCTTCCACTCGAAGAAGCGGTGTCCGAGGTACCAGATCTCGCTCGCCTCGGGCGGGTAGTTCAGCTCGATCTCCTGGATACCGCCGAGCGACACGGACTGGCCGCTCAGCACCGGGCGAGGCTCGAAGCCGTCGGCCTTGCGCAGAACATCGAACGGGTCGTGGTTCCAGAGCTCGAGGCCGTAATCGTGCCAGCTCCCGACGAGGCCGCCCGCCAGCTCCCCGTCGACGGCCGCGATGACGTCGTCGCGCTGCTGCGCTTGCCAGGCCGCCTCCCAGCGGTTCATGACGCGCGGCACGAACGTCGAATCGGCGCGCGGTCCGAGCGCGAGCCACTCGTAGAAGAGGTGCTGACCGTAGGGGAAGTTCCCCTTCGGATCCGGGTACGGAAAGGCGTCGATCGGCGAGTCGGCGTAGGCCATGTAGGCGGCGCCGTACTTCTGCTCGGTCGCGAGGATCGGGCGCATCCCGAGCGCCTCGATGGCCATCCAGGTCGCGGTCGACTCCTTCCACCAATTCGTGGACGCGAGGCATTTGCCGGGCGGGGCGACGCCGAACTGGATGGCGTGCATGAACTCGTGCGCGATGGTCGTCTGCCAGTAGCCGGCGCGACCCGGAGCGCCGCCGATGCCGCCTTTGCGGGCCCAGTTCAAGTAGGGCGCGTTCAGGACGACTTGGCTCGGGATCGGGCCCTGGCAGGCGTCGAGCGGGAACGGCGGGCGCGGAAGGAACGGCTTGGTCACGGCGCCGTAGGAGGCGCCCGGGAAGTAGACGTGCATATTGACGAGGAAGAAGTCGTAGCGGTTGTCGCCCGCGTTGCACGCGAAGCCGCCGTCGCCGGGGGGCGCGCGCCCCATGATGGCGGTCTCGCGATCCCAGAGCAGGTCGTCCATGAGACCGACCACGAGGGCCGCCAGCTCGGCGTCGTCGGCGCTCTTCTGGGGATCGAACTCGTCGTATTCGTACCAAGCGACGACGCGGGTGCCGTCGTGGCGACGCCACTGGGGATCTTGCACGAGCTCGCAACTGTCCCAGGGTTGACCGGCCGCCGCCGCGAGTCCGGAGGGCGACGGCGACGTCGGGGAATACCAGCTGCCCGGATACATCGGCGGCACGAAGAACGGCGCGAGCAGCTCCTGGGTCGCGGGGAGCAGCGCGCCCCAGCGCCCGAGGACCTCGGCTAGGACGAAGCCGTCGGCCGCCGCCCCCGTCCCGCGATAGACCTCGGGCAAGCGCAAATCGCCGTGGGCCGCGTAGACGCGGAACAGGAGCGCCGTGTCGGCGTCGATGGCGCCGCTCGCCAGCGCGGCCTCGATGAGGGCCTCGGAGGTCGGACCGTCGGCCGGCGGCTCGACGTCCGTCGTTTCCGATTCGACCTCGACCTCGACCTCGACCTCGACCTCGACCTCGACCCCGACCTCGACCTCGACCCCGGCCTCGATCCCGACCTCGACCTCGACCTCGACCTCGACCTCGACCCCGGCCTCGACCCCGGCCTCGACCTCGACCTCGGACTCGACCCCGGCCTCGACCCCCGCATCCCCGCCGCGCCCGCCCCCGTCCTCCGCACACGCCGCAAGGACGCCAACCACCAACGACCCGAGCAGCGCGCGCATGAGCAACTCCAGCGAAGGCGCTCATCTCTGCCCACCCGCTGCACGCGTGTCAACGATACTCAGAAATGGATCCCGAGCCCGAGACTCGGTCGCAGGTCGAGCCCGAGCGTGACGCTCTCACCGTCCTCGAAGCTCCCGTATCCAACGTGCGCCACGTCGCTCGAGATCCGTACATCGAGCGCGTCCGACAGCGCCAGCTCCACGACCAATCCCACCCGCGCAGACAGCGAGGTCACGGCCGAATCGCTCACCGTCGGCTCCCCCTGGTCGTCCTCACCCTCCGAATGATAGCCGACCCGCGACGCGCCCACGCGCAGCGTGAGCGACACCGTCACCGGCGACACCGTCACGATCACCGCGCGCGCCCCGATAGCACCCCCCAGCGCGGTCGTGCGCGACGTGCGCCCGCCGCCCTCGGTCGTGCTGTAGTGGCCGTCGAGGTCGGCCGTGAGCCACCACCCGGGGGCAACGCGATACTCGATCCCGAGGCGACTCTCGGACAGCGATCCGAGGCCCGCCAGGCCCCCAAGGCCTCCGCCCAGCAGCGCGATGTTGCCGATGGACGGGAGCCCGAGATCGATCCCGACGCGCCAGTCGCGCCCCTCCTCGGCATGCGCCCCCCCGGCGCCGAGCGCAGCCATTCCCAACGTGACGACGATACCCCAACACGCGCGCAGCACAGCCATCTCAGACTCCTCATGAATGGTTTCGGAACCACCCCGAAGCGTCCGGCGGGGCCTCGCGGTTCATGCGCCGCGCGCATTGCCATCATGACGCGGCGGCCGCGCCCCCCAGCGCCCGAGTGCCACTTTGGCGCGCCACGGCAGTGCCCGCTCGTCCGCCAAGCGGTGTGACGAATCGCACTCAACCGTTTACTCCGGGCACGCGAGTGATCTATATCAGGTGCACGCGATCACCTCCTGACAGGTTGCAGCCATGATTGGACAGCAGCAGCGCGACACCAAACGGACCTCGAAGACCGACCGCGCCGCCGAGCCGGGCGCCGCCGCGGGCCGCGCGATCCAGATGAAGAAGTCGCTGGCCGGCAAGCCGTACGACGAACAGGTCGCGATGCTGTCGCCTGCGGGTGCCGCCGCGCCCGTTCAGATGGATGGTGCGACCGGGGGCGCGAAGACGGAGGCGCCGACACCGGCCCCCGTCGCGGAAAAGAAGGACGGCGAGGCTCCGGCCGGCGAGGCCCCCACGGCCCCGGCCCCCGATGCGAACACGGCCGCCGAGCCGCCCGCCGTGACGCCCTATGCCTACGGCGCGGCCGAGCTCAAGACGCTGGTCGATGACAAGCTCGAGGACGCGAGCGCCGAGGGACGCGCGGACCTCGGCAAGCGCTGGGTGAAATACGGAGTCGAGTGCAGCCGGGCCGCCGCGAGCGCCCAGGTCAAGGCCGGCGTGTTTACGGCATTCGAGACCGAGGCACAGCTCGAGGGCGCGATCGCGGCGACCTTCCCCGATTTCGGCCAGGCGGGCCTCGATGCCGCCGAGGTCCGCTCGGACTGGCTCGTGAAGGCGATCGGCGCCTACCTCGCGGGCGCGCCAGTAGCACAGGCGGCACTTAGAGCAGACAAGGGCCCGGCCCAGGGGGCGGACGACAAGTCGGCGACCGTCACGGCGGACTTCATCAAGCAGCTCGAAGCGCTCGAGGCCGCGGTCAAAGGCGCCTTCCCGGACAGCAGCGCTGCGGCGGTGAAGGAGCTGACGGTGCGTCGCGAGCTCTTCAAGATGTTTGCCGAGCACCACGACAAGAACAACACCCAGAGCGGCATCGGCACCAACCAATCGAACGTCAAGGCGAAGGTCGAGAGCAAGGTGACCTCGTGCAACGCCTACCAGAGCAAGCTGCTCGGCGAAGCCTTCGGCAAGGCCGACGCCGGCTCGAAACAGGCGGGCGGCGAGGGTGTCTCGATCAAGGCGACCAAGCAGTACGGCTGGGACATGAAGGCGAAGAAAACGACCATCGGCGCGCCGAAGAAGGCGTTCGGCTTCTTCGACAACCTCGGGCGCGCGGCGAAGGAAGCAGGCGCCTGGACAGCCGGTGCGGCGGGCCTCACGCCGAAGGCCGGCGACATGTACGTGCTCGCCAAGGGCGGCTCGATCTCCCATATCGGCTTCTTCAAGTTCAGCGAGCCGACGAACGACCCGAAGTTCGACGTTTGGCACACGTTCGACGGCGGCCAGCCCGCCGGCCAGCCGATGTCGGGCGAGATCGCCGGCGCCGTAAAGACCGTGCGCGACGGGGCGCTCAACAACGTGAAGCGCGTCTACGCCAAGGCCGACAACACCGCGGTCATCCCCGATCCCGCGCGCCTCGCGACGCTGCGCGGCGAAACGGAAGAGCCCTCGAGCGACGAGAAGCAGCCGAAGAAGAAGGTGCAGATCAACCAAGACGGCGAGCTCCGCACCGTCGCGGGCATCATCGACATCGGCAAGCTCATCGAGGCCGACAAGGCGGCGGCCGCCAAGCCCTGACGGGACGCGTCCGCCAAACCTGTTTGAGCGACTGCGCTGCCGGCCTGCGTGGGACACGGAGCGCTGCGGGCCACTTATCAGCGAGCCAAGTCCGGGTTAGGTTTCCCCATGGCCGAACACGCACCTGGGGACACGCTCAAGCAACGCTATCGGCTCGACCAGATCATCGGCCGTGGCGGCTTCGCGGTGACCTGGCGGGCCCGCGACCTCCAGACGGGCAAGGACGTCGCGGTCAAGGAGCTCTCGATCCGCGCGGTCGAGCAGTGGCGTGCCATCGAGCTCTTCGAGCGCGAGGCGCGGGTCCTGCGCAATCTCCGGCACCCGCACATTCCGGCGTACGTCGACTTCATCTCGCCCAGCGGCGAGGCGGGGAGCGACGAGGCGTTCGTGCTCGTGCAGGAGCTGGCGCCGGGGCGTTCGCTCGCGGATCTGGTCACCTCTGGCTGGCGCGCCACCGAGGGCGACGCGAAAGCGATCGCGCGCCAGGTCCTCGAGACCCTCGTGTACCTGCACGCATTTTCGCCCCCGGTCGTCCACCGCGACATCAAGCCGCAGAACCTCCTTCAGGACGCGCACGGCGGGGTCATGCTCGTCGACTTCGGATCGGTCCGGGACACGCTGGCCACCGAGAGCGAGCTCGGATCGGTCGCCGGCACCTTCGGCTACATGGCGCCCGAGCAGTTCTCCGGGCGCGCGCTGCCGGCGTCCGACCTCTACGCCCTCGGCGCGACGCTCGTCCACGTCCTCTCGCACCGCGCCCCCGCAGAGCTGCCACAGCGCGAGCTGCGCCTCGACTTCCGCCCTTTCGTGCAGGTCTCGGACGGGTTCGCGCGCTTCCTCGAGCACCTGCTCGAGCCCGTTCCCGAGCGGCGCTTCGGCTCGGCGCGCGAGGCGCTCGCGGCACTCGACGGACCGACCGACGGCGCCAGCGTGCGTCTGGCGCCGTCAGTCTTCCGCCCCTACTCCAGCGCGTTGGTGGACGTGACGCTGCACGGCGACAGCCTCGTCGTCCAGACCCGTGCGGGCGTGGCGGGGGGCCTCGGCGGCGCCTTCAGCCTGGTCTTCGCGATCGCCTGGCTCGGCTTCACCGCGTTCTGGACCTCGATGGCGATCGGCATGGACGCGCCGATCTTCTTCCCGCTCTTCTCGATCCCGTTCTGGTTCGTCGGCGTGAACCTCGTGTGGAAGGGGCTGCGAACCGCCCTCGGCACGGCGCGTCTCGAGCTGTCACCGGCCGGGCTCGCGCTCGAGCGACGACTCGGCGGCCTGCGGACCAAGCGCATCACGGCCGCTTTGGACGACATCGTCGAGATCAGCGGCGACAAACAGGGGCGGGTCCAGCTCTTCACGCGCACACAGCATCTGCAGCTCCTCGAGCTCGCGCGCGGTGACACATGCGACGAGGTGAGCGCGCGGCTCGGTGATTTCCTGACCCACCTCAAGGCCTGAGTACAGCGCCCCGAACGCGCCCTGTCAGCGGTCCGACCTCGCGCGCGTGCACTCGGTCGGACCCGACTCTGTCTCGTTCTACCTGCTCTTGCCGATGCTCGACTGGGCCGCCGCCGCCACGATCGCGCTGCGCTGGGTCGAGGTCAGGTCGCCCTGCGACACGAGCACGCTCGTGAACGCCGCCACGCAGGAGACATACGCACCGTGGTTCTTCCAGGTCGCCGTCGGCGAGCACGTCTGATCGACGCTGCATCCGTTCGTCTCCACGACGAGCGCACCGACCGGGGTCGCCGGGCAGGCGTCGGCGCCGTCGTTGACGCCGTCGCCATCGTCGTCTTGGTCGCACGCGTCGCCGAGGCCATCGCCGTCCGAGTCGAGCTGGCTCGCATACGCGACCTCGGGGCAGTTGTCGTTGTCGTCGGCCACGCCGTCGCCATCATTGTCGGCCTCGCAGGCGTTGCCGATCCCGTCCAGGTCGGTGTCCGCCTGGCTCGCGTTTGCGACCGCGGGGCAGTTGTCGTTCGACTCGCAGAGGCCGTCGCCGTCGGCGTCGTTGGCGACATCGCGCGGGCACGGATCGACGTCCGCGCACATCCCGTCGCCGTCGACATCGTCGGCCGCGTCGGCCGGGCAGGCGTCGTCGCTGTCGCACGCGCCGTCGCCGTCCCGATCGTTCAGGTAGTCGAGCGGGCAGCGGTCGGCGCTGTCGCAGGTTCCATCGCCGTCGCTGTCGTTGTTGGCATCGAGCGGGCAGACGTCGCAGCCGTCGGGAACCGTGTCGCCGTCCGTGTCGACGCGATCGTCGAACCCGGGGCACGTCTCGCGGTCGGCGCAGTCGCCGTCGCCGTCCGCGTCGTTGGCCGCGTCGAGCGGGCAGACATCGACGTCGCCGCAGATGCCATCGCCGTCCGCATCATTGTACGCGTCGTTGGCGCAGAGGTCCTCGTCGCCGCAGCGGCCGTCCTGGTCGGCGTCGTTCTGGACGTCGAGCGGGCACGCGTCGGCACTGTCGCACAGAGCGTCGCCGTCCGAGTCGTTGTAGAGGTCGTTCGGGCAGACGTCGCAGCCATCGGCGGCGCCGTCGGCATCGGCGTCGAGACGATCGTCCGATCCGGGGCAGCGATCGCCGTTCTCGCCGACGCCGTCGGCGTCGCTGTCAGCCGTCTCGGACGGGTCGCTCGGGAAGGCGTCGTCGACGTCGGGCACGCCGTCATGGTCGCTGTCGACGGGGCCGGGATCGGTCACGCACGCGTTCTGCGAGGCCTCGCTCCAACCGATCGTCGCGTTCTGGGTCGCGAAGCCGATGGCCTTCTTGCCCGACGCGGCGTCGGTCATGCTGTAGTAGTAGACGTAGCCGCTGTCGGTCTCGAGGAGGTCCCAGTGGTTCCAGCCGGGGCGCGCGCCGCTCGAGAGCGTGTACGGCGTCGCGGCTATGTCGATCGTCATCGCGGCGCCGTCGGGGGTGGTCGCGAGCGCGTAGGTCTTCGCGTTGGTCGCGTCGAATCCGTAGAAGCCCAGGACGATCGGGTCGGCGGCGAGGCCGAACTCGTCGCAGACCGCGGACGCGCCCTGGACGCCGTTGACCGTCCAGGCCAGGCTGGTCGTCGGGGCGAGGCGCGCCACCGGGGCCGTCCAGCTGCTGCCGCCGTCGCTCGACTGAATGCCGTAGATGCTCTTGCCGAGCGTGTAATAGAGGTAGAGCACGCCGTCGAGCTGGGTGACCGAGGCGTCGCCGATGTTCGCCGTGCTGCCGCGATTGACGATCTGGGTCGCGGCGCCGAAGCGGATGCCGTCGGTCGAGGTCGCGTGCCCGATACCGCTGCTCGTCGCGGTGCTGCCGGTGAAAAAGAGGTGCCAGGTGGCGCCGTCGAAGTGGACCTCGGGGTGGGCGACCGAGCATCCATAGAAGGAACCGCTGCTCGCGGTGAAGACGGCCGAGCCCGATCGGGTCCAGGTGAGGCCGTCGGCGCTGGTCGCCATGCCGATGCTCCAGGTCGAGCTGCAGCCGGCGATCGTGTTGACGGTCGTCTCGAAGTACATGCGGTACGCGGTCCCGCCGGCGCCGTCCGGGTACGCGACGATGCTCGGTGCGCCGACGCCGTTGAACGCAAAGCCGCTCGCGGCGGCCTTGAGGACGAGGCCTTGGTCGTAAACGGTGCCAGCGTGGGCGGCCAGCGGCGCCGAGGCGCAGAGGGCCGTGACGAGACAGCCGAGGAAGGAACGGGAAGAGGACATGGCGGAGGCTCCGGCGTGCAGGGTGGATGAGCGTGCGGCGCCAGGTCCCGGTGGGCAGGTTGCGTCGCGCCAGACCCATGTACCCCCGGAAGATCCCGCGAGTTCTTACGTCGGTCTTACGCTCGCCCGGACGAACCGTCGTCACCCCGGTCCGCAAGCGTCCGCGGGTGCGGCATGCCGAGCCGGATGGCCTCGGCGCGCGCGCGCTCCCGAAAGGCCTGCGCCTGATGGTCGTTCCCCTGAATGCGATGGTGCGCGGCCTGCGCGAGAAGCAGGTACGCGCGACCGATCGGGAAGACGCGCGCGTGCCGTTCGAGGGCCTTGCGCGCGAGGAACGACAAACGTCCGAAGCGCGCTCCGTCGGCGGCCGCGCCCGCACGCTTCAAGCTCGCTTCCCACGCCGCCTGGAACGTCGTCACCAGGCTGGTCAGGCCCCGCAGAACCGAGAACGACGCGGGCGGCGAACGCTCGACCAAGGCGAGGGTCGTCAGGCCTTCTCGCACAGCACGCGCGCGGTCGCCCTGGTGCCAACGCACCTCGGCCAAGAGGCCGTGCGTAAGCACGGCGCTCATCTGATCGCGGCTCGTGACGAGGATCCGTACGCAGGCCTCGAGGTGCGCCGCCGCGTCGTCGATGCGGCCGCGGTCCAGCAGGGAGGCGGCCTGACTGCTCTTGGCCCAAGCGTCGTACATGGGCGCGCCGATCTCGATGGCGGCGCTCTGGACGCGATCGAAGTGCACGTCGCTGGCCGCCAGCTCGCCCGCGTACTGGAGCCCGAGCGCATGCACCGTCGCGCACTCGACGACGCGCCGTCCGTGGCCGACGCGCTCGTAACCTGCGAGCAGCTCCGTGAAGGCCTCGCGCGCCTCGGCAAAACGCGCCTGCCCCACGCGCACGATCGACGCGAGCCTGAGCACGTCGAGGGAGGTCACGGGATCACCGAGCCGCTCGGCGAC
>SXIE01000213.1 GCA_005772945.1 Pseudomonadota bacterium
CTTCAAGAACACGGTCGTCATCATGACCTCGAACGTGGGCTCGCCGCTGCTTCTCGAGGGCTTGCGCGCAGATGCAAGTATCGACGAGGGCACGCGTGAGGCCGTCATGCAGGAGCTGCGACGGTCCTTCCGGCCCGAGTTCCTGAACCGCATCGACGAGATCGCGCTGTTCACGCCGCTCAACAAGGCCGAGATCAAGCGCATCGTCGGACTGCAGCTGAAGATCCTGCAGAAGCGGCTCGCGGACCGTCAGATCGTCTTCGAGCCGAGCGACGAGGCGCTCTCGTTCATCGCCGAGACGGGCTACGATCCGGTGTACGGCGCGCGGCCGCTCAAGCGCTATATCCAGCGCCACGTCGAGACGGCGCTCGGCCGGAAGCTCATCGCGGACGAGATCCCGGACGGCGCGATGGTCACGCTGGCGCTGCGCGACGGCAGGCTCGCGTTCGATGTGAGGGCGCTCGAGTAAGGCGCGCGCGGGGCGCGGGGAGTGTCAGCGATCGCAGAACCAGCGAGCGTCGCCGCCGGGACGCGCCCCGGCGACGAATCGGGCGCCGCCCTGCTGGAGGCAGCGCGCGGCACAAGCGCCTTCCTCTCCGCCCCCGCAGACCGCGTGCGCCGCCTCGCAGACGAGCCCACAGAGGGCGGGCCCGAGGCCCTTGCGAGCCGCCGCGAGGCCCTCGGCGCGCTCGAGGAGGTCGCTCAGCTCGCGCGCGATGTCGGGGTCGGCCTCGGCGCCGTCGAAGAGGGCGCGCGCGTGCTCGGCGTCCGTTCCGAGCGCCGCGTCGAACGCGCGGAAGTAGCGCAGCGCGCCGACCAACATCTGACGCGACGTCTCGCTCTTGAGCGGGCCTGCGCTCGTCCGGACCAGGAAGAGAGCGCGCTTGACGAGCTCGGCCTCGGCCTCACGCACGATCGGATCCGTGCCCGCGGTCGGCGATCGCGCGAAGCGCCCGAGCACCTCGGCCGCGCTCAGCGGGTCATCGGCAAGCACCGCCACGGCCGCCCAGATCGCGGCGGGCACGCGCCCGACGTCGTCGCCCGACTGCGCGTAGGCGCGCGCGAGCCCCACCATCGCCTCGCGCGCCGTTTCCGTGCGCGGTCGAGCGCCCGGCGCCACCACGAGATCGAGCATCAGCAGCGCGAGCCCATCCATGAGCGCGACGCGCTTCGGCCGCTCGGCGGGCGCTTCGCCGAGGCGCTCGATCAGCTCGCTCGCGCCGTCCAACACCCCCTCGGCGTCGCCCGCGAGCCACGCCTTCCGAAACGAGGCGTTGAGCGCCTGCTGGTCCGCCGCCAGGACGGGCGCGTCGCGCATCGCGGGCATGGCGCTCTGCAGCGGCACGAGCCACGCCCCGAAACGCGCGAGCCGCCCCAAGAGCGGCCCCGGATCGCCGCCCGCGATGACGGCGCGTGACAGCCCTTCGCGCGCCTTGGCCAGCGGAACCAGCACCGCGTGGGCCACGCGCTCGCCACGCGCGATGAGGAGATCCGCGCGCGCGCTGCCGACCGCCGCCACCGCCGACACGGGCACCGCCCCGAGCGCCGGCGCCCCGAACCCCTCGACCTCGGAGTCGGCGCCGAGGGTGACGAGCGCGTCGCCCTCGATGATGACCGCGCGCTCGCCGACCGCGAAGGCGCGCGCGTGGCTCCCCAGCCCCGGGATCGCGAAGCTCGGCGGCACCACGTCCGATGCGGTGAAGAAACGCCACGCGCCCGCGACGGGCAGCAGTACGCGCATCCCGACGCGCACCGGTTCCCCCGCGCCGCGCAGGGTCTCGACGCGTTGCGCCCCCTCCCAGCCGGCCAGCACCAGCGCCGCGGGGCGCGGGCCCAGCGCGGGCACGAAGAGCGCGGCCTGGTTCGCATCGGCGCTGGCCCACGCGACCTGCGCCGTGTCGCCGCCGAGCGGCATGCTGTCGATCAGGCGCTTGGTCGACTCGCCGCCAGGCGTGACGAGCATCACCTCGGCGAGCCGTCCGGCGCCAGGCCGGAGATCGAAGCGCGCGACGGCGCCGCGCGCAGCCACGACGGCCAGCAGATCGGCCGGGCGCGCGCCGACGGCGGCGTCCCAGCTCCCTAGCGGCACACCGCCCTCGCGCCCGAAGAAGCGGAGTCCGAAGCGGTCGCCACCGCGCTCGACGGCGACCCAAGTGGGACCGAAGACGGCGCCTGGCGACGGCCCGCGCGCCGGCCCCCCGAGCGGGCGCGACCAGAGTTCGGAGCCGGTCGCTACGTCGAAGAGGACCACCTCCGCGGGCTCGTCGCGCTCGTCGGGCTCGTCGGGCGCACTCGCCCCGCCGTCGGCGACCGCGCGAACCGCCAAAACGTGCCCGCGATCGACCCCCAGGACACGTAGCGTGCACGCCGCGGGTGCGCACCCGAGGCCCTTCTCCCAGCGTTTGACGCCATCGCTGGCCTGATACGTCCGGACCGCGTCGGACACGACGACGACGGCCCCGTCGCCGAGCCAGACGCCGCGCCACGGGGCGCCGTCGGGCACGCGCCGGCCCCAGGCGACCTCGCCCGAGCCGCGCCGCATCGCGGCCACGCCGCTCTTCTGATCGCTGACCCAGAAGAGGTCGTCCCCGCCGACCATCCACGAAACGGCAAAAGGCGCCTCGTGGTCGCCCGCAAGCTCCCAGAGTCCGTGCGGGACCGCCTCCGCACGCGCGGCGACATGCGCGACGGCGGCCACCAGAGCGGACGCGAGCACCATGGGAAACTGGCGAGATGGGACGGGCATCGGGACCTCGAAACGCGCTCGCGCCCGCGGGCTGTAGCGCGAGGCTCGAACACGACCCCGCGTAGCGCAAGTATCTTCTCGCGAAGGCCTCGCGTCGGGTCCGCATCGGACCGGGGAACAATGCTGCCCGCGAACTGCCTCCTGTCGCGCGCGTCGCGATCGCCCAGGGCGCTCGCAGCGCCTTCCCAAGGGATCGTCCGCATGCCAGCATCCGCCGCATGGCGCCGCGTCATCTCCAGGTCCTTTCGTGGAACGTCAACGGCCTCCGCGCGATCGCCGCCAAGGGCACGCTCCTCGCGCACCTCGAGGCCGAGCGGCCCTTCGTGCTCGGGCTGCAGGAGACGCGCTGCCGCCCCGAGCAGCTGCCGACCGAACTCGCTGGCGCATTGAGCGCTCCCTTCCCAACCCCTCACCTTCACCTCACGGCCGCCGAGCGCGCGGGTTACAGCGGGGTCGGCGCGATCATGGCGCGCGCCCCCGACGACGTCACCAACAGCCTCGGCGACGCGGCGTTCGATCGCGAGGGGCGCTTCCAGGAGCTCCGCTTCGGCGCCCTCACGATCATCAACGCCTACTTCCCCAACGGCAACGGCTCGCTGCTCCCGAGCGGCCAGCGCTCGAACGACCGCATCCCCTACAAGCTCGCCTTCTACCGCCACCTGTTCGATCGCCTCGAAGCCGCACGCCGCGCGGGTGCGCGCATCCTCGTCATGGGCGACTTCAACACCGCCCACCAGCCGATCGACCTGGCTCGCCCGCGCGAGAACGCCAAGACCAGCGGCTTCACCGACGTCGAGCGCGCCGAGCTCGGACGCTGGCTCGCGGCCGGCTGGACCGACACCTATCGCGCCGCCCATCCCGACGTCGCGGGCGCCTACTCCTGGTGGAGTCAACGCTTCGGGATCCGCGCCAAGAATATCGGCTGGCGCCTCGACCTGGTGCTTGCCTCGCCGGGTGTCCTACCTTTCATTCGCAAGGCGTTCATTCGTCCCGACGTCATGGGCTCGGACCACTGTCCGGTCGGCGTGACGCTCAACGCCAAGGTCCTTCGCCCCTAGCTCGCGGAGTCCACATGCATGCTCGTCTCACCGCCGCGTCGTTCGTCGCCCTCACGGCCCTCGGCTGCACGCACGCGCGCGCCGACAAAGCGCCGCCTCCCCCGGCCGCGCCGCATGTGGTCGTGAATCGCATCGCCGCCGAGCTCTGCGGACACGGCGAGAAAGACGCCCCGTGCACGAAGGCCATCCTCGACGCGACGGCGACGGCCGCGACCGAGGTCGAGCGCGCGCTCGCGAAGACGCCGATCGTCTGCGCCGGCGAGAAGGCCGGCAAGCACGCCGCCCACCTCTATTGGGGCGACGGCTTCGGCTCGGTCGTCCATATCGACTTCGACCAAGAGAGCGCGGGCCTTCCCGACTGCACCAGCTACTTGGTCCAGGTCGCGACCGATCGCCTGACCGCGGCGGTGAAGCCGCTCGGCGACAAGGACGACACGTTGCGCATCCACTGGACCGTCGACTTCACGCTCGCACGCTGAGGCGTCCGATTCGCGGCCAGCCTCGCTACGGGGTCCGATGCGGACCCACGCGAGGCCTTCGCGAGAGTACTTTGTACACCAAGCATCAGGCGGGCGTCGGCGTGCGTCCGTAGAGGCCCGACAGCTCGCGCAAGCGGGCCGCCAGGGGTGCGTTGAAGGCCTGCATGCGCACGCGCCAAGCCCAGTTGCCGCGCGACTCGCCGGGCGTGTTCATGCGGCTGCGACCATCCAATCAGAGGACGTCCTGCAGCGGCACGATCGCGAGACCCGCGACCGACGCGAAGGCCGCGCGAATGAGGTCCCACACCACGTCATGCCCGTGGACGCCGAGGTAGCGACGCACGTGGTCGCGCGAACGATCGTCGGTCGCCTGCCACCAACCCATCGTCGTGTCGTTGTCGTGCGTGGCCGTGTAGACCACCGAATTGACGACGTAGTTGTGGGGCAAGAACGGGTGGTCGGCGTCGCCCCCGAAGGCGAACTGCAAGACGCGCATGCCGGGTAGCCCCGTGGCGTCACGGAGCGCGACGACGGCGTCGTCGATGACGCCGAGATCCTCCGCGATGAGCGGAAGCGGGGTCCCCAGGGCGGCGGCGAGGTCGTCGAAGAGCCGGCGTCCAGGGCCCTCGACCCAGCGTCCGGTGCGCGCGTCGGGGGCGTCGGCCGGGACCTCCCAATAGGCCGCGAAGCCGCGGAAGTGATCGAGGCGCACGATGTCGGCGTCGGCGAGCGCGCGGCGCATGCGCTCGATCCACCAGCGGTGGCCGTCGGCGGCGAGGCGGCCCCAGTCGTAGAGGGGGTTGCCCCAGCGCTGCCCGAGCGTGCTGAAGAAGTCGGGCGGGACGCCGGCGACCGCGATCGGCGCGCCCTCGGGCGTGAGCTGGAAGAGGTCGCGATGCGACCAGACGTCGACCGAGTCGCGGTCGACATAGATCGGCACGTCGCCGATGAGGCGCACCCCGCGCAGGGCGGCGTGGGCGCGCACGGCCTGCCATTGGCGCGCGAAAAAGAAGAACGCGGCCACGTGGCGCGCGATCGGGACGGCGAGCTCGGCCGTGGCGGCGGCGAGGGCGGAGGGCTCGCGGTCGCGCAGCGCGGCGGGCCAGGTCCACCAGGGCGCGCCGCCGTGCGACTCGCGGATGGCGAGAAAGGCGGCCGCGTCGTCGGCCCAGCGCGCCTCGTGGCGGAAGGTCTCGAACTCCGTCTGGAGATGGGGCACGCGGCCGCTTACGAGCGCATCGGCGGCGGCCTCGAGGAGCGGCCGCTTGAACGCCAGGACGCGCGCGAAGTCCGCGAAATCAGGCGAGAAGTCGGGCGGGCGCTGGATCGCCTCCGCGTCGAGGAGGCCGTCGGCGACGAGGCCGCGCAGATCCACCACGAGCGGATGGTTCGCGAGCGCGGCCGGCGTCGCGTACGGCGAATTCCCGGGGCCGGCGGGCACCAGCGGCAGGAACTGCCAGCGCGTGAGCCCCGCCTCGGCTAGCCAGTCGATGAAGCGAAACGCGCCTTCGCCGAGATCGCCGATGCCGTGCGGAGAAGGCAGGCTCGTCGGATGAAGGAGGATCCCGGCGGCGCGACCGGCGGCGCCGGCGTGGGTGACTTGCATGGTGCCTCGTAGGTGCGAGGCGCCGGTCCGGGCGCCTTCGGGCGGAGGACCGTTCGCACATGCGGGGCCCATCCGGCAAGTCGCGCGCACGGTCGTTTGCCCGGTGGCGCCCGGTGGCGCCCGGTGGCGCCGCGGTAGCGCCGGGCGCGCGTGGCAATTTCCGGGCGCGTATGCCAAAGACGAGGGCATGGCGCGCTTTCCCGCGGTCTCGCAGACCACCGAAACCCTGTCCGCGAGCGTGTTCTCGGCCATGAGCGAGCGCATCAAGTCGCGCGTCGGACCGCTCTATCCGTTGCACGTCGGCGACACGTGGCGCGAGCCCTACGAGGGCGCGCGCGCCGAGTCACAGCGGACGGTCGACGAGCCGCTACTCCACACGTATGCGCCGGTACAGGGCGAGCCGCGGCTCCTCGACGCGATCACGCGCAAGGTCGAGCGGCGGTCCGGCGTGACGCTCGAGCGCGAGGCGCTGTGCGTCATGTCGGGCGCGACCAGCGGGCTCTCGGTCGCCATGCAGGCGCTGCTGGATCCCGGCGACGAGGTGCTGCTGCCGGCGCCGTTCTGGCCACTGGTGCGTGGGATCATCGCGTCGCGCGGGGCAGTGCCGGTGCAGGTCCCGCTCTTCGATCGGTTGCGCGCCGATGACGGCGTCGCGGGCAAGCGCTCCAAAGGCTACGCCTTCTCCGTGGGGCCCCTGCCCCACTTGCAGCTCCGAGCTTCGCTCGGTGCGCTCTTCGCGAGCGACTTCGATCTTGAGCAGACGCTGGAAGCCGCCATCACGCCGCGGACGACCGCGCTCTACCTCAATTCTCCGCACAACCCGACCGGCACCATCTTGGCGCCCGACGAGCTCGAGGCGTGCGTGCGCGTCGCCGAGCGCCACGACCTCTGGGTCTTCTGCGACGAGGTCTACGAGGAGCTGTGGTTCGGGGCCGCTGCCCCGACGCCGATCTGGACGCACCCTGCCCTTCGCAAGCGCGCGATCGTGGTCCACTCGCTCTCTAAAGGATACGGCCTCGCGGGCGCGCGCGTCGGCTGGGCCCACGGGCCGCGCGAGGCCATGCGCGCGATACGTGGTGTACAAACCTTTCAGGTCTACTGCGCGCCGCGCCCGATGCAGCTCGGGGCCGCACGGGCCCTCGATGAGGGGGACGCGTGGCTCGAGGAGACGCGCGCGCTCTACCACGCGGCCGCCGTCAAGACCGCCGCTGTCTTCGGCGTCCCGACGCCACCCGGCGGGACGTTCCTCTTCGTCGATGCAAGCCCGTGGCTGCCCGACGACGCGACGACCGCGCTGCCGCTGCTGCTCCGCGCCGTCGACGAGGCGGGCGTCTTGCTCACGCCGGGGGGCGCGTCGGGCGACGCGTACCAGCGCTGGGTGCGCGTGTGCTTCACGTCGATCGCGCCGGCGCTGCTCGACGAAGCGCTGGCGGGCTTGGCAGGCGTGCTGGCGCGGAGTCGGCGATGACCGTCGGGGACGCCACGGGCGGCAACGTGCGCGCGGTCGTCTTCGACATCGAGGGCACGACGACCGCGATCTCCTTCGTGGTCGAAACCCTTTTCCCGTACGCGCGCCGCGCTCTCTGCGACTTCTTGCGCGCGCACTGGGCCGATCCGGCGGTGCGCGCCGCCGCCGTCCAGATGGGCTCGCCCGAGGACGACGGACCGGACGGCGCCACGCACTCGGCGCTCGCGCTCATGGACCACGACGTCAAGGACACGGGGCTCAAAGAGCTGCAAGGTCGCGTCTGGGCCGAAGGCTACGCGCGCGGCGCGCTGCGGGCCCACGTCTTCCCCGAGATCCGCGAGGTCTTCGAGGCCCTCCGGGCCGCCGGAATCGCCCTCGCCATCTACTCGTCGGGCAGCGTGACCGCGCAGCGTCTCCTCTTTGCGCACGCGATCCTCGGCGATCTGACCCCCTTCGTCGGCAGCTACTTCGACACGACGACCGGCCCCAAGAAGGCCCCTGCCAGCTACCGCACGATCGCGACCCAGCTCGGCGTCGACGCGCCCGCGATCGCGTTCGTGACCGACAGTCTCGACGAGGCGCGCGCCGCCCGAGCCGCCGGCTGGGCCGTCTGGGTCGCCGTCCGCCCCGGAAACGCGCCGCTGCCCGAGGGGCACGGCTTTCCGACGCTCACCGATTTTCGTACCCTCGTCGCGTCGCTCGGCCGCGCGCCGCACTGACCGACACCCCGGCAACCCACTTCACGGGCGGCGCGCCGCTCCGTCTCAGATTCGGAGGATCGATATGCGTGAGCTGCGTCACGGACCCGCCAGCGGCTGGCCGCGAGTCCCCCAGTACGGCCGACGGCCTTGGATTGCGACCGCCACCGCGCTGGCGATGACGGCGACCGCGCTCGGCTGCGGCGGCGAGATGGCCACGACAATCATCGCCACCACGAGCCAAGAGAGCGGCTCGGATGGCAACGACGGCGACACGGCCCTCATCGTCGTCGGCGCCGTGCTGCTCGTGACGACCGCCGCCGGACTGGTGGTCTTCACGGTCGCCGAAGACGTCGGCTACCTCGAGCTCCACCAACAGGACATTCGCCGTGCGCTCGCCCGCGGCGACGGCGCCTTCGTCAGCGACCTCGGCCAGGCCCTCGCACTCCCGCCGCGCCTGCTGCCGCGCCTGCAGGCGGTCCTGAAAGACGCGCGCGGTGCGCTCGATAGGCCGCTGGCGGGCATCAAGCTCGATACGGCTCGGGCCCAGCTCTTCGGAGGCGAACTCGTCCGCGTGCTCAAGGCGGATCCCGAGCTCGCACCCTACCTGCGAGGATTGGTCTCGAAGTATGGTCCACTCCTCGCGCGTCGTTAGGACCCAGCGACGGCGAACGGAATCGACGACCAGGACGCTGCTCGCGCTCATCGCGGTCGGGAGTGCGCTCGCTTCCGACACGCGTTCGCGCGCGGCCGATCCGTCGCCGGCCGAGGCCCTGACAGCCGCCCTACCGGCCGCGCTGCGCCCCTACCTTCGACCGCTGCCGCCGGTGCTCGGGCCCGATCTCGAGGATCGCCTGGCGTGGGTCGCGCTGCTCGCGCGCCGCGCCGACGCTCGCGCCCACTACTCCGATGAGCGCGCCTGGCGCGCCGTGATGGGCTGGACCGAGCCCGGCGACACACCCTTCACGTTCGACCGTGCCGCGCCCGACCGGTCGCCCGCACGCTACCCGGTCCCGGCGGGGCGCGCCGATCCGGCGACGGACCTCGCCGCGTCGGTCGCGCTGGCAGCGCTCCGCCCCAAGGACTTCAGCTGCACGTTTCCGACGCGCGCGCGCTTCCTGGCCGCGCGCGGCCTCGCCCCGACGCCGCTCCCGCTCGATACGGGCGCGTGCACGGCCTTCGAAACGTGGGCCGATCTCGCGAACGTCGACGGCATCGAGCTCGTGTACGTGACTCCGACCTGGGGCGAAGCGGCCGCGAGCATGGGGCACGTCATCTTCCGCGTGCGGCGCGCGAACCGCGCGCGCATGACCGGCCAGAGTTTCGAGCCGACCTTCGCATTCGCCGCCATGGAGGACGCGACCAAGACCCCGTTTTTCGTGCTGCGCGGCATGGTCGGCGGCCTGCGCGCCAGCCTCAAGATCGAACGTTTCGGAGACGTCTATCGCCGCTACGCCGTGCGCGAGAGACGCGACCTCGTCTTGTACGACCTCGCGCTCTCAGCGACCGAGATCCGCACGCTGCTCGCCGAGGTCTGGGCCGGCAAGAAGACCGAGATCGCGATCCCCTACGCGTTCTTTACGCAGAACTGCGCGACCATGGCCTACGATCTCCTACGCCGCGTCGTGCCATCCTTGCCCGACGGTGCAAGTATCCTGATGCACCCCCACGAGGTCGTGAGCAACATCCTCCTGGCGGGGCGCGCACGCCCGCGCGCCATCATCCCGGCACGCCGCACGCGCGCGATCGACGCGGAAGCGGCGCGCGACGCTCTCGGCGCCAAGCTCGGCGATCACCCCGGGCTCGCGGCACTCCAGCACGCCCATGCCGGCGACGTCGACGCGCGCGCCGCCGCCCTGCGCGCCTTTGCCGCGATACTCGATGCGGCCGGCGACGGACCCCTCGGCCCGAACGCACTCGACCTCGCCGCCTACGTCGACGCCTGGCTCGACCTCGAAACCTGGGCCGTCGACGCCAAGACCGGCGGCGCCGATCCGGCCGCGACGAGCCCCGCGCTCGACGCCGCCCTCGACCTGCGCGCGCGCCTACCGCTCCGACCCGAAGCCCGCGTCGATCCGTTCCCCGCGGGCCCAAGTCGCCCGGACGGATCCCGGCGCTCGGCCTACGAGATCGGGCTGGCGCCCGGCGGGCGTGCCACCGCGCGCTTCGCCTTCGCGGTGATCGACGAAGAGGCCGGCGAGGCGCGCCAGGTCTCGCTCAGGCGCACCGGGCGCATGACGCTCCTTCGCAGCGAGACCACGCTCTCGACCGATGGCCGCAAGCTGGCGCTCGAGCAGATGCGCCTGACGCTCATCGATCAGGCGACCTGGGGCTGGGGACCGCGCATTGACCAGAGTTGGTTCGCCTCGCGCCTCGGCTTCGCCTTCTCGCTGACGAGCCTCTCGCGCCCGCGCGAAGGCATGCCCTTCGCGCTCACCATGCGCTTTGGCGCCGCCCTCACGCTGGCCGCGAGTCGCAACTTCTCGAGCTTTCTGGTCGCCGGTCTCGGACTCGATCTCTCGCATTGGGGCGTCGACGGCTATGCGCTCGTGACGTCCGCCGGGCCTTTCGTCGAAGCCGCCGCGCCGCTCGGCCCAAGCGGTCACCGCCTCTCGCTGCGAGCGCGCGCACTTCCCGGCTGGGCCTTCGATCACGGCGTCGCCGTGGCATTCGAGGCAGACCTCGGTCTGGACCTCGTGCTAGACGGGGCCACGGGACTCCTCATGCGCCTGAGGGTCACCGGCCGATCCGCTCTTCCGACCGCCAACGGCGGCAACGGCTGGAGCTTCGGCATGGGCCTCAGCTGGTAATCACCCCACGGGAGAACCACGTGAAATCGGAAATCCTCAACGCCCTCGCCTGCCTCGGACTCGCCGCCTGCGCCACGACCCGACCCAACCCCGATGGCCCCGTCGCCCTCCCAGCGGCCTCCATCGGCACCCTCGCGTCCCCCGCGGTCTTGCAGCAGGGCGGTGCGCGCCATCTCGTCTACGAGCTCCTCGTGTCGTCCCCGGCCGACCGCGCCGTGCCCCTGGTCGCGCTCGACGCCGACTCGTCACGCCCGATCGTCGGCCCCGCGCTGTCCGCGCGCGTCACGATCGTCACCGCCGATGGCCGCGTGCTGCCGCCGGCCGATGGGCCGATCGTCATTCCACCTGGTGGGCGCGGGGTGGTCTATCTCTGGGAGACCCTCGCCGCCGAGGCTCCGGTTCCGCACGCGATGCTCCATCAAGTCACGATCGCGTCCCCCGACGCGCCGGCAACCTCCGTGGCCGTCTCGGTTCCAGTCGACCCCACGCCGCTCCGCGTCTTTCGCGCACCGCTGGCTGGCAACGGCTGGTTTGCTGCCAATGCGGCATCCAACACCTCCCCGCACCGCCGGAGCCTACAGCGCTTCCCGCGAGGGCTGACGACCCCACAACGCTACGCCCTCGATTTCGTGCGCATAGCCGACAACGTCGGCACTCACACAGGTGACCCGAGCGTCAACGCCAACTACGCGGCCTACGGCGCCGACGTCCTCGCGATGGCGGACGGCGTCGTCGTCGCCGTCGTCGACCACATCCCCGAGAACGTCCCCGGCGCCGCTGCCAAGGCGGTCGCCATCACCTACGCGACCTTGGCCGGCAACGCCGTCGTCGTCGATCACGGCGGTGGCTACGTCGCGACCTACGCCCACCTCATCTCCGGGCGCATTGCGGTCGCGCCGGGTGACCGCGTCGTCGCCGGCGCGCGCTTGGGCCACGTCGGCAACTCCGGGAACTCGAGCGAGCCGCACCTCCACATCCACGTGTGCGACGCGCCCTCGCTGCTCGAATGCCACGGCCGCCCCTACGGATTCGGCCACTTCGTCGAGACCCCGATCGTGCTCGCGCCCGGTGCCCCCCCGCAGGTCCTCGCGCCCGAAACCCGCACCGACGCGCATCCGGTCAACAACGCGGTCGTCGACTTCGGAGACGCCAAGCCGTAGCGCCAGCGCGGTCGCGACTCCCGACGAGAGTTCGCACCCTCAGCGCTTGCACTCCGCGTTCTTGACCATGAACTCCACGCGCCGGTTCTTTTCCTTGTCCTCGGGCGTCACATTCGGCGCGATCGGCATGTCCTCGCCGTACCCCTTGCCGGTCAACTTCGCGGCCTTGAGCCCCTGCCCGACCAGGTACGTTCGCACCGCCTTGGCGCGCCGATCGGACAGCCCGCGGTTGTGAGCCACCGACCCATCGCTGTCGGTGTGACCCTCGATATCGACACGCACGATCCCCGGATTGTCGCGGATGATGCGGGCCACCTCGTTGAGCAGCGGAAACGACACGGGCTTGATCGTCGCCTTGTTCGTGTCGAAGTAGACCTTCTCGCCGATGACGATCTTGCAGTTTTCGAGGCGCGCCAAAGGCGGCGTGTCGGGGCAGCCGTCCTCGTCCTGGTACCCGTTTTCGGTCTCGGGCTGGTCGATGCACTTGTCGATGTCGTCGAGGATCCCGTCGTGGTCGTTGTCGGGATCGGGGCAGCCGTCCTCGTCCTCGAAGCCGTCTCGGTCCTCCGGGATGTCACGACATTTATCCTGTGAATCCGGGATGTTGTCCTTATCGTTATCGACATCCGGGCACCCATCGCTGTCCTCGAAGCCATCCTTGTCCTCGGGCTCGAGCCGACACTTGTCCGCCGTGTCGGGGATCCCGTCCTTGTCATCGTCCAGATCGGGACAGCCGTCGTCGTCCTCGAATCCGTCCTTGTCTTCGGGGACGGTCGGGCACTTGTCCTTCGAGTCGTGGATCCCGTCGCCGTCCGTGTCGGGATCGTTCACATACGGCGCCCACTGCACGCCACCAAAGACGCGCCACTCGGGCGCGCCATAGCCGTGGACGATGCCCGTGCCGCCGCCGACCTCGACGTGAAGCCCGCCGAGCGCCCTGAACTTCACGCCGCCCACGACCTCGACTGGCGTCTCGGGGTTCTCGGCGAAGGGGTTCGAGAGCGCCGCGCGCCCGAAGATCTCCGCGCCGATCGCCAGGAAGTCGGTTGCCTGAACCTGCGCGCCGAGCCCGAACGTCAGCTCGTGATCGAAGTTCAAGTTGGCAAACGCGAGCGTCTCGGTCCGCACACCGACCCCCGCATCGAGCGCGATCAGCACCGGCCCGATCCCCGCGGAAAGCGCGAGCGTCGGCTCGATCGTGACCCCACCGTCACCCGAGGCCGCCGACGCATCCCCGGTCGGGATCCCGACCGTGACCCCGAGATTGAGCCCGAAGCCGTCCTTGCCATCCTTGCGCGTGAGCAGCGCAAACCGAAGACGCGCGAGCAGATCCCCAGCACCGAAATCGCCGACCCCGGCAAGGCGCGTCGCGTCCCCCTTCGACGTGAGCGTCAGCGGCATCACCAGCTCGAGCTCGCCGATCCCCGCCAGGCCGAACCCGACCGCCGCCTGCAGCTGCAACATCGACTCGACCACGACCTCGTCGGCCCCGCCCCCGTCGACGTGGAACGTGAGCGGCTTGGACAGATAGTGGGCCCAGATCCCGCCATAGGGCTGCCACGCGGGCGCCACCTCGGTCCCCGCCACGAGGAAGATCCGATCCGCCCCCGGCTTCACCAGGAAGTGGTTCAGCGAGAACCCGTCGGGCCCCGCGCCCCGCGCCTCACCGCTCGCGCCCGTCAGCAGCCCGAGCGCCGTGAGGACGAGCGCCCCGCGCAGGACTTTTTTTTTTCGTTCAGCAAGTGCCGGCGCCGACCCGCACCGGCCAGCAGCCCGAGCGCACCGAGCAGCCACCCGCCCGCACCGCCGCCCGCGCAGCCATCGTCCGACGACGACGCATTGGCACCGCTACGGTCGTCCGCCGCGTTCGTCGGATCGGTTCCGTTCTTCACCTCGGTCGCGTCGTCGGTGCCGCCCATGTCCGTATCGGCCTTGGTCGGATCGGTGTGGTAGGTCGTGACCTCCTCGCCGTCCTCAAGCCCGTCGCCGTCGCTGTCCTTGGCGGTCGGATCCGAGTGGTCCTGCTTCACCTCGACCCCGTCCGAGCGCCCGTCGCCATCGCTGTCGGCGATCGCAGGCAACGTTCCGTAAGTATTGACCTCCTCGCCGTCCAAGAGCCCGTCGCCGTCGGTGTCGGGGTTGCGCGTGTCGGTCCCGTGCGAGACCTCCGTCTGGTCCGGGAGCCCATCGTCATCGTCGTCCGGATCGGCGCAGTTGGGGCGCGCGTCGCCATCGAAGTCGCTGCAGTCGGTGTTACACGCCGCGCTGGCCTCGTCGCAGTCCGATCCGTAGCACGACGGCCCGACGCCGTAGCCGTCCTGATCGGCGTCCTCGCACTTCTCCTCGCAGTCCGGAATCCCGTTTCCGTCCGCGCCGTTACGGTCCGTCACGCAGTCGGTCGTGCACTCGGGGATCAGGTCGTTGCAGTCCGGTCCGAAGCACTGCGGCCCGATCCCGTAGCCGTCGCCGTCCCGATCGGTACACGAGTCCTGCTCATTCGGGATCCCGTCGTTGTCGTCATCGTGGATCTCGCAGTTCACCAAGTCGCCCTCGCACCGATCGCGTGGGTTCGTGTGCTGCGTCAGGACCTCGACGCCGTCCTTGACGCCGCCATCGTCCGTGTCGGGATCGAGCGGGTTCGACTCGCCGTCGGCCGGCTGGTCATAGTCGCCTGGATCGCGGTCCCCGTCCTTGTCCTCGGCCCCCTGACAGTCGGTCGCGCCGTTCTGGAACCCGTCGCACAAGTCATCATTGTCGGTGTCGCTGCGCGCCGGGTTCGTGTCCGTCCCGGGCTGGTAGTCCCCGTCGCCGCCGGTCTCGTCACCCTTGCAGCCACTTGCATCGAACCCGCCGCCGCCCGGCCCGTCGCAGAGCCCGTCCTTGTCCGAGTCGGTCTTGAGCGGGTTGGTGCCGTTCGTCGTCTCGCCGCCGTCGCAGGCCCCGAAGTTGTAGACGCCGTCGCAGATCCCGTCGCCGTCGGTGTCCGGATCGACCGGGCTTGGCTCGCTGCTCCCCCAATCGCCGTGGTTCTTGTCGCCGTCCGAATCCTCGAACCCGGCGCACGGCGCGACGGTCTTGTTGCCGTCGCACAGGCCGTCGCCGTCGGTGTCGACGTCGGTCGCGTCGGTCTCGTTCGTGTCGTAGCCGTCGGCCCCGGGATCCTCCTCGCTGTCGAGCAGCCCATCCCCGTCCGAGTCGTCGCAGACGTCACCCTCGTCGTTCGCCGCCGGGTTGAAGCCGGTCGCGTCGTAGGTGTTCTCCTGCAACGAATTGGGGGTGATCGGGCAGTTGTCGTCCGTGTCGGGAATGCCGTCGTGATCGGTGTCGGTCGGCTCGATGACCTGCCCCTTGACCTGCGTCACGACCGTGTTCGACGCCTTCTCCGGGGCTGCACTGACGCCGTCCACATCGACGTAGCCCGTCTCGCTGATGATGCCCGCCGACGTCATCGTGATCGTGACCTGGAAGCTGACGGTGGCCGAGGCGCCGGCCTGAATCGTCGGCAGCGCCGCGCCGGTCGCATACGGGAACGTCGCCCCCGCCGGCTGACCGTTCACGCGCACGCTGCTGTTCACGAAGCTCGTGCCGGTCGGGATCGCGATCCGCAGCACCGCGCCCGCGAGCGCACTGCCGGCCGTGTTGGTGACGGTCATCGTGTAGGTCAGGGCGTCCCCCGCCTCGACCGCGGGCGGCGTCGTGGGCGTCACCGCGAGCGTGATGTCGATCGCCTTGCCCGCCGTGACGCGCGTCTCACCCGTCTGCGCGTCGTTCTGGAGCGGCGCCCCCGCGCACGCAGGGGTCCAGGCCGAATGGAAGCTCGGCGTCGTCGTGACCTTGTCGAGCGGCGGCGCGAGACCGTCGACGCGATAGGCGAGCGTGACGGTCTTGGAGCCACCCGCCGGGATCGCGCCGATCGAGACGCCGCCCGTGCCGTTCGCGCACTTGGTGGGATCCAGCTGGGCCGCCGTGACCCCGGCGCGCGCGGCCCCGGCCACGGTGAAGCTCCCCGTGAACGTCACATTCGCCGGAAACGCGAAGCAGAAGAAGACCTCGTCGGCCGCGCCGTTGCCTTCGTTGAAGACGCGCACAGTGGAAGTCAGCGTGTCGCCGACGAAGGTCGAGGCGTGGTCCACGTCGTGCTCGCTCGACAGAAACGGCGACGCCACGTCGAGCGCGAGCCCGATCGCGCCGACCACGAAGTCGTCGCCTTCGACCCCCACCGCGCCGCCCGAGGTGACGCGGATACTCGTCGCCGACTGGCTGTTCTTGAGGACGTCCGGGTTGTACCAGGCGTCGTTGACGGGGACGGTCGTGATGTCCCAGCCGGTGCGGGCGCCCGACACGAGCGTGTGAGAGGCGCCATTATCGGGGTCGACGGTGTGGTTCTTGGTCCCGAAGGTGCCGCGCGTGTCGCGCGTGCCGTCGCTCTTGTTGATCTGCGACGAGAAGAAGTTGTCATACGCGTTGTTGGGGCCGCCCAGCGGCAGGTAGTCCCCGGCGAAATACGGGTCCTCGAGCCCGAAGCTGTCATTGTAATAGAGGGCGTCGCCCTCCATCGACGTGACGAAGATCGAGCCGGTCGGGTCCGCGGGTGCGGGCGGCGTGCAGAAGCCGGAGACATCGATTTGGGTCTCGCAGGGGCAGCCCGCGCCGTTGTAGCGGACCTCTTCGCTGGTGATCCAGAGGTTGATGTTCTTGAGCGGCATGGTGTCGCTCTCGTAGACGACGAACAGCGTCCAGCCGCAGCCGGTGACGGCGCCGGTGGTGGCCACGCCGGCGACGCGCGAGACCATGTAGCGCCCCGCGCCACCGGTGGCGATGGCCCCCGTGACGTTGGCCCAGCGCGCATAGTATTTGTTGGTCGCGCTGAGGAGCGTGAGCCCGGTGTCCTCGCCGGTGGCGCTGACGGTCTGCTTGACGCCGCCCGGGAGCGTGAGGACCACGTTGTTCGGGGTCGTGGCGGGCGTCGCCGGGGCGCCGGCGACCTGGCTCGAGCACGCCCAGAGGAGCTCGGCGTGGGCGACCGTGACGCCAGCGGGCAAGTCGAGCACGGCCTCGGATCCGTTCTTGGTGGCGTCCTGCGTTGTCCCGACGGGGTACGACCCGTTCGTCGAGGACGCGAACTCGAGCGGGTTCGCGATGAACGTGCCGATCCCGCCGCGCGTCCCGGGGGTACCGGCGGGGCTCGAGGCTGAATCGAGCCCGAGCGTGTTGCCCGTCGCGACCATGTCCCCGCGCAAGGTCTGCGAGAACACCGAGGTCTGGGCGCGCGCCTCTGGCGCGGTCGCGAGCAGCCCCGCCACACACAAGAAGGCCGAGACAGCGACGCAGGTGAAGGCGATTCGCATGGACACGTCCCCTCCCAAACGCACCTGCGTCCGCTGGAGTGGCTCGCGCCCAAACCTCGCAGCGGCCTCGCACGGTGCGGGACTCAGCGGTCTATCAGAGTACGCGAACTCTCCTCAATCGGAAAGTCGCGGCCGGCCGCACGCCCCCGACCCGCGGAAGCGCTTACGACGCGGCGACGGCGGCTTCCGTGGCCGTCATCGACCGAGGGCGATATCGTTGTCGCGCGCCTCTCGGACATGCGACACTGACGTATCCCACACACGAAGGTCCCCCATGAACGTGCTCGCATACGCCAGCTCTCTCGGTCGTATTTTTCTTGGCGCATGGGCGGTCACAAGCTGCGGCGACGGCCTCGGCGGCGTCCTCATCTCGAGCGAGAAGGAGGTCGAGATGGGCGTCGCCGTCGACCAGCAGCTCCACGCCGAGTACCGCATCGCAACGCCCGACGACCCCTCCACCGTATGGATGCAGCAGTTCATCGGGCGCCTGGTCGAGTCCTCGCGCACCTTCCGCGACCCCGCCGAGATCGGCGGCTACAAGGTCGCCATCGTCGCCGACGACGCCCTGGTCAACGCCTTCGCGGCGCCCGGCGGCTTCACCTACATCAGCACGGGCCTCATCCTGCAGGCCTCGAGCTGCGCCGAAATCGCCGGCGTCATGGGCCACGAGCTCGCTCACGTGACCGAGCGACACGGCGTCAAGATGGTCGAAGAGTCGTATGCCGTCGGCACCATCAGCGGCTGGTTCCTCGGTGAAGGGATGGCCGCCGACGTCGCCGAGGGCCTCTACGCCTTCTTCGCGAACACGCAATTCAGTCAGGACCACGAGAACGAGGCCGACAAGATCGGGCTGCAGATCGCCTACGGCGCCGGCTACAACCCCTACGGCCTCGCGGACTTCTTCGCGAAGCTGCTCGCGCTGGAGGGCGGCACGTCCATCCCGACGTTCCTCTCGACGCACCCTGCGACCCAAGACCGCATTGACGCGGTCGGCCAGGAAATCGAGCGCCGCTACGGCACCCAGGTCGATCCCGGCACCACCCAAACCTACGAATGCGTCGGCACGTCGCTGACGCTCGCCGCCCTGAAAGCGCACATCACGAGCGGCCAGCTCGCCGTCATCGCCGGCACCGGGACGCGCACCCGCCCACGCTGAACGCCGTTCAGTACCGGCCCTCGGCGCGCCTCACGCGGCCTTGCGCAACCGGCGCGTCGCTAGCTCCGCCATCGTCTTGAGGACCTGCAACGGCGGCTCGCCCCGGGCCGACGGCGGGAACGTCTGAGTGCAATACGCGAGGAAGCGGACGAGGCTCGTGAACTCGGGGCGCAGGAACGTCGGCGTCGCATCGAGCGGCGGGTAGTCGAACGCCTCGGCCTGGTCGATCCAGCCGCCCGGGGCCGTGACCGCGGCGCGGTAGCAGCGCGCATTCGGAATGATGAGGTCGATGAGGCGGCGATGCCGCGCGTGCGCGGGGGTGGCCGCCGCGTCGACCTGCTCGAGGAACGCGCGCAGGCGCACGAGGCCCCCGGCGTGGGTTTGCACGAGCTGGAGATCATAGACCGGCATGCCCTCGTGGAAGACGTACGCGAGGTGCCGCTCGAGCGCCTCCATCGAGCTGTGGAGCCCATGCCCCACGCGGAAGTGCTCCCAGCCGATCTGCGTCACGACGATCGGCGTGCGCAAGAGCGGATGACCGAGGCGCGCGCCGTCGTAGCGCCGTCCGTCGCCCTCGTCAGGCATCACCACATAGGGCGCCATCTCGAGCTGCCCGAGCATGAGCTGCCATTCAGTCGGCACCTGCGTCACGAGCCCGCGCTCGGTGAAGGGTCGGAGCCGCGCCGCGAGGTCGTGACTGACGGGTGTCTTGCGCATGCCGGTTGGTATCCGCTCGCCTCCCTCGCCCGCAAGCTCGCAACACATGGGCCAGCGATGACCCGGTTATGACCGTCCGATGACACAGCGCGCGCACGCTCGGCCGCGTCCACGTCCTTCACGGAGACCGACCATGCGCCTCACGCTCCTTGCCCTCGCGTCCCTCGTTGCCCCCATGACCATGGCCTGCGCGGCGCACGCCCCGCTCCAGGTTTCGATGGCGCCGATCATGAGCGACGCCCCGCAGCCCGCGCCACTCCTCGCCGAGAACCACTTCAAGCGCGACGTCATGGGCGACGTGACCGAGGCCCAGCTCCGCGAGATCCTCCTCTCGCCCGTCTATCTCGAGACCGGCGCCCGCATCGGCATCGTCCCCGTCGCGACCGGCTACGCCCTCGATCAGGACATCCCGCTCAGCAACCCGCCGGGCGTCCTACGCGAGGCCCTCACCGGCTCGGGCTACTTCGACTCCGTGACCGAGGTCTCGACCGACTGGCCGACCGGCGTCAACATCGGCGGGCTCCGCGAGCGCGCCGCACGCTACCGCGTCGAGTACCTTTTGATGTACCGCCACCGTTTCGTCGACCGCAGCTACACGAACGGCTGGGGCGCCCTGTGGCTCACGATCGTCGGCGGCCTCTTCGTCCCGAGCCGCACCATCGACGTCGCCGGCGTCATCGAAGCGACCTGCCTCGACGTCAAGACCGGCACGCTCCTCTTCACGTCCTTCGAGCGCGTGTCGGGCCACAGCCAAGAGAACATCTGGCAGGACGACCGCAAGCGCCGAGATCTCAAGCAGAAACTCCTAGACCGCGCGCTCGAGACGCTGACCGCGCGCGTGCTCGAGCACTTCCAATTCCTGGTCGCCGCTCGCCCGGTCCAGCTGCGTCCTCAACCCATCGAGAGCGCCAGTCGCCCGACCAGCGTGCCCACGACAACCTCGCCCTGAGCCCCTGAGCCCCCGACCCCACCGGCCGCGTGACTACCTACCGCTTGGCTCCGAACAGCGGTTGCCACGCCACGCCGATGAACGCGCGCCACTCGGGCGCGCCGATCCCCCGCGTGAGTCCCGCCCCGCCTCCGAGCGCCAGCGTGACCTCCGAGACCCGCACGGTGAGCGCCCCCGCGAGCGACACCGGCTCGGCGCGCCCACCGTCCTCGACCCCACCCAGCGGCACGGCCCCCGTCAGCGACGCGAGCACGTGCACCGCCTCGACCGGCGTCGGCAGATCCAGCGCCAACGCCCAGAGCAACGCATCGTCGATCGCGGTCCCCTGCGCGAAGCGCTCGGGAAGCGCGTGGTACCCGACGTTCAGCGCCACCACCACGCCGCTCTCGCGCTCGCGCCAGTCGAGGGCAAGCCATGGCTTCGCCCTCACGCCCCCCGTTGACAGGAACGCGTCGTCGTCGCCGGTCGGAAACGCGACCTCGCACCCGAGCCCGAGCCCGAAGCCCTCGATCTCGAAGAGCTGCCCCCGGATCTGCAGCCGCATATCGCCCATCGCGGCCCCGGACACGGCTCCGCCCGGGCGGTTCAGGATCCCGAGATCATCGCCGTCTTGCATCAGCACGAACGGCAACCCGAGGCTGACCGCGAAGCGCCGGAAAAAACCCACACCGATGACCAGATCCGCGCGCACGCGATCCGCCACGAGCTCGGCCCCGACCGCGCGCGGTGCGTCCGGCGGCGCAACCTCGAGCGCGCCGTGGACGTACCCCAACTCGAGCCCGAAGGCCGGCCTCAAGTGCCCAACGACCCCCGAGCGCGCGACGTCGAGGATGTCGTACCCAGGCATGCCGGCCGGCTCGAACCCATCGACCAGGAAGTCGGGCGCGCTCGTCGGCGCCTCGGCACGCGCGGCCCCCGGAGCCGCGCCAAGCGCGAGCGCCAACGCCAGCGCGACGACGACGCGTGCCGTGTCTCGAGCCGCCCGGACGAGAAAGGACTCCACCGCCAGACGATAGCAGGGAACCGCCGGACGCGACACCCCGGCCCCCCCGACACCCCGGCCACCCCATCCGGCCCGGCCCGCGAGCCCCGTCCGTCCCGCCAACGCACGCTCAGCGGATCCGGTCGAGCGTGGCCAGGTCGCGCGTCATGTTCTTCTGATGCGCCTCGAGCGTGCCGCCGCCGATCTCGATCAGCTTCGCATCCCGCCAGAGTCGCTCGACCCGGTACTCGCCGACGTAGCCGTAACCCCCGAGCGTCTGGATCGCCCGATCGGCCACATTCTTCGCCATCGTCGCGCAGTAGAGCTTCACCCCGTCCGAGTCGATGCGATTGCCCGAATGGGCGAGATCGATCCGCAGCGCCGTCGCATACACGTACGAACGGCCCGCCATGAACTCGGCGTAGCTCTCGGCGATGTGCCGCTGGATCTGCCCGTAGTGGTTGATGGGCCGCCCGAACGCCTTTCGATCGCGCGCGTAGCTGCTCATGATTTCGATCGAGCGGCGCGCCATCCCGAGCGACATCGCCGCGAGCGTCAGCCGCTCGACCTCGAGGTTCCGCATCATGTGCGAGACCGCGTCCCCCTCGGCCCCGACCAGGTTCGCCGCCGGCACGCGGCACCCGTCGAACACCAGCTCCGCCGTCGGCGACGCGCGCATCCCGAGCTTGTCATGCAGCTTCTGCCCGAGCTTGAACCCCGGGCACCCCTTGTCGACGAGGAACAGCGACAGCCCCTTCGGTCCCTCGCTCGTCCGCGCGTACACCAGGAACGTGTCCCCCAACTCTTGCGCCGTCGTGCAACCGTTGGTGATCCACATCTTGGCACCGTCGAGCACCCAGCCGTCGCCGTCCCGACGCGCCTTGGTCTGCATCCCCAAGACGTCCGTCCCGGCCGCCGGCTCCGACATCGCCATGCCACACACGGCCGCCCCAGAGCAGGCCGCCGGCAAATAACGCGCCCTCTGCTCGTCGTTCCCGTTCTGCTGCAGATTGTTCGCGAACAGCATCGCGTGCGCGAGATACGACAGGCAGAAGCCCGGATCGACCGCCGCGATCTCCTCGTGCGCGATCACCGCCGCGACCGCATCGAGCGCCGATCCCCCGAAGCGCTCCTCGACCGTCACCCCCAGCAGCCCCAAGTCCCCGAGCTTCCGGAACAGCGGCAAGTTGAAGGTCTCGTTCCGATCGTGCTCGGCCGCCTGCGGCTCGACCTCGCGCTCGGCGAACGACCGCACCATCTCGCGCAGCGAGGCGTGCTCGGGACTCGGGTTGAAGATGTCGCTCGGCAAAGGCATCGCATCGCTCCGATTCGATTCCATTCTTGGGCAGCCTGGCTTCGCCAGGCCTTCTGCGAATTCGCCGCGGGTCGCCGTGTCGCAACGCCGCGCGCTTGTTTCCGGGGATTCTGCGCTCGCAACGCGCCGCCCGTCGAGCGCTTCCGGTCAGGCTCTCGCGCCACCGAACGCCAGCGCGTGCAGCTCGGACACCTCGGCCAGCTCGGGGTGGAAACTCGCCCCGATCACGGCGCCTTGGCGCACCGCGATCGGCTCACCCCCGAGCGTCGCGAGCACCTCGACCCCCGGCCCCACCCGCCGGATCCGCGGCGCGCGAATGAACACGAGCGGCATCCCGCTCCCATCCGCCCGCGCCTCGAAGCTATCGACCTGTCGCCCCCACGCGTTGCGGGCCACATCCACGTCGAGCCACCCGAAGCTCGCCTGCTCCGGATCCGACACGTGGCGCGCCGCCAGGATGAGCCCCGCGCACGTCGCCAGCACCGGAAGCCCCCGCGCGACAAACGCCTCGAGCGCCGGTCCCAGCTGCGAATACCCGATGAGCTTCAGCATCGTCGTGCTCTCACCGCCCGGCAGCACCAACCCCGCCACCGTCTCGAGATCCGCCGCGCTCTTCACGCGCCGCACCGCGAAGCCCAGCCCGCACAGGACGCGCTCGTGCGCCTGGTAGCCCCCCTGGAGCGCCAAGACCCCGATCGCACCCGCGGGCCCGACGTCGCTGGTCCTGGGGCCCGCTGCGTGAACAGCGTTCACAACGTCACCAGCCGCGCTTCGCGAGCCGCTCATGCGCCTCGAGCTTGCTCATCTCGATCCCGCCCATCGCCGATCCAAGCCCGGTCGAGATCTCCGCGAGCCGCTTCGCGTCCTCCCAATACGTCACCGCCTCGACCACCGCCCGCGCCCGCCGCGCCGGGCTCTCGGACAGGAAGATGCCGCTGCCGACGAAGACCGCCTCGGCTCCCAGCGCCATGCAGAGCGCCGCGTCCGCCGGCGTCGCCACGCCCCCGGCCGCAAAGTTCGGAACCGGCAGCTTGCCGGTCCGGGCGACCTCTTCGACGATCGCATACGGCGCCCCGAGCCGCTTGGCCTCGGTCATCAGCTCCTCGTGCCCAAGCACCGTCAGCCGCCGAATCTGCATCCGCAGCGTGCGCAGGTGCCGCACGCCCTCGACGATGTTGCCCGTCCCCGCCTCGCCCTTGGTCCGCAGCATCGCCGCGCCCTCGCCGATCCGGCGCAGCGCCTCGCCCAGATCGGTGCAGCCGCACACGAACGGCGTCTTGAAGCCGGCCTTGTCGATGTGAAAATCCTCGTCGGCCGGCGTCAGGACCTCGCTCTCGTCGATGAAGTCGACCTCGAGCGCCTCGAGAATCCGCGCCTCGATGAAGTGCCCAATCCGGCACTTGGCCATCACGGGGATATCCACGACGGCCTGGATCTCCTTGATCATCGACGGGTCGCTCGCCCGCGCAACCCCGCCTTCTTTGCGGATCTGCGCCGGCACGCGCTCGAGCGCCATCACCGCCGTGGCCCCCGCGTCCTCCGCGATGCGCGCCTGCTCGGCGTGGACGACGTCCTTGATGACGCCGCCCTTTGGCTCCAATGCTGC
>SXIE01000214.1 GCA_005772945.1 Pseudomonadota bacterium
CGAGTCCGAGTCCGAGTCCGAGACCGAGTCCGAGACCCAGCGCCACCCGCCCGCAGATCCGCTCGCCTTCGCCGCCCCAACCCTGGTCGCGACGACCGCCGGCAACTCCAAGACCCCCGCGATCGCGGTCCTCGGCGACGCCATCCACGTCGCCTGGCACGACTTCACGACCTCCCCGCCGACGCTCTACCACGCCGTCCGGACCTTCTCGGCTGCGGCCTTCGACGTGGCCCCGCTGGCGCTCGTCCCAGGCCGCGCGGTCTTTCCCGACCTCCTCGCGGTCGGCGACGCGCTCCACCTCGCGTTCGAAGCCACCGACGAGGCCGGCTCGCACGTCGTGCACGCGACCTGGCGCAACGGCGCCTGGGATGCGGCCGTCGTCGCGATGGACGGCGCCCACCCGCACCTGGCCGTCGACGATGCCGGGTTTGTCCACGTCGTCGCCTTCGACGATCGCGTACCGGTACACGCGCGCCTGGCTGCCGGCACCTGGAGCGCCCGCGACGCCATCACCATCGCGCACCCCTACGTCGACGCGCTCGATCTCGCGGTCGCCGGGACGGCCGACGGCGTCGACGTAGCGCTCGCGACCTCGCCCGGCGAGACGAGCTACGACCTCCGTCACTGGGTTTGGCGCGCGCCCGCCGGCTGGGGCCCGATGCAGACGGTCTACGCCAGCATGAACCTCTCCTCCGACGACCTCGACGTGGCGCGCGCCGACGGTCGCTTGCGCTGGGCCTGGACCGAGCAGAGCACGGTCGATCCCTGGGACATCCCAGTCGTCACGCTCGCCGCCGGCGAGCTCACGCCACGCGTCGTCACGCGCGAAAAGGGCTTCGCGCTCTCGCCGTCGCTCGTCATTCCGCCCGATGGCAAGGCGATCATCGCCTGGGTCACGCCGCGCGAAACGATCGCCCTCTCGCGTGATCCCTTCGGCCACGACGTCGAGATCGGCGGTGTCGGCACCGCCGCGCCGCGCCTGGCGGTCGAGGCCGTCGGCGTCACGCACCTCGTCTTCGTCGGACGCGACGCGGCCGGCGTCCAGCAGATATGGATCACCGACAACGCCGGTGACTGACGTCGACGCGCGCGCTCGGCACAGCCCCGCGAGCCGCTCCAAGAGCCGCCGCGCTTGCGCCTACCGCCTGTGGGTGATACCACTGACTGGCCGGCCAGTCTGACCGACGGGCCCGCCGGAAGGCCATGACTGTCGCACGTTCCGAGCTCGCGCCCGCGCCCGCGTTCAAGCGCGCGACCGATGTCGGCCAAGTCGCCGCCATCCTCGATGCCGCCGAGTCCTGCTTCTCGCGCAGCGGCTACGCCGGCACGGCGCTCCGCGAGATCGCCGAGCGCGCGGGCGTCTCGAAGAGCCTCCTCCACTACCACTTTCAATCGAAGGAGCACCTCTTCGTCGAGGTGCAGATGCGCGCCTACGAGCGCCTCGCCGCGCGCGTCGCCACCGCCGTCGCGCCGATCACCAGTGGCAAGGAGCGCGGCGTTCTCGCCTTCGACGCCCTCATCCTGACCCTGCGCGAGAGCAACGATCTCGCGGTCCAGGCCGAGCTCTGGGCCGGCGCCCTCTCGAACGAGAAGCTGCGCACCCACGTCGTCCGCCTGCGCGAGTTCTTCCGCGAGCTGCTCGTGCGCTCGATCGGCAACATCCTCGGCGATGACGTCGCGCGCCTGCCGATGTCGCTCGACGAAGCGGCCGATCTCGTCTGGGCCACCCTCAACGGCATCGGTATCGAGTCCGCGTTCGGCGAGGCGCGCGAGCGCACCGAGCGCGCCCTCCGCGCCCTTCGTCAGCTGACCGCCATGGCGCTCGCGCAGCCCGCGCCTCCCCCTCGCCCCAAGAAGAGGTAGCCATGCACTTCCAAAAACGACCCCTGAACGAACGCGCCGCCGCCCTCAACCGCGACGTCGAGCGCGTCGTCAATACCGGCGTCCGCGCCTGGGACGCCCTCAAGGCTCGCATCGGCCTGCGAGGCCGCGCCGCCGCCTATGACGACGACGCCTACGAGTTCATCGGCGGCCCCAGCGAGACGCTGCGCAAGAAGCACTACGACAAGAGCCTCCGCCTCCTCTGGAAGGCCGAGCAGGCGGCGCCGTGGTCGACCTTCCGCGACGCGACCGACGGCGAGCGCACGTTGCTGGACGCGGCCGACAAGGCGATGACCGCGGACGAGCGCGCCGCGCGCACCCGCATCACGAGCGCCGAGTTCAAGGCGCTGTTGGATCGCGCGTACTCGCTCGAAGAGAAGAAGGCGCTCGTCGGGATCCTCTCGGCCATCGGCCACGGCGAGGCGTACGCCTGGCTCGTCTCGGCGTCGATGCTCGGCGAGGTCCAGAGCACCGGTGCGCGCGCCGCCATCACCATGCAGGTGCTCGAAGAGGCCAAACATTTCGTGGTCTTGCGCGAGCTCATCCAGGCCTTCGACGTCCCGGTGCCGCGCCTGTCGGTCTGGGAGTACATGCTGCTCGAAGGCTGCCTGAAGGCCAAGGGTCTCGACCGCTTCTTCGGCATGAACGTGCTGGTCGAGACGATCGCCCTCAGCATCTTCGGCCTCCTCGCCGACAAGCCCGGGCTCGAGATCCTGCGCCTCTTCCACCTCGACGAGTCGCGCCACACCGCGCTCCCGGCCAATTACTTCAAGGAGTTCCCGCTCTCGACCTGGGCGAGCAAGAGCCCGTCGCGCCGCATGTCGCGCTTCATGATGGCCCTCCCGGCCGTGCCCCTCGTGCTGCTGCTCGAGGCCGATCTCGCGGTGATCGGCGTCGACGCCTTCGAGTTCGCCGGCTCCGTCCTGCGCAAGGCCATCCACCTCGCCGAGCGCGGCGGCTTCCTCCTGCCGCTCCCGAGCGCGCAGCTCATGCCCATCTTCAACGCCGTCTTCAACGCCTACTGCAAGGTCACGCGTCCAGGCCACACCTTCCGCAACTACATGGTCGCCGATACCACGCGCGGCTCGGCCGAGGCCGACGTCGAGCGCGAGATCTTCGGCCACGCAGCGCCCCACGTGGCCTGACAGCGTCCGACGCTCCGCGCGCCTCCGCATCGAATCAGTCGAGCTTCTCCGTGCCGGGGGTCGGGACGAGGAAGCGCTCGATGTGCCGCCGGTCGGCGGCCGCGAGCCATGCGCCGTCGACCCGCTCGAGCCAGCCGTAGCCCTCCTGCCAGCCCAGCACGACGAGGACGCGCGCGCCATCCTTCGGCTCGACGCCTTTCCCGAAGCGCGGCCAGATCGGGCTCTTCGAGACGCCCTCGAGGCACGCGCGCCGGCTCAGATCGACCAGCGCGGGCGTGTTCGCCGGGACGATCGTCAGCGCCGTCCCCACCTTGAGCGCCGGCAGCGCCTTCCCAGCGCGCACCACGCGCTCGACCTTCGCGCGGTACTCGACGAAGTCGTACGGCTCGCACGTCTTCCCCGCGCCGCCCGGCACCGGATACGCACGCCGCACCGCCGCCGGCGTCTCGAGCGTCACGAGCGCCAACGTCGCGTACCCGTCGCGCACGTAGCCGAGCAGCGTCCCGATCGGTATGTCCTCGGTGTCCACCTGCCCCCCGAGCGCCGCTCCGGGCACGAACGCCAGTACACACGCGGCCACCGCCATGAGTCGTCTCACCATGGCCCGAAGCTGACCGCGCGCGCGCCCAGGGTCAAGGCTCAGCCGCACTCCGGGTCGTCCGGCGTCGCGGCGCACGGATCGCATTCGGGCGACTCCGGGTCGGTCACGCACGGATCCTGGCACTCGGGCGCCGCCGGATTCGCCTCGCACGGATCGGCCTGGCACGCCGGGTCCGCCGGGTTCGCCACGCACGGATCGACCTCGCACGCCGGATCTTCCGGGTCCGCCACACACGGATCCACCTGACACGCCGGGTCATTCGGGTTCGTCGCGCAATTGGGCAGCGTGCTCGCGCAGATCGGATCCTCCGCCCCGCCCGCGCCCGCACACACTTCGGCCTGCCAGCACGCCAGGTCGTCATCGGCGCACACCGTCCATTCCTCGGTGTCGCCCCAGCTCCATCCTTCCTCGTCCCACGACGCCTCACCGTCGCCGTCCGCGTCCGCCGAATCGTCGACCGCCTCGGTCCAGCCCCAGTCCGCGTATTCCTCGTCGTCCCCGAACGACGACTCATCGTCCCAGTTCTCGGTGCCATCGCCGTCGATGTCGTCGTCGTCGAAGTCCATGATCCCGTCGGCGTCGGTGTCGAGCACCGTGTCGAACGGGTTCTGCGTGCACGTCAGCGCGTCGCCATCGAAGACGAGATCGCCGAGGTCGACGGTCGCCGACGCCAGGTGCGTTTCCGGGATCATCTCCGCGAAGGCGTCGCTACGCGCGTGGCTCTTCGGGAACTGGACCGCGATGGTGTGGCCGTCGATCTCGACGACGATGCTCTTGGGGCCCTCGGGCAGGTTGCTGATCGTGAACTGCACCCCCGCGGCGGCCCCGTCGGCCTTCCCGGCCTGCGTGAGCTTGGCCGAGTACTGCTTGCCTTTGACCACACCGGCGACGCGCACGTTCTTGCCGGCGAGGCTGCCGAGCTGACCGCGAACCGTGGTGATGCGAGCGGCTCCGGACGGGGAGCCCGAGCCCGAAGACGAGCAGCCGAAGCTGCCGGCCGCGAGCGCGGCCGAAGCCGAGACGACGAGTGCGATGCGTTGCATGGGGACCTTCCGATGGTGGTGTGGAGGGCGCCGCCACGCGCATTGCGGGCGACGCCCGAGTGAGTACTCTGGATGGCCGGTGCGGTGTGTAAAAGCTCCGTGAGTCGCCGGGCGTCGCCGCAAACTTGCGCCGCTATGCAAGCGATACTCAGCGGCCCTCGAAGCGCGGCTCGCGCTTCTCCAAGAGCGCCCGCGCGCCCTCTTGGAAGTCGCCGGTCGCGACCGTCGCCGACTGTGCGTAGGCCTCGCGCCAGGCGGCCTCGCGGATGGCGCCAACCGAGAGTCCCGTGTGTTCGCGCAAACTCGCCTTCATCATGCGGACGGCCACCGGCGCGGCCGCGGCGATGTCGCGTGCCAGCGCCAGCGCCGCCGGAAACACCTCGTCGGTGGGCACTGCGCGCGTGAGATAACCGAGTTCCGCCGCCTCGACCCCGTCGACGAGTCGCCCGGTGAAGAGGAGCTCCGCCGCGCGCCCCGGTCCGACGACCCGCGGCAGCGTGTAGCTGATCGCCAGCCCCGCATGCAGCCCGAGCCGCGCGAAGTTCGCCCCGTACTTCGCCTCGCGCGCGCCGATGCGCATGTCGCACAAGAGCGAGAGCCCGAACCCGCCGCCGACCGCATGCCCATTGAGCGCCCCGACCACCGGGACCTCGATCTCGAGCGTCCTCAAGAACGGCACGTACATCGCGAACGACGCCTCGTGCGGCATGCGCGGCGCCCCGCCCGCCCCGCCGCGCTGCACCTGCGATTTCAGATCGGCCCCGGCCGAGAAGCACTTGCCGCTGCCGGTGAGGACGACGCAGCGCGCCGCCGCGTCCGCGCGCACGCGATCGATGATCTGATGGTACGCGTCGAGCAGCTCGGGGGTCATGCTGTTGCGCTGATCGGGGCGGTTCAGGCGCAGGACTCCGATCGGATTCTCGGCACTGGCGGCTTCATAGAGGACGGCGTCGTTCATGCCGGCGACGCTATGCCGCGCGGCCTTTCTTGAAAAGCGTTGCGCGCGGCCGCATGGTCCGCGCCGATGCGCGGCGAGCTTCGGCAGCGGGGGCAGGGGCGGCAGGGGGGATGGCTGACCCCGGGTGTCCGCGACATGATCGCGGCGTCGTTCCTCTTTTCCGTCATGGGCCTGCTCGTGAAGACGCTCGAGGGCCGGCTCCCCGCCTCGCATGCCATCTTCGCGCGCTCGCTCGTGGGCCTGCTGCTGTCGGCGTGGCTCGTCCGGCGCGCCGGCCTGCGCTTCCGCGGCCAGCGTCCGCTCCTTCTGGCCGTGCGCGGCACGCTCGGGTTCGCGGCGCTCTTCTGCACCTTCACGGCGCTGGCGCGCCTGCCGCTGGCCGATCACGCCGTCATCACGATGACGCAGCCGGTGTGGACCGCCTGCCTCGCGGCGCTCTTCTTGCGCGAGCGGGCCGGCGCCCGCGTCTGGGGCGCCTCGGGACTGGCCTTGGCGGGCGTCGTCCTGGTCGCGCGCCCCTCGTTCCTCTTCGGCGACGGCGTGGCGCTCGACGCGCTCGGCGTCTGCTTGGCGCTCGCCGCCGCCGTCTTTTCGGGTGCCGCCTACGTGACCGTGCGCGCGCTCCGCGGCAGCGATCACCCGTGGGTCGTCGTCTTCTGGTTCGCGCTCGTCGCCACCCCGGCTGGCCTCCCCGGCGTCATCGCCGATCCGATCCTGCCCACCGCGCTCGAGGTCGTCGGCCTCATCGGCGTCGGCCTCGCCGTCCAGGGCGCGCAGATGCTGCTCACGCGCGCACTCCATCGCGAGCCGGCGGGGCGCGTCTCGGCGGTGGGCTACCTCCAGGTGGTCTTCGCATTCGCCTTTGGCGCCATCTTCTTTCGCGACCGCGTCGACGCCCTCGCGATCGCCGGCGCCGCGCTCGTCGTCGTGGGCGCCGTCCTGGCGACGTCGGCCGCGCGAGCGCCCACCGAGGCCGCCGAGGCGCCATGAATCCGCCTTGACAGCGTCCGGCGTGCTCGGTAAAAGCCGCCGACACTGGTCTTGGGGCTGCCCGGTATGGGTGGTTAACTCAGCGGTAGAGTGCTTCCTTCACACGGAAGAAGTCGCGTGTTCGAATCACGCACCGCCCACCATCGCGGCCCGACCGTCGTCGCCAGAGTCCCCGGGCGTGGCCCCGGGGCTTCTTCGTGGACCAGTGTTTCCCAGGCGCCACCAACGAACGGCTGAGGCCGCTATGGCGTCGCGAACCGGATCTCATCGTCGGCCTGTCGCTCCCTCGGCCGAAACGACCCCCGTCGGGGCGACGGCCTCCGACCCCGAGGCGCCGCCGCCCAAGCGCGTCAAGGCCGTGCGGGCGGTGGCTCGCAAGGCCGCGCCCAAGGCGGCTCCCAAGGGGCCGACCACCAAGAAGCAGCGCCGCCCGACGCGTCGCAAGAAGAAGCCGACCGGCGAGCTCGAGCGCCCGGTCGAGCTCGGACCCGACGGCGAGGAGCTCCCGATCCCGATCCCCGCGATCCGCGTCCGTCGCATGCACCGGCGCGACATCAATCGCGCGTGGGAGTTCCTCAAACGCGTCTTCCGCGACGTGAACCAGAAGACGGTCGAGTACCAGCGGCCGCGCAGCAAGCAGCGCTTCGAAGAGAGCTACAACGACGAGGGGATCGCCCAGCTCATCTTCGAGGTCCACGGCGACATCGTCGGCTACGCCGAGTGCTCGTTCGAGGTGACCGGCTCGGACAACTGGATCAACCCGCGCTACTTCGAGAGCCGCGACATGCGCCCGCTCTACGTCGAGGAGCTCGCCGTGCATCCGGACTTCCAGGGCCGCGGCGTCGGCTCGTTCATGCTCGAGCAGCTCGACCACCTCGCGCGCCTTCGCGGCTGCACGCACCTGGTCCTCGAGGTCGCCGAGAACAACGCCGACGCGCTCACCTTCTATCGGAAGCGCAACTTCACGAAGCTCGACGCGACGCTCTTCATGGCGCACCGCATCGAGCGCGAGCCGGAGCTGCTCCCGCCGCGCGTTCTCCGCCGTCCCTCCTGACCTGCGCCAATAGGGCTGGCGGCGACCGCCGCGGCGCCCTACAACGTGCGCATGCGCACGCCCGTTGGAATCGCTGTCCCCCTCTGCGTTGCCGCGACTCTTGCGGCCGCGTGCAACGATGACCGCGTCGGCCCCCGGGTGCCCGAGCGACCCGAGGACCTCGCCTGGGCCGACCTCGGCTTCGACTACGCCACCGCCTGCGACGTCGGGCAGCACGCCGTGTCCCCGCCGAGCCTGGCGCTCGTCGATGCCTTCCCGACGGCTGAGGCCTTCTCGCAGCCCGTGGCGCTGACCCACGCCGGTGACGGCTCGGGGCGGCTCTTCGTCCTCGAGCGCACGGGCCGCGTGAAGGTCTTCCATCCGTCCGATCCGACGACCGTCACGACCTTCCTCGACCTCAGCGACGCCATCACGCTCGCCGGCGAGTGCGGGTTCCGGGGCCTCGCCTTCGATCCCGCCTTCGCCACCACCGGCACGATCTACACGAGCTACAACGTCGTGGACGACGCCGGCGAGATCGCGTCCATCCTCTCGCGCTGGCACGTCCCCGCACCGGCGCCCGGTGGGCCCGCTGGGGTCGTCACGGTCGATCCCGCCAGCGAACAGATCCTCCTCACGGTCGCCCAGCCCTACTCGAACCACAAGGGCGGTGACATCCACTTCGGGCCCGACGGCATGCTCTATTTCGGGCTCGGCGATGGCGGCGCCGGCGACGACCCGCACGGCAACGGCCAGGACCTCGAGTCGCTCCTCGGCAAGATGCTGCGCCTCGACGTGCGCTGCGCCGACTGCGCGAACGGCTACCAGATCCCCGCCGACAACCCCTTTGCCCCCGGCCAACCACGGGCCGGCGCGGGCCGCCCCGAGATTTGGGCCTGGGGCCTCCGCAACCCCTGGCGCTTCAGCTTCGATCGCCAGACCGGCGAGCTCTGGGCCGGCGACGTCGGCCAAGGCCAGTGGGAGGAAGTCGACCTCATCGAGGGCGGCAAGAACTACGGGTGGCGCACGATGGAGGGCACCCACTGCCGCCCCGGCGGGCCCGACGACTGCGACCAGACCGGCCTCACCTTGCCGCTCCTCGAGTACAGCCACGCGGTCGGGAGTTCGATCACCGGCGGCTACGTCTATCGCGGCGCGCGCTGGCCCCAGCTGGCCGGGACCTACCTGTTTGCCGACTATGGCGCCGGCGTCTATTTCAGCTGGAACCGCGCCACCGAGCCGCCGCCGACCACGCCGATCGGGCCCACCCCGAGCGCGATCGCGGGCCTCGGCGAGGACGAAGCCGGCGAGGTCTACTTCCTCGGCATCGGCGACGGGCGACTCTACGGCCTCGACGTGACCGCCTCGCGTGCGCCTGCGCCGGAGCCGCCGCCCACGCTCTCCGCCACCGGCTGCTTCGTCGACACCGCCTCGCTCGCCCCGGCGCCGGGCGTCCTGCCCTGCGAATTGGCGCTCTCGTTCTGGTCCGATGGCGCCGACAAGCGCCGCTTCATCGTCTTGCCCGAGGGCGGCAAGGTCGGATGGGACGCGGTCACGCGCTGGCAGTTCCCGACTGGGACCGTGTTCATCAAGCACTTCGATCTGCCGACCTCGACCGGAACCACGCCCTGGGAAACGCGCTTTCTCATTCGCGACGAAGGCGGTACCCGCGGCCTCACCTATCGGTGGGACGCGGACGGTCGGGACGCGACCCTGGTCGCTGATGCGGGGGCCGTGGTTCCCTGGACCAACCCCGTGGGCGAGACCGCCGACTGGCTCTTCCCGTCGCGGACCCAGTGCGGCATGTGCCACACGCCGGAAGCGGGCGGCGTCCTCAGCCTCGAGGCCGCTGGCCTCCAGGTTCCGAGCGCCTATC
>SXIE01000003.1 GCA_005772945.1 Pseudomonadota bacterium
AACGTCTTCGACGACTTCATCGCCTCGACCGAGCACCTCATCACCGCGGGAATCGCCCAAAGGGGACACATCGGCATCATCGGCGGCAGCAACGGCGGGCTCTTGATGGGCGCGGTGATGACGCAGCGGCCGGATCTCTTCGCCGCCGTCACCTCGGTCGTCGGCATCTACGACATGCTGCGCGTCGAGACCGAGCCGAACGGCGCCTTCAACACGACCGAATTCGGGAGCGTCCAAGACGAGGCGATGTTCAAGGCGCTCCACGCCTACTCGCCGTACCATCGCGTGGTCGACGGCACGAACTACCCGCCGACGCTCTTCCTCATGGGCGCGAACGATGTCCGCGTCGCGCCGTGGCACTCGCGCAAGTTCGTCGCGCGCCTCCAGGCCGCCAGCGGCAACGACGCGCCGCACCTCTTGGTCACGAGCTTCGACGCCGGTCACGGGATCGGCAGCTCGATCGAGCAGGTCGTGCAGCAGAACGCCGACGGGTTCGCGTTCTTGCTCGACTACGTTCTGCCCGCGGCGCCTGCGGCGCCTGGGACGATCCGCTGAAGACGCTCTGCCTCATCTCGCCGCCCGTCCTGCACGGGGCCGGCTGGTGGGCCAACCGGCTCGCGAACAAGCCGCATCTGGCGAGTCTCGCGGGGGCCGTGCGCGATGTGGCCGCCGTGCGCGTCATCGAGCTGGACCGCGTCGCGGGCGAGGATCTCGAGGCTCTGCTCGAGGTCGTCGAGCGGGTTCTATTCGACTGCGAGATGGACGGACCGCCGCTCGGGCTGGTCGGGATCTCGTGCTGGACCAGCATGCACTATCTCGGTGCGCTCGCCGTCGCGCGCCGCGTGCGCGAGCTGGCCCCGCACGTCCCGATCGTCGTCGGCGGCCACCACGCGACCGCGCTTCCCAGCGACTTCGATCACGCCGTCTGCGACTGGGTCGTGCGTCACGACGGCGAGGAGCCGCTGCGCCGCCTGTGCCGCGAATGGCCCGCGCGCCCGCCTGCGATGGGCATCCTCGAGGGTGGCGCCTTCGACCAAGCGCGGACGGATCACATCGACTGGGATCATTACGGCGGCCCGAGCGCACGCGGCGGCGCGCTGTGGATCGGCACAAGCCGCGGCTGCGCCTTCAAGTGCGATTTCTGCGTCGAGCCGGGCCGCGGCGCGCGCTACTCACGCTACAGCGTCGAGGCGCAACTGGGGATCCTGCAGCGCCTCGTCGCGCGCGTCGGGCCGCGCGCCATCGCCTTCTCGGATCCACTCTTTGGCGCGAACCGATCGTGGCTCATCGCCTTTCTGGACGGGCTCGAGCGCCTGCGCCTACCGGTCTCGTTCTGGTGCGAGACGCGCGCCGATCTGATGTCGCCCGAGACGCTGGAGGGCTTCAAGCGCTGCGGCTTCATGGTCGACTTCGGGCTCGACACCGCGAGCCCGACCATGATTGCACGCATGCACAAGGCTGCAAGCGCCGAGACGTACCTCGCGCGTGCCCGTGACACCTTCGACGAAGCGAATCGCATCGGCCTCCATCACGGCATCTACCTCGTCTTCAACTTCCCGGGCGAGACGCCGGAGACGACGCGCGAGACGATGGCTTGGGTCGAGGGGATCGGCGCCGGCGACCCCGCGCGCCCGCTTGCGGGGTGGCTGTCGTGCCAGACGTTCTTCATCCTGCCGGGCACGGCAGCCTGGCATCGCATGGCCGACGACCACGCGCGCGACGGGACCGAGATCGCGCACCCGGCCTGGTGGAAGGAGTCGGGCGAGCACCACGCGCTCGCCACCCGGGTCCTGCCGCATCGCGCGTGGCGTGGTCGCGAGCACGAGCTGCGCGCGTTCCAGCTCTGGAACCAACAGGTCAACGTGGCCTGGTCGGCGCGCTACGCCCCCGAGGTCGCGGCCTTCCGGCAGCGGTTCCTGACGGGCGGCACGGATCCCTGATCCCCGCAATTCTCAAGGCCGTCGTCCGCGATGTAGACACTGTCTATATCACTTGCCGATGCAGAACGTGGCGAACAGGCGATCGAGCACGTCTTCGATCGTCGTGAGTCCGACCAGCTCCGCGAGGGCATCGAGCGCGTCCTGCAGATCGACGGCCGCGAGCTCAGGGGGCTCGCCGCGCGTGATCGCGTCCGCGGCTCGCGTGACGGCCTCGACGGCGCTCGCGAGCGCGATCCGTTGACGGTCGCGAGCGATCGTCAGGCCCTCGTCCGAGACGCGTGCACCGAGGGCGTCGGCGATCGCGGCGAGCAGCTCCGCGAGTCCCTCGCCGGTCGCGACGCTGAGGGCAAGTCCGGGGGGCGCCGACGGCCAGAGGTCACGTTTGGAGTAGACCACCAGCTCCGGCGCGCCGCGGCCTCCGGCTGGCGAGGGCGCCGCACCGCCAGGAGGCACGAGGCGCAGCACCAGGTCCGCACCCGCCACCGCGCGCTCGGTCCGCGCGATCCCCAGCGTCTCGATCGGGTCCTCGGTCGCATGGAGTCCGGCCGTGTCGACGAGGACGACCGGGATCCCGCACACGTCGAGTGTCTCCTCGAGCGTGTCGCGCGTGGTCCCCGGAATGGGCGTGACGATCGCCCGATCGGCCTGACAGAGCGCGTTGAAGAGGCTCGACTTCCCGGCGTTCGGCGGCCCCGCCAGGACCACCCGCGCTCCGTCGCGCACCCAGTGCCCGGTGCGATACGTCCCGGCAAGCGCCCCGAGCGCTGCGGCCTCGGCGTGCATGCGCGCGACGAGCTTCGCCGGATTCAGCGCCGGCAGATCCTCGTCCGGAAAGTCGATGCGCGCCTCGAGCTCCGCGCGAAACGTGATGAGCGCCGCGCGTGCCGCCATCGCGCGTTCGTAGAGCCCGCCCGCGAGGTGCGCGCGCGCCTGCCCCAGCGCGCGATCGGTCTGGGCCGTGATCAGATCGGCGATCGCCTCGGCGCGCGTCAGATCGATGCGCCCGTTGAGGAACGCGCGCCTGAGGAACTCCCCGGGCTCGGCCGGCCGCGCGCCCGCCGCGTAGAGCACCTCCAGGCAGCGCCGGAGATGCAGCGCGCCGCCGTGCAGATGCAGCTCGGCCACGTCCTCGCCGGTCATGCTGCGCGGCGCGGGAAAGACGACCGCCATGCCGTGGTCGAGGTCGCGTCCGCGCCCGTCGTGAAAGACGCCGACCAACAACGTGCGGGGCGCCGTTTGGGCGAGGTCCGCCGGCAGCCCACGCACGTGCGCGAGCGCGATCGGGATCGCGCGCGGCCCCGAGAGGCGCAGGATCCCGACCCCGCCGCCGGCCGCCGTCGCGAGCGCGGCGATGGTGGTGACCGCGTCCGCGCTCACGCCGGGAGCACCGTCTCGAACGCCCGCTCCCTGCCCGCGAGCGCTTCGGTGGCGGCCGCGTGTTCCATGTTGACACTGTCTACATCCGACACGCGCCGCGGCCCCGGTGCCACCAGGTTCGTCAGCTCGTCCGGGTCGCTCGCGAGATCGTACAGCTCGTCCTCGACGATCGACTCCGGCGCGAACGGCCTCCCGAGGCGCGAAAAGTACCGCGCGAACTTGAAGCGTCCATCGAAGCGTCCGACGACGAAGCCGCGCGCCCGCGACCACGGTACGCCCAGCGTGCAGCGCGCGCGGTAGTGAAAGAGCACGTCGTCGCGGGCGCGCGGCGCCTTGCCCAGCACCACGCTCGATTGGTCCGCCCCCGGCAGGCCCTCGCGCGATCCTGCGTCCGCGCCGATGAGGCCGAGCACGGTCGGGGTCAGATCGATACTCGAATAGAGCGCCTCGGTCGTTCCCGGCGTGATGAGCCCCGGGCAGCGCGCGATGAAGGGCACGCGCGAGTTCTCCTCGTAGACGACCGGCCCCTTGCCGCGCAGGCCGTGCGCGCCGGCGAGCTCACCGTGATCGGATGTGGTGAGGACGATGGTCCGGCGCGCGAGCCCGAGCGTGTCGAGCCCGTCGAGCACCCGGGCGATACACCGATCGACCGCCACCTGGTAGTCGACGTAGGCGTCGAGGACCTCCTGCCAGCGGCGCCCGCGGCGATGGCGCACGAAGCCCGCGACAATGTGGCCGAGACGCCGGAAACGCCGATGAATGGCGGGCTTGCCGGCCAGGTCGTCCGCGAAGCTCGCCGGGTAGGGGGCGGCGTGCGGCTCGCGCGTCGGGCGCGGTACGCGCGGCGAGAACATGATGTCGTGGGGGTTCACGAACGACACCGTCAGACACCACGGCGTCGCCTCCCGACCGTATTGCCCGAGCCACTTCACGGCGAGCTCGGCGACCTCGGGATCGCTCTTGGTGCCCTCGTGGGGGCGGCCGTGGCGGTCGGGGCCGTTCCAGTCCTGGAAGCCGTAGCGCGTGAGGCCGGGCGCGCCGCGGGCGAGATCCTTGTCGCGCGCGAGGTGCCACTTGCCGAGGTAGCTCGCGCGGTAGCCGCTCGCGGCCAGGCGCGTCCCGAGCGTGCGAACGCCGGGGTCGAGTGATGCCTGCCAGCGGAAATTGACGTTATCGTCCATGCGCACGCTGCTCGCGTGATAGCCCGTGAAGAGCCCGGCGCGTGCCGGCGTGCAGAGCGCGCTCGGGGTGTAGGCGCGCGTGAACGAGAGGCCATCGCGCGTGAGTGCATCGAGGGCCGGGAGCTGCACCTGCGGCGGCCACCACGCGCGCTGCCGTTGCTGATCGGTGACGATGACGAGCACACATGGACGGTCCATGATGATGACCTCCCGCAAAGGGCCTGGTCGCGATACTCACCTGGATGCCATAGCGCGCCGGCAGGCGTCTGTCGTCTTCGTGTAAGGTGCGAAACTGGCCGCGGCGAGGGACGCGGCGTAAGGTCCGGCCGATGGCGACTCCGGCCGAGCTGATGAGCCAAGCCCAGACCGCGCTCGAGCGGCAGAACTACCCGCTGGCGGTCGATCGCCTCGAGCGTTTTCTCGCGGCGCGCCCGGGTGATCTCGAGGCGGGGCGCCTGCTCGCACAGGCCTGGCGTGAGCGCGGCGACATGCTCGCCGCCGAGCAAGCGCTGGTCGGTGTGCTGCGTCTCCGCGGCGAGGTCGAAGGGGCGATCGAGCTCTGGCTCGAGCTGGCCGATCTGCGCCTCCTCATGGGCCGCCCGGAGGACGCCGCGCGCGCGTGTCGTCACGCGCTGATCCACGATCCGAGTCAGTGGGAGGCCTACTACCTCTTGGGCAATTGCTTCCTCGACGCGCGCGCCGCTCCCGAGGCGGTGAAGGCCTACCGCGAGGCGCTGACGCTCAATCCGTTCGAGCGCGAGATCTGGCACAACCTGCTCGTCGCCTACGAAACACTCGCCGACGACCGCGGCATCGCCGAGGCGAAGGACGCGCTTGCGCGCTTTCGCGAGCCGGACTGATCGCCGTGAGGAGCCCCGAGCGCACCTGATGTAGACACTGTCTACATTGGGTGAACCTCAGGGCGTCACGGGTCCCGGCGCGGTCCACAGGCCGTCGCCGTTCGCGTCGATCTGGATGGCGTTCGTGAGCGCATAGGGCGTGTGCCCATAGGCGATCGGCGCGAGCGTCCCCGAGCCGACAACCTCGACCGCGTACCAGCTGTCCTTGGTCGGTTGCGCCGCAAGCACGCCATCGAAGCGCAGCGCTTTGCGGGCTGGGTCGGGCGCCGCACCTCGCAGGTCCTCCGTCGCGACGACCACGCCGTTCTCGATCAGCGCGACCGAGTCGATCCCCATCCAGCTCGGCGCCTGCACCTCGACGGCGAAGCGCGCGGCGCCGCTCGCGTCGACGCCTCCGATCTCGCCCATGCCCTTGCCGTCCTCGCTCCGAAAGCGCACGAACGGACCGCACGAGACGAAGGATCGGCGCGCGCGGATCGGCGCGACGATCGCCGAGGGGTCCAGCGCGACAGCAGCGAGGTCGACCGCAATCCAGTTGCGCGGCTCGCCGATCGGCGCGCGCTCATCGTGGCTGTCCGAGCCGGACGACAGCGTCTTCAAGTGGCCGTTGTTGTTCAGCGCGAACCAGTCTGCGAGCGCGGCCGCGTTGTTGTTGGCGCCCATGCCGCAGCTTCCGTTGAAAACCTCGAGCGCGTCCCAATCGCGGGTGAAGTGCTCGGGTTTGCCGGCGATGTCGTGCACGGCGTCGTACTCGGTCGCCGTGAAGTAGCCCATGAAGCCGCCCGAGCGCGGGTGGTTGACCTGGATGATCATCTCGCCTGGGTGTTGTGCGCGCATGGCCTCGAAGAGACCGAGGCCCGCGTGGCCGTGCTCGATGATGGCGCCGCGGCTCGGGGCCTCGAGGTCGACGACCAACGGGAACGCGTTGAAGTGGCCGTAGGCGAAGGTGGTGACCTCCTGCGCGGGCATGGGCGCGACGAGGTCGCCGTAGTCGAGGGCGGCGACGGCCTCGCCGAGATCGCCGACGTAGCCGTGGTCGCTCGTCACCGGCAGAGCGAGGTCGTTGGCGGCCGCTTGCAGTGCGCGCGTGGCGTAGGGGACGCTGGAGTCCGAGCTCCACGCGGCGTGCGTGTGCATGTCGCCCGCGATCCACCCGGTCGTGTCGACGCTCTTCTCGAGCGTGAACGTGAGGCTCCGAGCATCGCCGCTCGAGACGGTCAGCGTTTCGGTGGCCAGCTCGTAGGTCGGTCCGCGCGACGCCGTGACCGTGTACGTGCCCGCGGCGAGCGGGAGGCTGCCGCCGGCGGGCGGAAGGAAGAGCACGGCCGAGCGTGCCTCGCGCCAATCGAGGTCGAAGCGCTGGTTGTCGGGCGGAAATGGCGACGGGGTGGCGCCCTCGCGCGTGAAGGCGACCTGGGCGGGGAGAGGCTGGCCGTCGCGATCGGTCACGGCGACCGCGATGTGCGCGGGCGTGGCGAACGCGAGGTCGACCACGTGCTGGGCGCCCGCCGCGATGTTGACAGTGGTCACATTGCCAAGGGTGTCGCTCGATCCAAGCCCGGCCACCCAGCCGGTGACCTCCCAGCGGCCGGCCGGGACGGCAGCGCGGTAGCTGCCATCGGGAAGGACGGGCACGAGGCCGACGACGGTGTCGGGGTCGGCGGGGCCGTGGACGACGACGTAGGCGGGTGGTTCGTCGGCGGGTGCGGAGCGGAAGAAATCGTCGCGGGCAAGCGCTCCGCGCTCTTCGCGAGCGAAATGGCCCGTGATGATGCCGGGGAGGGGGCCGCCTTGGCGCTCGGCGCGCCGCTCGGCGAGGGCGGTCGTCCCGTTGCTGCTGGCGGTGTAGGCGAGGTGGAAGACGCGCGCCTCGCCGGGCGCGAGCGTGAACGCATCGAGCTGGAGGAGATCGAAGTTCTGATAGCTGAAGATCCCGGACAGGCGCGCGAAGTCGTGCTCGACCGCGTAGCTGACGGTGAGGCCCACCGCGGACAGGGTGGGGATGACGCCCGCGTTGCCGAGCGCGACCAGGCCCGGCCCCTCGAGGTACGGGCGGGTTCCGTCGCCCTGGTTGCTCACCACGAACGGCAGGTCGATCGCCTGGGCGAGAGGGGTGTCGTTCGTGAGCGTGAGCGCAAGCTCGACGTAGGCGCCACCGGGCGCGAGTGTGTAGTCGTAGGTGACGGCGAGGTCGGCGCCGTCGGGGGCCACGTCGCCGAGGAAGCTCTCGGGCCAGGGGTGCCGCACGGTGCGGCCGGTGAGGCGTATGGCAGCGGTCCCACCAGCGCGGCCGTCGCTGACGACGACGGCCTCGTCCGGGCGGAACACGCAGAGGTTCCAGCCGAGCCAGAGCTCGCCGAAGAGGTCCGCGCCGGGCCCGATGTGGACAGTGTCAACATCGATCACGCTGCCGCCCCAGAGGCGGTAGCCGCCCGCGCGCCGCACGCCCTCGACGACGACCGCGACCCTATCATTATAGAGCTTGAAGTCGCCGACCAGCCCCTCGGCCTTGGGGCCGCCGATGAGCTCGGCGGCGCGCGTGATGCGGCCCGCGCGGGCTTCGCTGGGGCCGACCGGCAATGTGAGGTCGAGCGGGTCGGTCGTCTCGGTCTCGGTCTCGGTCTCGATCGCGACCGCGGTCTCGGTCTCGGTCTCGACCTCGGCCTCGGCCTCGGCCTCGGTCTCGGTCTCGAACTTGACGCCGTCGATCGGTGGCAAGGCCGCTGGCTCGATCCCGCCGTCGCAGGCCCCGACGCCGTTCACTCCAAGCAGCACGATGCACCCCAGGACGCCCCCGCGCATGCTCAGCATTTGCGCCTCCGCGCGCATGGTCCGCGAAAGCGACACCCCGTGCAACACCATGGTATGGACGACGTCAGGCCGAGCGTCGGCGCGAGGAGGTCCGAGCATGACAGGGTTGGCACGCGTATTGGGCACGGGAGCTTTGGCGGTCGTCATGGTCGGCGTGGGTTGCGGCGACGCTGCGACCGACCCGGTGCCGAACGAGGTCTGGTCGAGCACGGTCAAGAACGTGGTCTTCGAGGTGGACTACGTCGAGGGTGCCGAGCCGTACTCGGCATCCAAGACCGGACCGCTGGGGCACGTCGAGGGGATCGGGTTTGCCCTCTTCCGCACCAACATCGAGCGCTTGCTCCAGGGTCGCGGCAAGACCATTACGATCGTCGACTCGCTCGCCGCGCTCGAGAAACTGAGCGACGTCAGCGGCGCGGACTTCACCAAGCAGCAGATCCTCGACATCGCCGCGCGCCACCGCGATAGCCAGCCGACCGCCGATACGGTGGTCGTCTACGTCGTCTGGCTTCCCGGCTACCTGAACGACGGAACGACCGTGCGAACCGACGTGCTCGGCGCGTCGTTCGGCGATGCGGGCGTGATCGGGATGTTTTATCCGGTGATCGCGTCGCAGGTCGGCGACGCGCAACTGCCGGTCGCGAAGGCGCGCCTCATGGAGCAAGCGACGCTCGTGCACGAGACCGCGCACGCGCTGGGCCTCGTCGATCGCGGCGTCGCGCTGACCTCGCCGCACCGCGACGCGGAGGCCTCCCACGGGCGCCACTGCGACAACGCGCAGTGCATCATGCACTACACGCTCGAGTCGATTACGACCGTGAAGGCCTTCGTCGAAGGGGTCGCCGCCGATGGGTCGACCGTCGTGTTCGACGACGCCTGTCTGGCCGACGCCGACGCCGCGAAGTGAGGGCGGCGCGAGCGTAGGATCCGGTCGGCTACCCGAGCGTGACACGCGCTGACAACCGCTGACACGCGAAAGGAGGGGAAGGCTTGACGGGGTGTGCACATCCGCACAGGATGCGCGCGTCCGTCACCCTCGACCCCAGGATCTACCATGCGCTCTTGGAGCCGCGCCCCTTCTCGCCTCATCCTTGCGACGCTTGCACTCCCGGCCTTGACGGGTGCGTGCGCCGACGATGGAGGAGACACCGATCCCGATCTCGCGACGATCTGCACTGCGGAAGTGCCGTGTGACCTCAGCGCCAAGCCGCTGACGCTCGCGATGGTCAGCGCACCGCGCAATCGTAAGTCGTTTCAGGATCTTACCACCAACGAGAAGACCCGCTTCACCAACGCGATCCTGGAGCTCAAGAAGTACAAGAACCCGTGGAACATCAGCGATTGGAAGACCGGCGCGCTCCTCAATTACTACGACGTCTTCGTCGAGTGGCACGCCGATCTCTACCGCTGCGACGGCATGAAGATGTCGGGCGAGACCATGACCATGTTCGACGACGGCTGGGACAACGACATGGGCATGGGGGCGCACATGAACCCGCTCGTGATGCCGTGGCATCGTGAGTACCTGCTGCTCTTCGAGAACGCGCTGCGTCAGGTCGACACCTGGCCTGCCACGACCCCGGCCACCTACGTCTCGGTGCCCTATTGGGACTGGGACGCGACGCGGGCCTCGGCGACGGTGTCGCCGTTCAAGACCGATCTGATGGGACCCAACGGGGTGGTGACGAGCGCGAATCATCTCGTGACCAGCGGGCCCTTCGCCAACCCGACCACGTTCCCGATCAAGGTTCTGCCGCTGACCGCCAACAGCACCTCCGATAGTGAGTCAAGCGCGATCGAAAGAGTGAAAGTCGGGGGTTCGAGGGCGCACGAATCCGTCACTGGCGAATATGCCAATTGAAGCGACGGAGTGTGCGGCGAAGGGACACACCGGCGAACGAACCGGGACGTCCATGGAGCGG
>SXIE01000215.1 GCA_005772945.1 Pseudomonadota bacterium
CCCGCCAGCGCGTCCGGCACCGGACCCTCGCGGTGAAGGCGCTCGACCAGCCAGTGCGCGTGCTCCTTGGGCAGCGCCGTCTCGAGATAGAGCCGCGCCGCCTGCGTCAGCGGCTCCTCGCCGAGCGCTCCCTCGCCCAGCGCCGCCTGCAGCCACGCCCGCTCAGCCGCCTGCGGCAGGGCCGCCCGAAGCGCCTGCGCGAGGAGCCACGGCACGAGCGCGTCGCCCGTCCCGAGCCCCGCCGGGATCCCTCCCGTGTCCCCCTGGGCCGCCGAGATCTCGGCGAGCAGCTGCAGCGCCAGCGGGTTCCCCTGCGCGACCGCGAGCAGCGCGTGACGCGGCCGCGGCGGGACCCTGAGCGCCTCCGCGAGCTGGTTCATCGCGCGCAGCCCGAGCGGCCTGAGATCGACGCGCGGCGCCTCCGCGAGCCAAGTGTCCGCCTTCAGCGCGCGCGCGGTCGCGACAAAGCACCAGGGCTTGCCGGCCGCGAGCTTCAGGACCTCCTGCAGCACCTCGCGCGAGGCACGATCGAGCGCGTGCGCGTCGTCCACCGCGATGACGAGCGCGCCGTCGGCGGCCTTCCTGCAAAGGGCCTCGAACGCGAGGCGCGCCAGCGCGCGCAGGCTCGGCGGCTCGACGACCGGGCGATCGAGGAGCAGCAGCTCGAGCAGCTCACGCGCCCGATCATCGAGATCGAACTCGACGAGTGGATCCAGATCCGACGGCCGCCCGCGCAACGCTTGCACGCCGTAGCAAGCACCGACGAGCCGCGCGAGCGCATGGCCCGGATAGGCCGACGCGGCGGGAGAGACGCGGACCGAGACGACGTTGCGTCCCTGCACGAAGGCCGCGAGGCACGCGCTCTTTCCGGAGCCACGCGCGCCGACCACCAGCGCGGTCGTCGGGCCCGTGCGCAGCGCCTCGTCGCCGATCTGTCCGAGCCGGCGGAGCTGCAGACCGCGGCCCCAGAGGAGGCCCGCGCCGTCGTCGTCACCCTCGGCCCCCGCGAGTGCGCCCGCGACTGCGCCCGCGGCGGCCGCGCGCGCCCCCTGGACGCGACGCAGGACCGCGCACTCGAGCGGCGATCCGTCCGGAAGGAACACCGTCGTCTGCGGCCGCACCGCGAGATCCGCGCGCGACGCGAGCCGAGTCGAAACCGCGACCTGCCCGTGCGTCGTCGCCACCGCGAGACGTCGCGCGAGATCCAGCGCCGGCGCCACGTGCTGCTCTTCGACGCTCGCGACGCCGATGCGGAGGCCGACGTTGCCCGCCAGCGCGCGCTCCTGCAGCGCGCCGAGCTCGGCCGTCACGGCCCGCGCCAGCGCGTGGGCATCGCCGTCGGCCGCGATCTTCAGGACCACGCGGCGATCTTCGCGCGCGATGTCCCAACCCGCGCGCTCGCGGGCCTGGAGCCACGCCGCCACGTCGGCCTGCGCGAACGCACTGCTGTGCTCGGCCGCGATCACGCCGACCAGCGCGACCTTCTTTTTCTTATCGGGACGCGCCCCCGGCGCCGCCGGGATCTCGTGCAGCGCGCGGCCGGCCCGCTCGAGGCCGTTCGGCCCGCCCTGCCCGACCGGCGCGTTCGTCCCGCCCCCACCCGGGCGCGCCGGGAACACGAGCCCGCCGCTATGCCCCTCGGTGGCCGCCTTGCGGAAGCGCTCGATGACCTCCGCCAGTGGCGGATGCTGCCCCTGAGCGATCCCGAGTTCGACCGTGCGCTCGGCCATCAGCATGCCCGCATCGGCGCGCGTCGTCCGCTCGCCGACCGACCGCCCCGTCGTCCCGTCGAGGCTCGGCGCCGTGAACGGCTGCCCCGCCTCCGGGCACTCCAGCAGCAGCGCCTTGAGATCGCGCGCACGCTGCGGACGCTCGCTCGGGTTCTTGGCCAGCAGCGCGCGCACGAGCCGCTCGAGCGCCTCCGACACCGGCTGGTGCACGCCGATCCGCGGCGGCACTTCGTTGAGCTGGCGCATGCACAGCGTGACCGAGTTCTCGTCCTCGAAGGGTCGGTGCCGCGTCAGCATCTCGTAGAGGATGATGCCGAGCGCGTAGAGATCGCTCCGCGGATCCGGCTCCTTGCCGAGGATCTGCTCGGGGCTCATGTAGGCCGGCGTGCCGGCGATCTCGACCGTCGAGTGGTTCCGGCTGAGCTCGGCCGACTCGCCCGGATCGCGCACGATCCGCGCGATACCGAAGTCGAGGACCTTGGCCCAGAGGCCCTCCTCGGCCGTCGTCAGGAGGATGTTGTCAGGCTTGAGATCGCGATGGACGAGGCGCGTGCGGTGCGCCTCCTCCAGCGCGTCGCAGACCTGCGTGGCGATCGCGATCGTGAGCCCGGAGGCCAGCGGGGCGCGGTAGTGGATGAGGTCGCCGAGGGTCTGACCCTCGAGCATCTCCATCACCATATAGAGCTGGCCCTCGGTCGAGCGCCCGAAGTCGAAGACCGTCACGATGTTCGGATGGATGAGGCGACTGGCGGCCTGCGCCTCGCGGAAGAAGCGCTTCACCGCGCGCGGCTCGTGCGCGAAGTGCGCGTGCAGCACCTTGACGGCGACCTCGCGCTCCATGCCGCGCTGGCGCGCCCGATACACGGTCCCCATGCCGCCGGCCCCGACGACCCCCTCGATGTCGTAGCGACCGTCGAGCACGCTGCCCGAGAGCAGCGGCGCATCCGGGATCTCGAGCAGCCCCGTGCCACAACGATCGCACACGAACACCGCGCGTTCGTAGAGCGCGTTGCACGCCGGGCAGATATGACGCATCCCGGGCTCGGCCATCTTTTCCTCCATGGTCCATGGTTCGCGAAGAGCGCTCTGCGCTGCCCCTCGCGGTTCGCGAAGAGCGCTCTGCGCTTGCCCCCGCGAGCCAATTTCCCACACCGACGCCCAGACCCTAGGTCCACCCAGGCAACCTGTCGAAAAACGATGTCACTTCGTGTAGGGTTCCGCCCGTGAACCTGTGGGTCGTCGTTTCGGCTGGCATTCTGGGGGGCGCCCATGTGGAGCTGATCGGCTCGGCATGCGGCGGCGAGGGAGCCGCGCCCGCCGATGCGCCGGCCTCCGCCACCGCGCTCCCGACGGAGGTGCGCGCGCAGATCGAGGCTGAGCTGCGCAAGAAGCTGGTGCCCGAGATCGAGGCGGCGCTGCGGCCCAAGCTCGCAGCCGAGATCCGACGCGAGCTCGAGGACCGCATGCGGCGCGAAGAGGCGCTCGCGAGCGCCCACCGCCCGGGGAACCCGTCCGCCGATCCCGCGCCCAACCCGGGCAGTGACCTCCCCGCGACCCAGGTCCCTCCGCGCCCGGGGACGAACGACGCGCCCGCGACCGACCCGCCGCGTCCGAACACCGAGCCCACGGCCGCCGACATCTGGGCCAACCCGGGGACCCATGTCTGGCCGATCGCGCGCAGCCCGCGCCTCGTGGAGCTCGCGGTCGGCACCGGCCTCGAAGACAAGACCCCGCGCGACGTACGCGAGGTCTACGCAAAGGTCCCGGAGCTCCTCTACTGCTACTCGTCCTTCGAGAATTCGCAGGCGGAGCAAACGATCACGCACGTCTGGCGCCGCGGCAACCGCCTGGTCTCGCGCGTCGAGCTCGAGGTCGGGCAGAGTCCGAAGTGGAAGACCTGGTCCAAACAGCGCACGCAGCCGCATTGGACGGGCCTCTGGAGCTGCGAGGTGCTCGGCCCCGACGGCGCGCAGCTCGGCCTCACCGTCTTTCGCGTCGGCGGCTGACCCTATGCCCACGTCGCCCACGTCGCCCGTGCCACCACCCGCTCCCGGCGCGCACGCCGAGGCCCAGAATGGGAACGGCAAGCCCGGCACCCTGCGCGTCGCGTTCCTCTGGCACATGCACCAGCCGTCCTATCGCGACCCGGTCAGCGGCGACATCGCGATGCCCTGGGTGCGCATGCATGGCGCCAAGGACTACACCGACATGCTGGCGGCGACCCGCGCCGTGCCCGCCGCGCGCGTCACCGTGAACTGGGTGCCCGGCCTCTGCGATCAGCTCGACGCCATGGCCGCGCACGACTACGGGGCGCGCGAGCGCTTCTGGCGCCTGACGGAGACGCCCGCGACCGCGCTCCAGGCCGCCGACATCGAGTTCATCCGCGCGCACTTCTTCTCGCTCGCGCACGCGACGATGGTCGATCCGTACCCGCGCTATCGGCAGCTGCGCGACCTCGTCCGCTCGGGCGCGCCGCTCGACACCCAGGAGCTGCGCGACCTCCAGCTGTGGTTCAACCTGGCCTGGTGCGGCGTGACGGTGCGCGCGGATCCGGCGGTCGCGCCGCTGGTCGCCAAGGGGCGCGACTTCGCCGAGAGCGACAAGCGCCCGCTGCTCGAGGCGATGCGGCGCGCTGGCTTGGCGGTGGTGCAGGGTTGGCGGCAGCTCGCGGCGGAGCAGGTCGAGCTGTCGGTGAGCCCCTATTACCATCCGATCCTGCCGCTGCTCATCGACAGCGACACGGCGCGCAAGGCCGATCGCGGGACGCCGCTGCCGGCCGTACCGTTCCGCTTCCGCGGCGACGCCGAGATGCAGATCGCGCGCGCCGTCGCGCGCCATCGCGAGCGCTTCGGCGCGGCGCCAGCCGGCATGTGGCCCTCGGAGGGCGGCGTGTCGGCGGCCGTCGTCGACCTGGCGCGCGCCCAGGGGATCCGCTGGCTCGCGACCGACGAGGCGCTCCTTTGGAAGAGCCTCGGCAGCCCCGCGCACCCCCACATCGTCGACCGCTATCAGCCCTGGGAGCTGAGCGGCGTGACGCTCTTCTTCCGCGACCACGAGCTCTCCGATCGCATCGGCTTCGTGTACGCAAACTGGGCGCCCGAGCGGGCCTGGGCCGACTTCGTCGGGCGCCTCACGCAGATCCACGCGGCGCTCGGGCACGGGGATGGCGTCGTGCTCGTCGCGCTCGACGGCGAGAACTGCTGGGAGGAGTACCCGGGCGGCGTGACGCGCTTCTTGCCCGGCCTCTACGAGGCGATCGCGGGGACGCCGGGGCTCGCGCTGACGACGCTGAGCGAGGCGGCGGCACAGGTCCCGGCGCGGCCACTGGCGGGCGTGAGCGCCGGTTCGTGGATCGACGGGACGTTTCGGACGTGGCTCGGCGATCCGGTGAAGAACTACGCCTGGGAGCTGCTGCAGGAAGCGCGACAGGCGGTGCAACAACCGCTGTCCGCGCTGTTCGCCAACGGCCCCGCGGGGGCGGCGCTCGCCGATCTGGTCATGCGCGCCGAGGCCTCCGATTGGTGGTGGTGGTTTGGCGAAGGTCATTCGAGCTCGTTCGATCGCGAGTTCGACGCGCTCTTCCGCTCGCACCTCGCGGCGATCTGGCGGGCGCTCGGGCGCCCGGTGCCGGACGCGCTCATGACGCCTCTCGACGAGCGCGCGACGGTATCGCGAGCCCCACCGAAAGCGCCCGAGCTCGGGTTCGGGGGCGGCGGCGGCGGCGAGATCGACCTCGGCCTGAGTCGCCCGCGCGCGACGACGCGCACACACACGCGGCCGCAGACGCAGCGCATGCGGCCTCCCTCCGCGCTCCTGACGCCCGAGCTCGATGGGCAGCGCTCCTGGTACTTCAAGTGGCTCGGTGCCGGCGAGATCCCGCAGAGCTTCGGCTCGATGCATCGCGCCGAGTCCGCGCTCACGCGCCTCTTCTACGCGAACGACCTCACGCACCTTTACTTGCGCCTCGATGCAAACGACGCCGCGGCCCGCGTCGTGGCCGACGGCTCGGTCGTCCTCCACATCGAGGGCGTCCACGCCGACGTGACGCTCGCGTTGTGGCCCGCGCTCGCGCCCGTCGAGGCCGCGCTGGGGACCGTCCTCGAGGCGCGCATCCCGCTTGCGACCGCCTTCATCCACGCGCTGCCGGGACGCGTGACGGGCACGCTCGAGCTGCGCAACGCCATCGGCGACACGATCGAGCGCTTCCCGGGCACCGGGCGCCTCGAGCTCGCACTCATCTCTGCGGCCGACGCCGCGCTCGATCGAGGAGTCTGACGTGTCCGAGCTGCGCTGGGATCCGCTCGAACGGATCTGGGTGGTCATCGCGGGTGAGCGCGGTCGGCGCCCGAACGACTTCCTGCCGGCGCGCCCCGAGCAGGCCGCGCGCCACGTGAGCCCCTGCCCCGTCTGTCTCATCCTGGCCGGCGACCCGGGCACGCGCACCATCACCAGCCGCCGGGTCGGCGGCGATCGCGTGCTCGTCGTCCCGAATCGCTTCCCGGCGCTCGCGGTCGAGTCGGCCGGCGAGCGCGCCGCGGTCGGCCCCTACGATCGCATCGACGGCATCGGCGCCCACGAGGTCGTCATCGAGACCACCGCCTGCGAGCAGCCCTTCGCGGCGCTCGCCGTCGAGCAGATCGCGGCCATCTTGGGGGTCTGGCGCGACCGCTCGGCCGATCTCATGCGCGACCGCCGCATGGCGCACGTGTCCGTCTTCCGCAACGTCGGGCCGCGCGCTGGCGCCACGCTCTCGCACGCGCACAGCCAGGTGATCGCGACGCCGATCCGCCCGCCGCGCGTGGTCCGCACGATCGAGGCAGCACGCGCGCACTTCGCGACCAAGGAGCGCTGCCTCCTCTGCGACATCCTCCACTTCGAGCGCGAGCAGGCCACGCGCGTCGTCGATGTCGAGCCGGGCTTCGTCGCGTGGTGCCCATACGCGAGCCGCCATCCCTTCGAGGTCTGGATCGCGCCGACCCGGCACCAGGCGGACTTCACGGGGATCAGCGAGGCGGATCTTCACCCCCTCGCGGCGCTTCTCAAGCGCGTCGTCGGGCACCTGGGACTCGCGCTCGCAGGCGCGCACATGAACGTCGTACTCGCGCAGGCCCCGAGCCAGGAAGCATTCAACGCGCCGCGCGATCAACACCTCGCACACGCGTGGCATTGGCATTTGCAGGTCTCGCCCCGCATCCAGGCCTACGGCGGGTTCGAGCTCGGCACCGAGATGATCATCAACCCAACCCCGCCCGAGGCGGCCGCGGCGCATCTGCGCAGTCTCTGAGCGCTCAAATCGAGCCCCTGCGCATGGGGCTCGGGCTGTCCTTTCGGTTGGCCTCGTCTCTCAGGGCCTCCATGATCGCCGGGCCTGAGCTGTCGAATTCCTCCTGCGATACGGTCTTCTGCAGCGGATAGAAGCCACATGCGAGCAAGACCTCGGTCTTCTCCCGCACGACCGGCACCAGGGTGCGAATGGCGGCCGCTTCGTCATCTTTGAGCTTACGAAGGTCGATCAAGTAAAGGTCCTTCATCGTATTTGCCTCCAGCCAGGCAGTCCCCGCGGTCGTCTCGCCCCGCACCCCGTGGCCGATGACCGTCTCGCCCCCAAGCGAATGCGCCGCTTCGTCTACGGTCACGCTTGTCCTCACCTTGTCGACCAACGAAATGTCGCCCGCGAAGGCCGGCTCGGCGTGGAGTTTCTCGACGATCGACCGCGCCTTCTTCCCCTTGGCCATCGCGCCGGGGCTCCCCCTCTTCGCGGCGGCCATGAGGGCTTTGAGACGCGCGACCTGGGCTTCTCCCGAGGTCACTGCGGCATCGACTGCGGTGACGGCCGCGTCGGCTGCCACGAGCGCCGAAGAATCGGGCTTGGCATTGATGACGGGCCCCGCGGCCTCCATCAGGCTCTCCGCTTCCGACTTGGCGGTGGCGAATTTGTCCGCGATCTGGAGACCGAGATCTTCAATCTGGATCGCCTGTCCGGCCGCACACAGACTCCGCACCGAGTCCACCTTGGTGCTTAGGGCACTCATCGCGGCCAGGGCGCCGGACGCCGGAGCCGCAGGCGCGACGGCCTTGCCAACTGTCTGGCCTGCCTCGACCCCGTCTTTGACGGTCCCGACCGCCTGCATCGCATCGTCGGCATTCTTGAGGACCCCATCGGTCGCAGCCAGCGCGGCGCGGCCAGCCGTCTTCAGCGTCCGAGCGGTCGTCCAAACGCTCCGAATCACCTTCGCGACATTGTAGAGATCGACCAGCGACGAAAGCACATCGAGGACGGCTGTTACGTTCTGCTCCTGGACCGCCTCTTGGTGTTGGGCCTGATAGGCGGCCTCCGCCTCGTCGACGCTTGCAGATCCCGCCAAGAGGACCTCAACGGCCGTCTTGAGCAGCTCGACCTTGCCCGGGATGGCCTGCGCCACGTCGTTCAGCCGCCGACTGATCGCCCTAATGTCGCGCTCCTCTCCCGCGACGTCGGGTGCCGCGGCCGCGGCCGGCGCTTGCGCAGGACTCGGGGCCGCACCCGCTGCCGCGTTGTCTTCGTCGATCTGGGCGAGCTCGCCGCGTTGGGCGTCGCTGATCGGACCCGGCTTCGCGGCAGCCGCTGGCTTCGCGGCAGCCGCTGGCTTCGCGGCAGCCGCTGGCTTCGCGGCAGCCGCTGGCTTCGCGGCAGCCGCTGGCTTCGCCCCAGCTCCCCCTTTGGGTGGCTTGCGCTGAACGGGCGTGGACGAGCCGCTCCCGCCATCGCCCGCATTGGCGCTTGCGCCTTCATGCCCGAAGGCGGCCTGAATCCGGTCGAGGCGTGCCCCGGAAGCGCTCCCTTGGCCGTTTCCGCCGATCGAGCCGCCGCCACCCTTGGCCTGGACCGGCGCCAAGCTGGATTCCTGCGCGGCGAAGTCCTTTCCGCCGAGCGCCGCGCGGCGCTGGACGTTCGAGGTCCCCGCCGGCGTCGCCAGACCCGACGATCGCGTCGACGTGGAGGGCACGGGGGTCGACGTGCGGTCAGCCTCGGAAGCGGGTTCGAGAGCCGAAGTCATAGCTTGGCCTTTCGAGTGCGGGACGGCAATCGCGTCGGTCGGGGACGGGGGACGGCGACCCATTCAAAGGAATCAGCCGCAACTCTCGCCTAGCATCGAAGAAAAAAAGAAGCAACCGACCTATCGGGCGATCGGGCACGAGCATGGATCCCCAGACCGCGGCGACGTCCACGACCGCCGCCAGGTGGACATGGCCCGAGAAACCCACAGACTGAAGGACATGACGAGCGCCGATCCGTCGCCCCTCTCGCTGAACATCGACGGATTCACGCTCCGGATCGAGGACACGGGCGAACTGCGCGAGGCCGTCCTCGACCTCCCCTGCGAGAACGTGGTCATGGCGTTCCATGACGCCGCCGGCCGCGTGCCACTCGGCGGCGCACCGCTGGCATCCTGGCTCCTGGCGCGCCTCAGCGCACTCCTTGGTGCGCAACCCGACAGCACCCGCGACGTGGTCGCCGACGGCGGTTGCTACAACATCGAGGGGGTGGTCCACGACCCGGACGGCCAGGTCGTCGGCGATTGGTATGCCGAAGGCTGGGACTGGCACTGCCAGATGCACCTGAGGACCTGGCTCGAGCCCGCGCGCCAAGCGGCGTTGGAGCGTTCCCTCGCGGACCATTTGTGGTCCGACCCGAGCGTGCTCATGATCTGCCGCGCCCACGTTCGCGACCCAGAGCGCAACATGGAGCCGTTCGAATTCGGCTGGAACGGGGCCACGTTCTTGGGCCGCGCCCCCGTTCGCGGCTGATTCAGACTGCCGCCGCTAGTGCCGCGACCGGATCGAAACCCTCCGATCGCAGCACTACGCCATCGTTGAGCACGTGGCGAGCCCGACCGCAGCGCGGATATTGTTGCCCGCGGTCAGGCGCCGCGCACCCCAGACGAAATCCCCAGCGCCGAGGTCACGAACGTGACGAGGTGCCGGCGGACCGCCCCATCGAGCTCGCCGCTCGCCTCGCGCCCCGCCGCCGCCCACAGCACCTTCCGCCCAAGCAAGTACCCCCAGACGGCTGCCACAGCCGTCACGAGCACGGACTCGATCGTCTCGCGCGCCGGGATCTCACCGCCCGCCGCCGCGAGGCGCGCCGCGACCGCGTCCGCCAATTGCCGCAGGCCCTGGTCCGTGCGTGGGAACGCGTCGGCCGCCTCGAGCCGCCCGGAGAGGGTCGCCCACAGGATGACCTTCGCTTGCGACTGCTGGGCGAACTGGTCGATGAGCGCACCGAGCCATTCGGCGGGCCGCAGCGCGTTCGGCGCCGCGAGCTGCTCGAGAAGCGCGGCGCGGGACTTCGCCAGATGCGCGTGCACGACCTCGGTGACGAGCGCTTCGTAGCTGCCGAAGTAATGGCAGACGAGCGCGTGGCTCACGCCGGCCGCCTGCGCGACTTCCTTCAGCCCGACCGCGTCGGGCCCGCGCGTGCCCATGACCTCCTCCGCGGCGGCGAGGATGTGCTGGCGCGCGGCCTCGGGCGCCCGGCGAACGCGCCTCGGCGCGGTCGCGCTCTTGACGGCGACGGGCGTGGTGGCGGCGAAACGGCGACCCATCCGCGGCACCATTGCGCGAACGCTGGCGCTTGACAACCGTGCCTGCTGGCCATATTGACGCTCGCGTCAATAGTCGGAGAGCCCCATGCGGAATAGGAATCAGGCTGCCACGCTGATTCGCACGATGCGACAGAGCGGTCCGTCGCGCGGGCCCTTGCAGACGGACGAGGCGCGCGCCGTCCAGATCGCGTTCGATGGGACCGCGGTCCAACGCCTGACGGTCGCCGCGCGCGCGCTGGGCCGGCTGCTTCGCAATCCCGAGGACACGCGCCAGGTCTTCGTCCTCAACGTGCTCCTCAATCGCGACCACATCCCGACGACCATGCTGCGCTTCGTCACGGCGCCGGGCGGGCTGGCGCTGCTCCACGACCAACCGGCGATCGACTCGTCGACCGTCGATCTGCAGGCGATGGCGCGTCTCCCGGCCGGCACGCTCGGGCACGCGTACGCGCATCACCTCTTGGGCCGGGGCCTCGACGGCGACATCTTCCAAGCCCCGCCCGGCGTGCCGCCCGCGGTCGCGTATCTCGCCCAGCGCGCGCGCCAGAGCCATGACCTCTGGCACGTCCTGACCGGCTACGCGACCGACGTCCCCGGCGAGATCGCGCTGCAGGGGTTCACGTACGGGCAGCTCGGCGCCCCGGGCCCTGGCGTCACGGCGCTCGTCGGCGCGATCCGCTGGGGCGTCGCAAACCCGCGTGTCGTGCGCCTCGCGTGGGACGGGTACCAGCGCGGAAAACGCGCGAAATACCTGCTCGCGGTGCGCTGGGAAGATCTCTGGGAGATGCCGCTCACGCGGCTGCGCGAGGACCTCGCGATCCCGCCGGCCCGAGTCACCTGAACGCGACGAGAACGCTCAGGGCCCGACGACCCGCCCGAGCGCGTGAAGGAGCTGCGCGCGGCCCACCGCCAGACTCCAATCCGCCGTGATGATCTCCGCCTGGGTCTGGACGAGCTGCGCCTGAACATCGGCCCACTCGATCCCCGAGTCGAGCCCTTGCTGATAGCGCGCCTCGGCCAGCTTCAGCTCGGCCTGCGCCGCCTCCGCCGCCGCACGTGCCGCCAGCCCCGTGGCCTTGGCCTGCCGGATGGCGAGGCTCGCCTGCACGACCTCCGAGCGAATATCGAGGACCGCCTGCTCGAGGTCGCGCTGCGACGCCTCGGCCTCGGCGCGCGCCTCGTCGACCGCCGCCGCCGTCGCCCCACCGTCGTAGAGTGGCCACGCGAACTTGAGCGTCGCCGTCCAGGCCGGCCCGAACTGATCGAAGTCGCGCGTCCCGACGCCGGCCTGCGCGCTCGCCGAGAGGCTCGGTTTCAGCGTGCTGTCGGCCGCACGCTCGGCCGCCTGCGCCGCCGCGATCGCCCGACGCGCCGCGTCCAGCTCGGGCCGCGCCCTGAGCGCCTCGTCCACGAGCGCCTCGACCGGCCCCTCCTCACCCGGAATCGCCGCCGGCCACCCGCTCGTCACCTCGACTGCCAGCTTCGCGGCATCGCCGCCCGTCGCGTACACCAGCTGCGCGCGCGCTAGCTCCTCGCTCGCCTCGGCACGCGTCAGGGAGGTCTGCGTGCGCGCCAGCAACGTCTTGGCGCGCAGCACATCGATCGGCGGGCGCGTCCCCGCCGCGACAAAGCGCGTCGCTTCCTCGACGTGCCGCGCATCGCGCTCGAGCGCCGCGCGCTCGACCTTCACCAGCTCACGCCGCGCCGCGGCCTCGTAGTAGATAGTTTGCACACCAAACACCAGATCCGCGAGCGTGACGGTGACACCCGCCCGCGTCACTTCGACCGCCGCCTTCGCCGCACGCTGGAGCGCAGGCGTACGGCCAAAGTCGGTGATGACCCAGCTCGCCGTGACACCCAGCGAGAGCGTGAAGGTATTCGTCACGCCGGGGCCGGTGCCGCCGACCGAGCCTTCGCCGGTGTAGGTCCCGGTCGCGCCCGCCGCCACCACCGGACGCAGGTTCGCATCGTACCCGGCCACCCGCGCCTCGGCGGCGCGCACCAGGGCCCCGAGCTTCGCGAGCGCCGGATGCTGCGCGCGCGCCTCGGTGATCGCCTGCTCGAGAGAGAGCGAGCGCGGCGTCTCCGCACGTCCGGGCCCCCCTGCGCCGCCGACGACGACCAGCACCAACGCCAGCACGCCAACGCACGCCTTCGAATTTCCTCTGCCAACGCTCACGTTTCCACCCTCAACGCCTGAATCGGATCGAGCCGCGACGCCTTCACCGCGGGATAGAGACCAAACAGAATGCCGACGCCACCGGAAACTGCGACCGCGACCACCGCCGTCTCCGACGGGAAGCTCATGCCCGATCCGAGAGCCTCCGAGAGCTTCGTCGCCGCGAACGCCCCGACTCCGAGCCCGATCGCGCCGCCAACCGCCGAGAGGACAATCGACTCCACGAGGAACTGCACGAGCACGTCCATGGGCCGCGCCCCGATCGCCATGCGGATCCCGATTTCGCGCGTCCGCTCGACCACCGACACGAGCATGATGTTCATGAC
>SXIE01000216.1 GCA_005772945.1 Pseudomonadota bacterium
CGAGTCCGAGTCCGAGACCGAGTCCGAGACCGAGTCCGAGACCGAGTCCGAGACCGAGTCCGAGACCGAGTCCGAGACCGAGTCCGAGACCGAGTCCGAGACCGAGTCCGAGGTTCTCGCGCCGGACGCCCTGCACGATGCCGACGACGCGCGCGAGGTCACCTACCTCGGCCCCTATTCCGCCAACGGCCACCAGGCCCCCGACGCCGACTGCACCGGCTGGGGCCCGGTCCCGCTCACGGTGCTGCCGATGCGCGCCCAGGACTTCAGCGCCCTCAGCCCCTATGGGCTCCTGGCGGGCGCGCACGTGACTCCGATCGATCATATGTATTTCCAGCCCACCGATTGGGGCGCCGGACGGGACGCCTACGAAGTGGTCGCGATCGCCGACGGTGACATCACGGGCGTCGGAACGCGCCCGAGCGGCCCGCGCGGGGACCTCCTCGAGTACCGGATCTGGATTCAGCACACCTGCACGTTCTTCAGCTACCTCGACCTCCTGACCAGCATCACACCCGAGCTCGAGGCGGCATTCGCGGCCTCGCGCGCCCCCGGCCCGGACCGGCCGCGGCTCAGGTTCCACGTCGCCGCCGGACAGCTCATCGGCCGGATTGGCGCGCAGACCCTCGATTTCGGCGTCTACAACGACCAGGAGGTCCTCGCCGGCTTCGCCCACCCCGAGCACTACGTCCGCGAGCCCTGGAAGCTCCACCTGGACGACCCCTTCCTCTACTTCACCGAGCCGCTGCGAGCCGAGCTTCTCGCCCGCCTGACGCGCCGCGCCGAGCCGCGCGCCGGCAAAATCGACCACGACCGCGCCGGGACCCTCGCCGGCAACTGGTTCCTCGCCGGCACGAACGGCTACGCCGGCGCCCCCGGACAGCCCTACTGGGTGACCCACCTGGCGTTCGTCCCCGACGCGTTCGTGCCCGATCACCTCTTCGTCTCGATGGGCGACTTCGGCGGCGAGCCCGCGCAGTTCGCGGTCGCCGGCAACGCGCCGGATCCCGCGGACGTCACGATGGCGTCAGGGATCGTCCGCTACACCCTCGTCGCGTGGGGCTACGTCGACCCGGCCACGCAGACGTTCCTCGGGCGCATGCCGTCCCCCGCCTATCCGGCGTTCACCTGGCAGAACTTCGAGACCGCCGCGTACGGCGTCGTGCTCGCCGAGGTGCTCGCGCCCGAGCAGATCCGCTTCGAGGCCTTCCCGGGCAAGACCTCAGCCGAGGTGTCCGGCTTCAGCGATAGCGCCAGGATCTACGAACGCTGAGGCTCCGGTCCGCGGGTCCGCGCGGCAATCGTTCGCGACCCGCTTCGCTTGCACCCCGCCCGCGGGTCCAACCTGCCAGGCGCCGGTACCACCTCCGCGCGCCCGGGAGGAATTGTGAATCGCTCGACGGTTGCGCTCGCCCTCGGTCTCGCCTTCGCGAGTCTCGGCCTCGGACCTGCCGCCCACGCCCAGGACGCGCGCCTCACCAGCCGCATCGCCCCGATCACGTTCCAGTTTCTGGCCCTCCAGCGCTTCGACCTCAGCCGCTTCAACACGGCCTCGCGCAACCAATGGCCGACCGGCGACTGCGTCGGCTTCTCGCACATGGCCGCCATCGAGGCCCGCTTCAACCACAAGTACTGCGAGTCCGGCGCCCTGAACGCCTTTCGCCTCGACGGCTATTGCGCGCGTTTCGACGCCTACTCGCGCACGCCGTTCTTCGTCTTCGGCGCCTACGCGAACACCTGGAGCGACAACTACCTCGCGAGCCTCAAGGAGCTCGACCTCTCCGAGCAATACTACATCCACCGCGTCTTCACGCAGTCGACGGCCTCGGCCGGCTCCGCCCGCGACACGCTCTCGAGCTACAACTTCGGTGACCGTTCCATCCCCGATACCAACGTCCTGATGGCCACCCAGAGCCTGTCGGAGGAGCGCCACGCGCCCTTCATCAACGACGCCTCCTTCTACGGCGCGACCGGCGTCGCGGCCTCGATCAACACCTACCTGAGCCCGACCAACTTCGCGCAGTCCAAGGTGGACCAGTCCGAGTTCGCCGAGACGCTGTTCCCGTCGATCCTGCCGGGCTCGATGGTCCAGCGCGTCTCGATCCCGCTCGCCGCCCGCACCAACGCGCGCTTCAAGGTCCTCGACATCTACCACGGCAAGCTCGCCGCGGTCGGCGACGCCTACTACCGCACCCAGTTCATCGAGCGCGCCATCTACGGCGGCTACGAGATCGCCCTGCACGGCTGCCAGCCGGGCCACTCGATGCTGCTCGTCGGCTTCGACCGCGTGCAGAAGCTCTTCTACTTCAAGGACCACTACCGCCGCTGGGTCACCGTCCCGTATGCGACCGCGCTCAACGCCGACAGCTACACCGTCGTCCTCGACGTCGACTACGAGGCGACCCCGGCGAAAGAGGAGATGTGGCTCGGCGTCTGGGAGGTCGACCTCGACGGTCGCGTCGGGCAGCTCACCCTCCGTCGTACGCGCCAGCCGACGAATTCGGTGCTCTCGATCGCGCCGGCCACGAACAATTTCTTCGATCGCGTCCTGCCCGAGATGCCCAAGGACAAATGGGCGCGCGTCGGCAGCTACCTCTCGGGCGGCAGGACCTACCGCGTTCTCGGGCGCCTTGGCACCGATGGCGACGACGGGACGATCGAGCTCGCGATCGACTGGGCGACGCTCGACGGCGGCGCTTCGACTGTGGCCGAGCATCGCGCCGGCTTCGCGCCCACGGCGGCCTGGCAGGTCCTGCGCATGAACCTCGCCGCCGCGGGTCCGGGCGCCGGCGCCTATGCGACCGGCGAGACCAGCTGGCAGCACCTCGCGTACGGCGTCCTCATGCGCCGCGTCGGCCACACCGAGCTCGGCTCGGTCCCCCACGTCGTCGACAACGCCTTCTCGCGCCAGCGCTGGAACAGCCCGCTGCGCCTCAGCTTTCAGGACGGCACGCGCGGCAACCTCTACCCGAACGTGCCCGCCAGCGGCGCCGCGATCGCGTGGTATTGGGACGAGGCCGCGCAGCGCTGGATCCTCCTTCAGGGGTGGGTCACGCAGGACAACGCCATCCTCTTCTACACGGACGATCCCTACGCGCCCTGGGCGATCCGATCGCTGCGGCTCCTCATGCACACCTGGGAACGCGGCGTCGTGAGCGGCCTCGACAACGAGTGGCATCCCGTCTTCGGCGCGGGACTCTGAACCGCCCGGTGAGCCGAGGGGCCGCCGCGCGTCGCCGTCAGCTGGCGGCGTGGGACGTTTTGCACACGCCGCAATGGCCCTTGCTTGGGCGGTCCCTTCGGTCATAATGGAGGCGTCTTTCGAACGTCGGAGCGCCGTCGGCGACGACCGAGGGGAGCCTCTATGAAAAGCGTGGAATTCACTCTCGCGAAGTCCCTCGTCGTGTGCGTCGCCGTCGGGCTCGGGCTCGGGGCCGCGTGTGGCGAGGACCCGGTCGCGTCCGATCCGGCCGAGGCCTCGTTCGGGATCGGCAAGGCGGATAGCGACGCGAACGGGTACTCCGCGTGCGAGCTGCGCGAGGTCCTCGAGATCGTCAACGAGTCGATCGCCACGCCCGAAATGTTGAAGGGCAAGGCGAAGATGGACGCCCGAGCCGCCGCCGGCATCGTCGCTCACCGCCTGGGTCCGGACGGCATCGCGGGCTCGGGCGACGACGACCTCTTCGACGACCTGGCCGAGCTCGACGCCATCGCCTTCGTGGGCCCCAAGACGCTCGACGCGCTCGTCGCCCACGTTCGCCCGCGCTGCCTCGTGGACCTCACGACGCGCCCCTACATCGACAATACGACGTTCGCCGAGAGCTCGGGCGGCGGCTGGACGCGGAACGAGGTCGAGATCGAGGCGACCTACACCGTCGACGGAATCACCGGGCGCAAGCTCCGCGAGATCCTCACGAGCAAGGACGGGCGCGGTCGGACGATCTACAGCCGCCTCCGCAAGAACAAGCTCATGGAGGCCTTCACCATCGACTACCCGATCGACGAGATCCCGTGGGACGGCGACGCGCACGCGGCGCGCGAGTCGATGCCGCTGATGGCCTGGAGCGTCGAATGGGGGCGCTTCGAGCAGCCCGCCGAGGGCGGCCCGCGCGAGCTTTCGCTCGGCACCGATCCAAACGACGACACCTACTACGACACGACCAACTTCGACCTCATCCAGAATGCCATGACGCTGCGCGGGCGCGTGCGCTTCGACGACGCGGCGACCATCCGGCGCATCCTCATCGCGGCCAAGCTCGACTCGGCGGTCGACCCCGAGACGGGGCTGAAGAAGGCGGCCAAGGTCGACGTGCGCGACGACAGCGCGGCCCATGTCGGGACGCTGGACGCCGACGTCAAGCGCGGCAAGGTCGCTTGGAATGGGTCGGACGAGCCGGTCGAGCCGGTGCGCATCATCTGGCAGAGTCTGAAGGACAAGGGCCTCCTGCCCGCGATGCAGGGCAAGACGGACGTGCTCGTCCTCGATCCGAAGGCGCACCTCCGGAGCGTGCGGAGCCGCTTTCACCTCAACTTCGCGAAGCCCGAGTCGATGCAGCGTATCTATGACAACGCGCTCGCGCAGATCCGTTGGGTGGTCGATCTCGCCAAGGCGCGCGTGACGGCGGGGGCGCTCGACGCCGCGGACCGCGCGGCGCTCGAGGCGTTCATCGCGCACGGCGAGGGGCTCCTCGACCACACGGCCATCTCCGCGCACGCGCAGGCGGGGCTCGCGGCGATCGATCCGCAGGCGGCCGACGTCGTCTTCGCCGAGAGCTTCCTCGCGCAGACCGCCTCCGGCTTCATGGCGCTCGAGAAGCGCCGCGTCATCGCCGAGGCGACCGACGAACTCTTGCACGCATTTGCAAGCGAGCTGGACGCGGTCGATCGCAGCGTCACCGGGTCGCGGGCGGGGGTCGACGCGAGCGCCTGGGTCGACGCGTTCATCCTCTGGCAGAAGAGCGGGTCGCCCGAGGCGCAGCGCAAGAGGACGGTGCGGCCGTTTGTCGAACTGTGGAGCGGGACGGCGGCCGACAAGGTGCGCGCGCTGGCCGACTTCAACGGCTATGGCCAAGCGCAGCGGGCGACGAACGCCTCGGGTTTCGCGGACTTCGAGCCGATCGACGAGGCTCACTGGGACGCGCTCGGCGCCTATCTGAGCGACGACGCGATCGACGATGTCGAGCGCATGATCGAGGCCGGCGGAACGATGAGCCGCGCGCTCTACTTCGAGCTCGCGCGGACGTACTACGTCGCGTCCTCGTGGCGCAGCTACGGCAACTTCATCATCGACACGTTCGACTGGACCGACATGGTCTCCGAGGAGGAGTGGCAGCGGATCGCCGACGACCAGAAGAAGCCCGGCATGGATCTTCCGGCCGACAAGATCTTCCACACGACGGTCGTCAACGAGGTGCAGCTGGAGCTCACC
>SXIE01000024.1 GCA_005772945.1 Pseudomonadota bacterium
GAGCCCATCCGCGAGCTCGCGCGTCGTCTGCAGCGCGAGCCAATCGGGCGCCCACGCGCCGAGCGGCGAGCCGCCCTCGCCACCCGGGGTTGGCACGCGCGTGACGACGTGCCTTTGCAGGCCCGACGCCGGCGCCCGGGCGTGGCGGAGCGGCGCGTGTAGCGGCGCCTCGAGCTCGAAGCGCGCGAACGTGAAGGTCCCCGCGTTCGTGGCGGGCCGATAGGACAGCGTGCGCGCCGCCGCCGCGCGGACCCGAACGTGTCCGTGCGGGCGCTCGAAGACGATCCCGTCGACCTCGGCCGCGTCCGCGATACACGCGCCCTCGGCGGGCCCGGGCGGGTTCAGCGCGACGCGCGTCACCGCGGTGCGCGTCGCGGTGAGCGCCTGCTCCGGTCCGAGGCCGAGCCGCACGCGCTGCGCCTGGACGCCGTCGGCGCGGGCGTGGAATCCGTCGACAAAGAGCGCGTCCAGCGTGCGCGCGGCGGCGAGGTGGCTCGCGCGCAGGCCCGTCGCGACGACCTCGGCCGCGCGGACGTGCCAATTGGCATGTTCGATGCGCGCGTCCGGGAGCGCGAGCGTGGTCGCGCCGAGCCGCGGTGCCGAGAGCGCGCCCAGCCCCCGGCCGCGCGCGCTGGCAACCCGCAGCGCGAGGTCGCGGATGTCCCCGCCGCTTGGGGCCGAGAGCGTCACGGCCCCGAGCGCCACGGTGGTCGGTCCGAGGACGAGCGCGTGGCTCGCGATCGAGGCCTCGAGCTCCAGCGGCGTCACGGAGAGGCGCGCCACGGCGTCGCGCAGATCGAGATCGACGACGCTCGTGCGCCCAGCGCGATCCACCGTCCCGGCCGCGCGCATACGCGGTGCCTTTACCTCGCAGCGCGCGCTGCCTTCGCCGGCCGCGCCGCGGCTCGCTCCGCCCGCCAGGTTCCCTTCGATGCGCGCGCGGCAGGTCGGCGCATCGATCTCCCAGCGCAGGTCGAGCTGGGCCTCGTCGGCGTGCCAGCTGGCCTGCCAGCGCCGGGCGTCGTCCGGAGCGAGCTCGGCGTGCGCGGCCCGGAAGCGCCCGCTCCACGGCATGCGCGCGCGACCCGGCGTGCCGGTCCCTTCGGTGCTTGCCTCGGCGAGCGCGACGGTCCAGCGACCGCTTGCCGCGCGGCCGACATCGACCATGCTGGCGCTCAGCGTGCCGCTGGCGGTGGGCGTCTCGACGCGCCCGATCGCGAGCCGAACGACCCGCGCGCTGCCGGTGCGCGCGCCGACATCGAGCTGCGCGACGCGCACGTCCGAGAGGCGACACTGCCCGAGGATCACGAGCGGAATCTGGGGGCTCGTCACGCCCACGATGGGGATCGTCGCTTGCTGGACGGTGACCTGCTGGACGACGAGGCGCGGCCTTCCGTCCCTCGGGAACGCCGCTACGCCGGTGGCGCCTACGCGCTGGAGCTGCGTGACCTCGTCGGCCCAGAACATCAGGCGGCGCTCGGGCGAGCGATCGCGGCGCGTGCCGACGAGTCCGAGACTGGCGGCGTCGAGGCCGAACGAGAGCTCGCGCGTGGGCATCGAAAAGCTTGCATCGAGCCGCAAGTGTTCGGCGTATGGGATCTCGATCGTCCAGCCGGCGACGATGCCGAGCCAGCGCGGGACCCCCTCGGCGTGGCCGACCGCAAGCCGCGTCGGATGCAGCGTCACGTCACGGACCTTGGCGACCACGAGGCCGCTCGGGATGACGGCCACTTGGCCCAGGGCGGCGGCGAATCCGGTCGTGCCCTTCACCCCGACGCCACCGTCGAGTGCCAGCGTCGCGCTCAGCGACTCCCAAGCGAGCGTCCCCGTGCCCGGGCCGGCGCCCGGGACGAGGTCCGTCGCGCGGACCCCGACCACGCTGCCCGACGCGATCGAGACGCGCGTCGGCCCTCCGGCCGTCGCGAGCGCCGTTCCGACGTTCCACGCCCCCGCCTCGCCGACGGTCGCCTGGCTGACGCGCCAGGAGGCGAGGGCCCAGCGCCCGTCGCTGGTTGCGCGGAGCCGCGTCTCGGCGTTGGCGCGCACGTTGGCCACGCGGACCTGCGTGCGGCGATGGGACCACGCGGCGCGCGGCAGGATCACGCGCACGTGCGCGAGCTGCTCCTCCGCGTTGCCACCGCCGCTCGCGTCGGCGGATGGAACCTTGACGAGCGCGCCCTCGAGGTGAAGTGCGGCGGCCTCGATCTCGCCCAGCGGCCGGTCGTCCCCGCCCGACAGCCCGCGCAGCGTCAGCAGTCCCATCGAGACGACGAGCGCGTCGGCGCCTCCGAGCACCGCGCGCGCGAACCCCGCGATCCGCTCGGGCTGCCCGGGGTCCGACGCGTCCGCCGCGACCAGGCCGGCGAACACGCGAAGTCCGTCGACGATCATGCGCGCGAGCGCGGTCTCGCCTATCAGACCGGTCAGACCGGTCGCATGAGACCCGCCGGGCACCCCACCATCCGCGCGTACCTCGAAGCCGACGTTGTCGGCCCGCACCTCCGCCGCACCCCAGCGCGTCGCGGCCCGCTCGACCAACACGTCCTGCGCCACGATGGCGGTGGCCGACACGGTCAGCGCGCCCGCGCTCGGATCGGCCGCCGTCGGCCAGCAAAACGTGATCGCGAGCTCGGTGATCGCGATGGGCCCGGTGCGAAGGTTCGCCCCGAAGGACGCCCCCGCGAACGCGCCCAGCGCGAGCGTCGGCACCACCAACGTGAGGCGTCCTGCGGCCTCGTCGATCAGGATCTCGACGCGGTCTCTCACCTCGGCACCTCGGCGGACACGGCCTGGCCCTTCACTCGCTCAGGAAGTCCGAGCCTTCCGTCAAGTCCACGTGGAAGTGGTTGTCGTGCGCCGCGTTGTACTCGGGCGTCAGGATGATGTTCCAGATCTTCTGATCGTGCATCGCGTGCGCGAGCCAAAAGAGCAGCTCGCCGCCGGCCGTGGTCGGATTCGGATTTCCGTCCTCCCAGTCGTCGAGCAAGGTGAACTCGCCGTCGGCGTTCTTGACGCCGGCGATGTCGATCGCGTTCGCGAACGCGTGCTCCGAGAGCGTCTCGGTCCCCGAGATGTAGCGGCAGTTGTACGTCCCCAGGTGCACGAAATCCGTGATCCCGCGGGACTTTCCGAGCGCGGCCATGTCGTGCAGCGCCAGCGCCACCGGGCACGTGACGAACATCCGCTTCGGGGCGCTGGCGAAGTCGTTCGGACGGAACGAGACGCCGTTGATGATGCCGTCGACGAAGATCGGATCGAGGACATCGCAGACGTCCTCGGGGTGTCCGGCCGGGTAGTCCATCGGGTTGCTCGAGAGCTCGAAGCCGATCCCGCGCGCGATGAGCTCCTCGATACACGCCGAGAACTGCGGCGTGCCGCTGCCCGGCAGGCACACCCACTTGTTCGCGGCCGGGTCGCCGAAGCGCTCGCGCTCGACGCACGTGTACTCGGCGCGGCACCCCGTCGGACTCTCGGCGAAGTCGCATTGCTGGACGCAGATCCCGCCGGTCGTCCCGAGCGCGCCGCCATCGACGCAGAACGTCGTCGCCATGCCGACCGCGTCCGGGCACAGCTTGGTACAGGCCTCGGTGCACTGGCCGCCCGGCCATACGGCCGTGTTGCCGAGGCAGATGGCGTTCTCGAAGTCGCAGTCGCCGACGGCCGCGCAGGCCCCGCCGATGAAGCCTTCGTTGATGTCGACGGGGATGGGCGGCTCGGTCGTCTCGTCCGTGTCGGGCCCCGTGTCGCCGGCGCCGCTATCGGTGACGTTGGTGTCGTTCGTGCCGTGGGTGTCGCCCGGCGCGGAGTCGGTCGCGCTGTCGGCGTGCGTAGCGGCCGTCTCGGCGCTGGTCACGGCGCTGTCGGCACCCGTGACGTGCGTGCCATCCGCGATGAACACGTCCGGCACATCGTGCCCGTGCTCGACCAGGTTCGAGAGCGTGCGCGCGTCGTCTTCCTCGCACGCGCTCGCCGCGGCAGCGCCGAGGGCCAGTGTGGCAAAGAGCACGAGTTCGGGTCGTGGGCTGGGCATGGACGCCTCCGCAGCGCGAGCGTCAGGGCGCGACGCGACGCCGCGGGACTCTAAACCAACGCGCCCGGAGCGCCAAACGGCGAAACGGACGCGAAGCTGGCGATCGCTTCGGCGCCGTGCGACACGACGCCCCAGGAGGGCCCGTACCATGAATCGGACGCCACGCCTCACGCGCCTCGTCGCAATCCTCGCCACGCTGCCCATCGCCGCTTGCGCCGCCGACGGCGACCCCGAGCGCGAGCCGATCGGCGACCTCGATCCCGAGTACGGCAAGCCCGTCCTGGACGTCGACGACAGCGCGGTCGCCAAGGCCGACTCCTTCGACGGCGGCGCCGGACCGGTCGCCGGCACCTTCGCGTCGACCGCCGTCTGGAAGGTCACGCGCCGCTGGTACGAAAAGGACGCCGCCGCCGGCATCGCCTGGCCCGCCGACTCGAGCTTCACGTGGGACGAGAAGTTCGCGCGCTGGGTCGACTCGCTCGAAAGGGTCGACGGCCTCGACCGCGACACGGTCCAGCTCACGACCCCCTGGGGCAAGTCCCTGCCGGCGCCCAAGCTGGAGTGCGCCGAGGCCGGGATATTCCTGCGCGCGACGTTCGCGTCCTGGTACGGCCTACCATTCTACATGGCCGCCGGTTCGCAGTACTTCGGCCACTTCGGCATCGTCGACAAGAGCGGCGCGCGCATCGCCGGGTTTCCGCGCTTCGCGACCGATTACAAGGACCACACGAGCGCATTCGCCGGCAAGTCCAACGCCGACATCGTCGCCAGCTGGCCGCACGACACCAAACTGCGCGCCAGGTACCTGACCGCGGGCAAGGACGACGACAACACCTTCCTAGGGGACGGGCTCTACTCGGGCGCCTACTTCGACGAGATCTTCCTCAATAAGCGCACTGGGCACTTCATGCTGCGGCTCCTCACCTACTTCGGCAGCATGCACCTGGTCAGCGGGCAGAACACGTTCAACATTCGGCCGACCGCGATCCGCGAGGGCGACATGCTGCTCGAGCGCTGGCAGCGCCAGGGAATCGGCCACACCATCATCGTGCGCGACGTGGAGCGCCTCGAAGGCGGGAAGATGGCGATCACCACGGTCTTCGGTTCGATGCCGCGGGTTCAGCCGATGTGGTACGAGCCCGCGCTGTCGGCCAGCTACTTCACCTCGCAGCTGGCCGGCGGCGAGGGGACCAACTGGCAGGGCGACAAATACGCGGCGCTCGGGGGCGGCGCCAAGCGCTGGCGCACCCCGGTGATCAAGAACGGACGCTGGTACAACATCGTCCCGCAGACCGATCGCACGGCCTTCGTCGACGCGGCGGATCTCGTCGCGATCGCCAAGCGCCCGGCCGAGTTCGGGGCGCTCCTCGGGGCGCTCGATCCGACCGACGCCCGCGACGCGCTGCTCGCGCGCATCGAGGTCGCACGCGAGACGCTCCGGCAGCGCCCCGCGTCGTGCACGAATCGGCAGCGGCGCGAGGAGGCGTTCAGCGAGCTCTACACGCTCTCGGCCGAGGCGTTCGACTTGCCGCGCGACGAGGTCGACCGCGCGTATCGCGTGCTCGATGACTACGTCCTGCCCGAGCTCTCGTACGGCCAGAGCAAGACCTGCTGCTGGAATCACACGACCGCCGAGATGTACCTCATCATCATGCAAATGAACGAGGAGCGCGTGCGCGGCGCCGCGACGGGACAATGCGTTGCGCCGATCCCGTTCGAGGCCAAGGGTGGCGGCTATCAGGTCTTCGCGGACTACGCGGCGAGCATCGGCCAGTCGGCGGCGTGGGTGGCGTGGACCGAGGACGAGCCGTGCGCCCAGCGCGCCGTGATCGACGACACCGAGGTGACCCACGCCTGGACCGATTTCTGCGCGGTGCGCGACGACGTCCTGACGAACACCAGCGACGACTGAGCGGGCGACGCGGTTCGCGCGGTGTCCCATCGACAGCCGCGAGCGAAGGCGTAAGATGCCCCGCTGCAAGGAGGGGCGCATGCGCGACCGGTTGGCGAAGCTCGGGACTGTATCCGTACTGATGTTGGCGCTGGCGACAGGGTGCTCGAAGAAGCCGCCGGCGGCGACCGACGCGGGCAGTGCAGCAACGGTCGGGGCTACGGCCGCCGCAACCACCAAGGCCCCGGAAGACGCGGCCGTCGCTGCGCCCGATCCCGAGGTTGGGCCCGAGGTTGGGCCCGAGGTCATGGCGGCCGAGTCCACGGCCCCCGTCGCATCCGCCCCGGTGTGGGCGCTCGAGGGCTTCGCGATGCCCGAGTCGGTGGTCTACGACGCCGCGGCCGAACTCTACTACGTCAGCAACATCAACGGCACGGACGTCGCCGCCAAGGATGACAACGGCTTCATCGCGAAGGTCGGGTCCGACGGCAAGCTCGTCGATCTCAAATGGATCGACGGCGCCAAGGACACCGTCACGCTGCACGCCCCCAAGGGCATGGCCATCGCCGACGGCACGCTGTGGGTCACCGACATCGATCGGCTGCAGGGCTTCGATCTGAGGACCGGCGCGCCGACTGTCGAGGTGTTGATCGCTGGATCCACTTTCATGAATGATGTCACCGCATTGCCTGCCGCAAGGGCCGGCGATCCGGCGTGCCTCCTGGCGACCGACAGCGGCCTCAAGCTGGGCGCGAGCGGCCCCGAGGACACGGGCACGGCGGCGATCTGGAAGGTGTGCGGCAAGGATGCGACCAAGGTCGCGTCGGGCGAGGGCCTCGGGCATCCGAACGGCATCACGCTCCTCGGCAAGGACATCGGCTTCGTCGGGTTCGACGCGACCAAGCGCATCGCCTTGAAGGACGCGGCGTTCGCCGATAGCGGCGCGGTCCCGATGCCCGTCGCCCAGCTCGACGGTCTCGAGCAGGGGCCGGACGGCATCGTGCTGGTGTCGAGCTGGGAGGACGGCGGCATCCACAAGGTGTTTCCGGACAAGCACACCGAGGCGCTCGTCACGGGGCTGAAGGGGCCGGCCGACTTCGCCTTCGATGCCAAGCGCAAGCTCGTGGTCGTGCCGCTGCTCATGGACGGCAAGGTCTTGGCGTTCGCGCTCTGAGTCGGTGGCGGGGCGCGCGCCGCGCTCTCCA
>SXIE01000217.1 GCA_005772945.1 Pseudomonadota bacterium
AAGGCTTCATGCGACACCTCCAACACCGACCGGAACGCCCGGTCGGGTGCCAGAGGATCACAGCGGGGAACCGCTGTCGATCGACGCAGCGAGCAATGGCGGCTCCCCCGCGCGTCTCGCTTCATGATCGGCGTCCTAGACTACTGGTATATCGACGTGGGCTCGGACGCCATCACCGATATCAGCTCGCCGAGCTACGAAGAAACGTGCGATGGGCATTGCGACGCGCGCTGGGGCGAGCAGGTCGGCACCTGCAATTCGATTGTGGTCCAGACCCGCACCGGCAACGGTTACGCCCGGTCGTACGTGGCGGTCCTCGACGGAAGCCACGGCGCCACCGTGTACCCGCTCGATGCGCCGGCCTTCATCGCCGAGGGCGAGGCGTCGAGCAGCGCGCAGATTCTCCCGGTGAATCTGGCCAAGGGCAACATCTACGACGGCACGCCCGCCGATCCGGAGCCCACTGACGGGCTCTGGCAGTACGCCCTCTACTACGGCAACGAGAACCTCACCTGTGGTGGCGTCTCGTGCAACAAGCGCTACTTCAATGTCGCCGTAGGCTTCGACGCGACGGTTCCGGGGTGCTGGCTGGATTTCGACGCGACCGCCTCGGACGGGACGATGTTCACCGATGGCTGGTCGCCCGCCGACACGCGCTATCCGATCATCCACTACGGCGTGCAGCTGACCTCCAACGACGGGCAGTTGCAGTGTCGCCAGAATCCGCTGAACGGCGCCGGAAGCGGCGTCTACGCGTTCTACACGACGACCGACGACCCCTTCCAGCTCTGCTACGAGTACGATGGCGCGACCATCACCGACCACTGCCCGGTGACCCCGTCCTACGACTACGACGCCGAACTCGATAGCGGGGGCGGCGGGCCGTGAGCCGGCAAGGGTAGGCGTCCTGCGCGCCCGTGCCGCGCGTCATACTTGCGTATTCAAGCATGTGCTTGTATAGCAACTCGCGATGGCGACCCCGCAGCGACAGTTCAAGGACGACACGTACGCGCAGCTCGCGCGCCTGGGCAAAGCGATCGCGTCGCCCAAGCGGCTCGAGCTGCTCGATCTCCTTTGTCAGGGTCCACGAACGGTCGAGGCGCTCGCCCAGCAATCGGCCACGTCGGTCGCGAACGCGTCGCAGCATCTGCGCGCGCTTCGGGCGGCGCGGCTCGTGGACGCCGACAAGAAGGGGCTCTACGTGGAGTACCGGCTCGCCAGCGACGAGGTCTGTCGGTTCTACGTCGCCCTGCGCGGGCTGGCGGAGTCGCGGCTCGCGGAGCTCGAACGGGTGAAGCGTGATTATCTGGAGCGGCGCGGCACGATGGAGGCGGTGGCGGCCGACGAGCTCGTGCGGCGCGTCCGGAGCGGCGCGGTGACGATCGTCGATGTCCGTCCCGCCGAGGAGTACCGCGCGGGCCACATCCCGGGCGCGCTCTGCGTTCCCGTCGCGGAGCTGAGGGCGCGCCTCGCCGAGCTGCCGAAGGATCGCGCGATCGTCGCCTACTGCCGCGGGCCCTATTGCGTCATGGCGGTCGAGGCGGTGGAGCTCTTGCGCAAGCACGGCTTCGCGGCGCATCGCATGGAGCAGGGCGTCGTCGACTGGCGTGCGCGCGGCTGGCGCATCGAGCGCGAGAATTCGCGGGCAGCCGCGCTCCCGGGTCCGATGCGGACCCCTCGCGAGGCCTTCGCGAAAGGGCGGGCCGCACGCGCATCGCATTCGAGTCGCGGTTCACCCTGACCGCGACCCCCATCACCCGCGCGGCAAGACGGGCGCTACAGGAGACTCACCATGGCCAAGACCCTCTTCATCCTCAATGACGCGCCCTACGGAACGGAGCGCAGCTACAACGCACTGCGGCTCGCGGGTGCGCTCGCCAAGCGCGACGGCGAGGAGGTCAAGGTGTTCCTCATGGGCGACGCGGCCGCCTGCGCCAAGGCCAACCAGAAGCTGCCCCCGGGCTACTACAACATCGAAGTCATGCTGATGAGCCCGGTGCGCCGCGGTGGCGAAGTAGGCGTCTGCGGCACGTGCATGGACGCGCGCGGCATCGCGGAGGCGGAGCTGACCGAGGGTGCCAAGCGCAGCACGCTCGAGGTGCTCACGAACTGGACCCAGTGGGCCGACAAGACGTTGGTGTTCTGATGGTCGCCGCCAACCCCAAGACGATCGTCATTCTCGGCGCCGGCGTCGGCGGGCTCGTCGCCGCCCAAGCGCTTCGCAAGCGCCTGCCACGCCAACATCGCATTGTGCTCGTCGACCGCGAGCCGCGCCACGTCTTCGCGCCGTCGCTGCTCTGGTTAATGGTGGGCCAGCGGCGGGCGGCGTCCATCCAGCGGCCGCTCGCGCGCCTCGAACGCCGCGGGATCACCGTGCGACGCGGGGAGGTCGAGGCGATCGACCCCGCAACACGCCGCGTCACCGTTGGCGGCGAGGTGTTGCAGGCCGACTACCTCGTCGTCGCGCTCGGGGCCGAGCTCGCGCCCGAGACGGTCCCGGGCCTCGCGGACGCCGGCCACAGCTTCTACACGCTGGCGGGGGCGGAGAGCCTGCGGGGCGCTCTGGAGGCGACCCACCGGGGGCGCGTCATCGTGCTGACCGCGGCCCCTGCCTACAAGTGCCCCGCCGCGCCGTATGAGGCGGCGCTGCTGATCGAGGCGTACTTCCGCAAGCGCGGTGTGGGCGCGGCCGTCACGATCGACGTCTACGCCGCCGAGCCGGGACCGATGGGGGTCGCGGGTCCCGAGATGTCGGGGGCGGTCAGGGGCTTGCTCGAAGCCAAGGGGATTCCCTACCACCCCGAGCACCAAGTGACCGCGGTCGACGCCGCCGGCCGCCAGCTCACGTTCGCCAACGGCGTGCGCGCCGCGTTCGACGTTCTCGCCTATGTCCCGCCCCACCGCGCGCCGCGCGTCATCCGCGAGAGCGCCTTGGCGGGCGAGACCGGCTGGATCCCGGTGGACCGTCACACGCTCGCGACCCGCTTCCCGGGCGTCTACGCGATCGGCGACGCGGTCTCGATCCCGCTCGAATTGGGTAAGCCGCTCCCCAAGGCCGGCGTCTTCGCGCACGCGGAGGCCGAGGTCGTGGCGGGGAACATCGTGGCCGCCATCGCGGGGCGCGAGGGCGCGAAACGCTTCGATGGCCATGGCCAGTGCTTCGTCGAGATCGGCGATGGCAAGGCCGGCTTCGGCGGCGGTGATTTCTATGCCTCGCCGAAGCCCGTAGTGACGGTGCGCGCGCCGGCTCGGCGCTGGCATCTGGCGAAGGTCCTCTTCGAGAAGTGGTGGCTGAACGCGCGCCTGTAGAGGGGGCGGGCGGCGGCTCGAGGGGTTGCGCGCGTCACGTCGCTCTGATCGTGCCGGCGGGCGGGTCGCTCCGACGTGACGGGTGTGTGGATGCGCCCGGGCCTTGCGGAATGCGGGGTTGTGGGGCGTCCGTGGCGGAAACGTCGGCGCGAATCGGGCACCTCGTTGTTGAGGCGGGCAGGGCGTGGGACGTGTGAGAGATGCGGATCCCGTTCGTCTGCATGCTCGCGTGGGTCGTCTGCGGTTGCTGGGCGTGTGGCACGTCCGCGAACGATGGGGATCGTGCGGCCACGACGGATAGCGCGGGAGCGGACGTCGAGGTCGAGGTCGCTGCGGAGGTCGAGACCGAGACCGAGTTCGAGACCGAGACCGAGACCGAGACCGAGACCGAGACCGAGACCGAGACCGAGACCGAGACCGAGACCGAGACCGAGACCGAGACCGAGACCGAGACCGAGACCGAG
>SXIE01000218.1 GCA_005772945.1 Pseudomonadota bacterium
GACGATGACGATGTTGAGCTTCTCGCGCTCGTTCTCGCTAGCGGTTGGCGTCGGTTCCATCACATGTAGCCTTCACGACGAAGCTTCTCCATCGCGTGCGGGTCCTCTTGGTCCTGGGCGCGTCCGGCGCGCTCGGCGACCTTGGTCGTCCGGAGCTCGCGCAGGATCTCGGGGATCGTCGTCGCGGTGCTCTGGATCGTGCCCGTGCAGGGCTCGCAGCCGAGCGACCGGTAGCGCACGCCGGCGCCGCGATCGAAGTAGAGATCGACGACCGGGATCTCCTCGCGCTCGATGTACTCCCAGATGTTGACCTCGGTCCAATCGAGGAGCGGGTGGATCCGGACGTGCGTTCCCGGCGCGAAGTCTGTCTTGAATTGGCTCCAGAATTCGGGGGGTTGGTCGCCGACGTCCCAGTCCGAGTTCTTGTCGCGCGGCGAGAAGTACCGCTCTTTGGCGCGGCTGCCTTCCTCGTCGGCGCGGACCCCGGCGATGACCCCTGTATAAGGTTGGGGGTTCACCTCGGGCACGTAGACGCCCTCGGCGTTCATCACGGCGCGCGGGCCCGTGCCGTCGAGCGTGCGCCGGAGCGCTTCGGTCTTGAGCGAGGCGCAGCAGATGAGCCGCCCGCGCGTGTGGTTCATGCCGTCGGCGAGCGCCTCCGTGTTCTGCCCGACGACCATCTTCAGGCCCCAGCGGCGCGCGAGCGCGTCGCGGTACGTGATCATCTGCGGGATCTTGTAGTGCGTGTCGATGTGGACCAGCGGCATCGGCACGTGCCCGAAGAAGGCCTTGCGCGCGAGCCACAGCATGACGGTCGAGTCCTTGCCGATCGACCAGAGCATGCACAGGCTCTTGAAGTGCTTGTAGGCCTCGCGGAGGATGTAGACGCTCTGGTTTTCGAGCTCTTGCAGGTGGTCGCTCATCGCGCGGGACTCCTCGGGCCCTGCCAGAACGATCGCCTATGGGTGCGTGGCGATCGAAGCTGAGGGGCGAGCAGTAGCGCAGCGCGCGGCGCGATTCAACCGCGCCCGAGGGACCCGGACGGACCCCCACGGACCGAAAGTCCGTCGGCGCGGTTCCCGGAGGCGGGCGGCGGCGGGTCCATCGCTTTGCGCCGGGCGCTCGGTTGGCTATCATGCCCAGGCGATGCGCGGCGATGCGGCGTGGCGCTCTCATCGGAGGTTCGATGTCCGAGTCGGGTCCGCCGCCCATCATGCGCGGTGATCTCTTTTCGCTGCTCGACCCAGAAGGGGCTGAGCCGGCGGAAGGCGTCAGTGCCCCGACGATTCCCGAGCCGCGGTCGAAGGGCAAGAAGGCGAAAGCGCCGGCGATCCCGGACGCAGGCGAAGCGCAGGTCACGCCGGGCGGGATCGGCGCGGCCGCGCGGCGCCTCATTCAGCGCGTGGCGGCCGGCGAGCGCGCGCCGGGCGTTGCGGTCGTCATGCAGTGCCTGACCGAGCTCGCGCAGCTGTCGGACGACGGCGATCCGATGCGGGCGTTCTGGGCGCTCGCGAGCATCAAGCAGCGTCTGCTGGCGCTCGGGCTCGCCAAGAGCCGCGCGTTTCCGGGCGTCTTGGTCGCCGAGCGGCACCTGATTCTGCCGCAGGCGCGCGGCGCGCAGGTCGTCCGCGCCATGCCGGCCGGGGGTGCGCGCGACATCTGGTTCGTCGCGACGCGCGAGGTGAATCCGTTTCTCGGCGCGCCCCCGGGGATCGAGGCCATCCCGGACGGGCGCCCCGAGCTGGCGGATAGCGCGCTCGGGCCGCCGCTGGTGCCGACCGTCGAGGTCACGTTCCGCATGTTCCGCTTCGGCGCCGACCCGTCCGATATACGCATGGTTATGCGCATACAGCAGGAGCCGGGCGCGTTCTGCGACGTCCTCGGGGCGTTCGACGGCGAGCGGGTGGCGCTGCTCTCGCGCGACGTTCTCGGCGTCTTCGATCCGGACGGCAAGCCCATCCTCTCGGGTCGGATCCCCTTCCAGAGCACCGAGGAGGGGATCGGCGCGGAGGTCACCGCCATCGCATTGCAGGCGGACATTCTGGCCCTCAACCTGCGCCAGGACCGCGAGCGCCCGGTCGAGCTCGCGCTCATCGCCATCCCCGAGCGCAAGGGCTTCCCGGTCGGCGGCGTCGGCGACGACGCGAGCGTGCTCGTCCTTGGACCCAAGCAGGCCTACATCGTCGACGGGCTCACCCTTGTGCGCATGCCGCTCTTCGCCGAAAAAGACGAGCCCGTGCGCGTCTTGGCGATCCGCCCCTGGTTCGCCGAATACCCGTGGAGCGCGCGCCTCTTCATGGCCTGGGACGGGACGCGCGTATGGCTCTCGAACGGGCAGAAGATGCTCGTCATCGACGACGACCTCGCGCACGTGCGCGCCGAGATTGTCCTGCCCGAGCCGATCGTCGACTTCTCGGTCGCGGGGACCGAGGTGCGCCTGGTCCACCTCGATCGCGACCTCGGGCGCCTCAGGATCGCGGTATACGAAGTCGATTGAGGTGCTTGGCCTGACGAGCCATCGCGAGGGGATGCCGATGCGCCTTGCTGAGCTGCCGACCGCGCTCCTCGCGCTGACCCTGGTGATGCGCGGCGCCCCGCCCGCGCTCCATTTCGAGAGCCCGCGTCCTCGCTGAGCGCCCCATCGGCCGAGTTGCCGGTCAAGGTGCCCGCGGGGCAGGCCTTGACGTCCTCGGCGGTGCCGGGAAAGAGGCGCTCGATGAGGCCGCGCATCGCGTCGTTCTCGGCCAGGACGTCGAAACGGAACGTGCGGATCCCGCGCTCGGTCGCGCCCGCCATGAGCCGATCGAGCAGCCTTCTAAGGGGGGCGATTCGCCTTCTGAACGTGAACGAAGGAGACGCGATCGTTCCACCCGAGCGGCATGCGCGTCATGACCGTCATGACCGTCCCCGGTCCCAGCTGCAAGCACTGACCGGTGCCCCGCCCGCCCACGACGTCCGCGCAGAGGACGGCCTCGGCCTCGAGACCCACCACAAGCGACGAGACCGCGTCATTGGCGATGTCGGTCGACACCGTCAGATCGTGCGGTCCGAGCCTGAACTGCTCGCAGCGGCCGACGAACTCGTTGTGCTCGTAGACGACCACCGTCGCGCCGGACGGGATCTCCCCCCGTACCGGCACATCGATGCGATTCGCCACGAAGATGCTGACCCCGATCGCCAGGGCGATGACGGGCCACGTGCGAGGCGCGAGTAGGATCGTCCAACGGCGAGTGAGGAGCTCGCGTCCGAGCTCGATACCCGGTCGCTCGACGAGGTAGTGCACCACGACGGCGGCGGGCAGGATGAGGAAGATGCCGCCCGCCATGAGTCGGTCGTCGCGCACGAAGAGCTGCTGAAAGAGGTAGAGGCTGAACGAGAGCGCACCCAGCCAGCGCATGAGCGAACTCTCGAGGAAGCGCGAGCCCCGCCATTCCGGATGAAGCACCGTGCCGAAGACGACGAGCGGAATGAGCACGGTGCTGGTGGTCGCGCGCACGGGACCTGGCAGGAACGAGGCCAGCACCAGTAGAGAGAAGGCCGTGCCCCAGACAGCGGGGGTCAACCAGGCTGCGATGCGCGCGCGGCGAATCGGGTCGGACAGAAGGACCGCAACCCACACGCCCACGAGCAGGATGTCGAGCCGCACGTCGGTGTACGCAAGTGGGCGGACTTCAACTTCATCCACGCGGGAGCGAGCACGTGGGGCACCTCTCCCTGGCACTTCTATGTCGCGAAGCTGGCGGTCGTCGTCGGGCCCATCGTGGTGCTCCTGGTCCTCGGGCACGTGGTCGCGCTCGGGACGCGTGCGCGGGCGATTTGCGAGCTCGTCGCGCTCGAGGCCATCTTTCTGGTCGCGCACATGGCGATCCCCCACAAGGAGATCCGCTTCCTCCTGCCGATGATGCCCCTCGTGGCCGTCGTATCCGCCGTCGGACTATGCGCGCTCGCGGCGCGCCGACGGATGCCGGCCACCATCGCCTTCGGCACGATGGCCGTCGCGGCGGCGGTCTGCACGGTGCACGCGGCCGCTTTGGAGCAAGCCGAGGTGGGGTACGGCGATCTCGCGCCCAACGCGCCCGCTGTCTCGGCGTGGGGCCAGAATGACGGACTCAACCGGGCGCTTTCCTTCGCGGGCGCGCGAACGGCCGCGTGCGGGGTGACCGTCCTCGGTGCGCCGCACTGGGCCAGCGGCGGCTACAGCTACCTTCATCGCAACGTGCCGCTGCTCGTCGGTCCATCGCCGGTGGCCTTCGCCGCGAGCAACGTGCTCGTCGTCGTGAATCCCCCGCGCGACCTCGCGCCGTATCGCATCCGGGCATCCTTCGGGTCGACCGTGGTCGCGGAGCGGGGCGGGGGATGCGCGCCGATCCGGCCCTACTATCCGCGTCCCTTCGATCGCTGACGCTCTCACGTCACATCAGAGATCTGGTCGCGCACAGTGCAGCGACAGAGCACGCTGGCTGCGCCGCTGCCCGGCCTCGACAACCACGACGCGTGGAATGCGGGAACGGACGTTGCCCTTTTTCCGGCGTTCCGTTTCTCGGACGCCTCGTCGCTGGCGTGAACGGGCTCGGAGGCGGACGTGAGCGCTTCCGGCCGTTGCTTCGGCGGGTCCGTCGGGGCGCCGGGCCGCCCGCACCGCGCAGGCGCCGCCGGAAACGCACCGAAGATCGCCGGCGTCATCACGGCGACCGGAACCCCATCAGCCATCGCCAGGGGAGTGGGTTCCGGTCGCCGCCGCCGCGCCGCCCCTGGCGCGAGTCGGCGCTCCGATCGCCCGGCTGACCGTCGTCGCCGGGCGCCGCGCGTGCGATCGCAGGGCGGCACAGTTCGCGCAGAGTCGAACCCCGCGCCAGCCTGCGGCTCACGGCGAGTCCTTCGACGACGGCGCAACACCGGGGGAATGACATGGACATCATCGAAGTGCTCAAAGACGATCATAAGAAGGCGAAGGCGATGCTCGAGGAGCTCGAGAAGACGACGAGCGCGGCGGCGAAGACGCGCTTCAACGTCTTGGCGAAGCTCGAGGCCGATCTGCGCCGGCACATGAAGTTCGAGGAAGAGGTCTTCTATCCCGCGATCAAGGCGGGCGCCGACAAGGAGGGCCGCGCGCTGGCGTGTGAGGCCTACGCCGAGCACGAGGCCGCCTCCGGCATTTTGGAGCGCCTGAAGGAGGAGCCGACCAGCGCCGAGATGTGGAAGGCGTGGCTCTCGGTGTTCAAGGAGGGCGTCGAGCACCACATCCGGGAAGAGGAAAAGGAACTCTTCAAACACGCGAAGGCTGCCATCCCCGCTGAACGACGGACCGAGATGGCCGCCGAGTACCAGAAGATGAAGCCCAATGGCGACACGACTGCGATCGGCAGCGTCCCGCGCGTCTAGCCCAAAGAGCCGGCGGCGCTCGCGAACTGCGGCGCCTCGGCTCGATGCGTGACCGGCGCTTGGCGTACGTCGGCCGACGACGAAGGGGCCGCGGTCGCCGCGAGCCCGCTGCGATCCCAGGTCTGCCTGGTACCCGTGCGCAAACCGTTCGCTAGGGTGTCGCGAAGGCCCCTGCCCATGAGTCACGGGACCGACCGGTGCGATGTGCTCGGGACCGGCCAAACACGCGCGGCTGACGGGCGTGTCGCGCGCGAGCGGCGCTGCTCTCGCGCGACGGGACGCGTCAGCGTGCGACCGGCGCGGGGCCGTCGTCGTCGTCGAGGCCGATCGCGTCGTGCAAGGTCGTGTGGTGGGGTGCGGGATGCGTTCGGAACGCGCGCAGGATCCGCAGCGTACCCTGGGCGGCCATGCGGAAGAGGCGATAGATCAGCGCGTCATGCTCCCCGTGCTCGCCGTGCTCGCGCGGCGCGGGTAGCGGACAGGCCAGCGAGATGACGCCCGGCTCGGCGTCGGCGATGTCCTCGGCGGTGCCGGGAAAGAGGCGCTCGATGAGGCCGCGCATCGCGTCGTTCTCGGCCAGGACGTCGAAACGGAACGTGCGGATCCCGCGCTCGGTCGCGGCCGCCATGAGCCGATCGAGCAGCATGCGCCCGAGGCCCTTGCCCTGCGCATCGTCGACGATCGCGACGGCGGCCTCGGCGACGGTGCTGTCCGGGGCGCCGAGGCGGACGAAGCGCGCGACCCCGAGGCCACGCTCGGCGCCGACGGGCAAACCGTGGTGGGGTTTGGCGGCTTCGCCGACGCCGATCGCGATGTGGTGGTGGTGGTCGTACTCGGTGAGGTAGGCGAGCTCGTGGGCGGTCAGGTGGTCGCGGTAGGCGAAGAAGCGCCGAAAGCGCGACTCGGGCGACATGCGCTCGATGCCGTCGGCGAGGAGGCGCTTGTCGTTCGGGCCGATGAGCCGGAAGACGACCTCGCTGCCGTCGCGCAGTCGGAGCACCTCGCGGTAGTCGGTGTCGAAGTGGCGGCGCGGTGTCGAGGTCATGCGTCCATCCCATTCGCGTTGGCAGCCGCGACGCGGCCTTCGCGAGTTACCCACAGCCGTTCGGGCTTGCCAAGCGTCGTGCGCCGGGCCAGAGGTTGGGCATGGATGCCCAGTCCGAGATGGAGATGGAAGCGGCCGTGGCGCCCGCCTGGCGCGAGGTCGCGGCGGCCGCGTGCGCGACGGTCATGGCGTTGCAGGACCGCATCACGCGCGCGCTCGAGGCCCTCGATGGCGGCGCGCGTTTCCGCGAGGACCCGTGGGTGCGGCCCGAAGGCGGCGGCGGTCGCAGCCGGGTTCTCGAGGGCGGCGCCGTCTTCGAGAAGGCCGGCGTCAACGTGTCGAGCGTGTGGGGGCCCGTGCCTGAAGCGCTCGCGAGCGAGATGGCCGGCGGCGGCGGAACATTCTTTGCGACCGGGATCTCGCTGGTTCTGCACCCGCACAGCCCGCGGATCCCGACCACGCACGCGAACTTCCGCTTTCTCGCGCGCGGTGACAGCGCCTGGTTCGGAGGCGGTTCCGATCTGACGCCCTACGTGCTCGACGAGGGCGACGCGCGCCACTTCCACGGCACCCTCAAGGCCGCCTGCGACGCCTGGGATCCCGCGTACTACCCGCGCTTCAAGGGCTGGTGCGATCGCTACTTCTGGAACACCCACCGCGCCGAGGCGCGCGGCGTCGGCGGCGTCTTCTTCGACCACCTCGTGCCCGACGCGACGCACGACGCGCTGGCGCTGCGCGGCTTCTGGGAGGCGGTCGGCGCCGCGTTCCTGCCGGCGTACGTGCCGGTGGTGGAGCGCCATCGCGACGCCCCGTGGGACGAAGACCTCCGCCGCTGGCAGCTCCAGCGCCGTGGACGCTACGTCGAGTTCAACCTGCTCCAC
>SXIE01000219.1 GCA_005772945.1 Pseudomonadota bacterium
GCGCGCGCGAAGGCGTCGAGCTGGGTGCCGGTCGTGCCGCGCGGGAACGACGTACGGCCGAGTCCGAGGTGGCCGCGCAAAACGCGCGTGTAGTGCTCGCGCTCGGTGTCGGTCGGCGTGCCCAGGTGGAGCGTGCGCGTGATGTCGGTCGTGCCGTCGAGGTATTGGGCGCCCGAGTCCAGGAGGAAGAGCGTCGTGTCGCCGATGGCGCGGCTCGTGGCCGGTGACGCCCGGTAATGGACGATGGCGCCGTTCGGGCCGAAGCCCGCGATCGTGTCGAAGGACAGGCCGCGGAAGTGCTCGCCCTCGCGTCGGAAGGCCTCGAGGCGCGCGGCGACACCGAGCTCGTCCAGCGGCGTCCCGTCGGCCTGGGGCGCGCGCCAGCCGGTCTCGAGCCACGCCAAAAAGCGCACGACAGCGACCGCGTCGCGCACGTGCGCGCGGCGCATGCCGTCGGCTTCGACGGCGTTCTTCTTCGCGCGGAGCAGCTGCACCGGGCTGCGCGTCATGTGCGGCCGGGCGCCCGTATGCTCGAGGCGCGTCATGATCCACTGATTCGCGTCACCCTTGTCGACGATGACGCGCTGGTCGCTCAGCGCGTCGAGGCCCTCGCCGAAGGCCTCGTAGGCGGCGACGCGCACGCTCGCCGCGGCGAGGTGGGCGGCCGCCTCCGGCCCGAGCTTGGCGGGGTTGACGTAGAGCGTCGTCGCGCTCGCCTCGATGATCGCCCACGCGACGAAGACCGGGTTGAACGCGACGTCAGCGCCGCGCAGGTTGAAGATCCACGCGATCTCGTCGAGCGTCGTCGCGACCAGCGCGCTGCCGCCGAGCGCCGTGACGCCGCCTCGGATCGCCGCGAGCTTGTCGGCGACGCTCTGCCCCGCGTGCGCCTCGGGCCACACCGTGACGGGCGTCGCAGGGAGCGCCGGGCGATCGGTCCACACGCGGTCGACGAGGTTCTCGTCGATGGCGACGACGCGACCGCCGGCGGCCTGAACCGCGTCGAGCAGCTCGCGCGCTTCGGCCGGGCTGCTGAGGCGCGCGTCGTAGCCGACGGACGTGCCGGCCGGCTGGCGCTCGAGAAAGCGCGCGATGGTCGGCACGTCGTGCTCGCCGAGGCGCATGAGGGACCACGCGGCGCTATCGAGCTCCGCCTCGGCCTGGAGCCAGTAGCGGCTGTCGGCCCACAGCCAGGCGCCTCCGCGCCCGACGACGGCGCTGCCCATCGAGCCGGTGAAGCCAGTGAGCCACGCGCGCCGTTGCCACGCGGCGGGCAGATACTCGCTCTGATGCGCGTCGCTCGAGGGGACGAGGTAGAAGTCCACCCCCGCGGCAATCATTTGTGTGCGTAGCATTTCGAGGCGCTGAGCGGCGCCCATGGCGGCCTGTGGCGTGATGGGGTGCGACATGCGCGCGACCATACACCTGCCGTTCGCACCTTTCCTATAGGTAATCGGCCAGCACGCGCTCGAGCGTCGCGAGCCGTGCTTCGATCGCCGCGAGCCGTGCCAGGAGCGCGTCGTCTGCGCCCGCGGGGCTTGCGGGACTTGCGGTGGCAGGCGCGGCCACGGGCGCGCGCGCGGACGGGACTGGAGGCGCGCCGCCGTCCCAGGGATCGAACGCGCCGCCGTCGGCGTCCGCGGGAGACGGCTCGGTGGCCGCCGCGCCATCCAACCCACCGGCGCTCACGTACGCCTCGCTCGGATCGTCCCGCATCAGGCACGCGCCGGTCGGCGCGGGGGTCGGGTGCGACGAGGCGGCCGCCAGTCCCTCGCGGATCGGATCGAAGAGCGCCGCATGCTCCGGCGCGTGGACCCAGGCCGCCCGCGGTTGCGCCGCGTCGCGCACGGCCGGCAGCGCCCACGCACGTGCCAACGCGCGCCCCGTCGGGTCGGCCAAGCCGCCCGTCAGATCATTCCCGAAGTGCCACACCGCGTCGTAGTCGGCCGGCGCGATCGGCGCCTCGAAGGGAAGCACGAGCCGCAGCTTCGGGGTCGCCTCGCTGTGCGACCAGGTCGTGTGGCCGATGTGGACGTAGCGCTGGAACGCCTCGCGCGCCCACCGCAGCGCGAGCGCGCCGTCGAAGTCGAAGACGAGCGCCGAGAGGTGCACGACCGATGCGTCCTCGCGCGTCGCGCCAGCCGCGAACAAGATCGGCGCCCAGAGCCGCAGATCCGTCTTGGCCGCGCGCAAAATCTCGCGCTCCAGCTTGTCGAGCGCGCGCACGAGCGGCACCTGATCGTCCGCCATGATGCGCTCGAGGCGCTTCCAGACCGGCCCCGTCTGCGCGTCCGCGGCTTCGTGCAAGCGCTCGAGCTGGCGTGCCTCACGGTGCGCGAGCGTCGGCTTCAACTGAAAGCGGGTCAGCGCCGCCGCGAGCGCGTCGAATGTCAGCGCATCCTGCGCCGGCACGACATCGAAGACGCGCCCGAACGTCGCGACCGCAAACTCGATCGCGAAGAGCGCGGAGCGCTCGCCCTCGACCAACGTGCGCTCTGGCATCGCCGGCTCCCCTTGCTTCAACGGCCCTGAGTGGTCAATGGCGCGCGAAACGTGAAGCCGCGGTCGCCGTGATCGATGGTCACGCCGCGCAGGCGGTCGACGACCTCCTGTTTCAGATGAAACACGAATCCGCCGGTCCGGAAGACGACGTCGTCGTCTCTGGGGTACTCCTCGAACGAGAGATCGAGCGCCTTGCCGTCCTGGCCGGCGAGCTTGATGCGGATCGCAAAGCCGGCGAGCTCGTTCGCGGTGGTGGCCCGCGCGAGCGCATTTTTGGCGGCTTCCGTGAGCGTAATCGGTGAGATCGACATGGGCGCATGATAGTCGGAAACGACCGGCGTGACGACGCGGAGGAAGCACGATGGCGGTTTGGCAGCTCGGATTGGAAGGGGTCGACGACGCGTGGGATGCGCTCGCGGGGCTGTTCGAGGCGCGCGGGGCGACGCTCGATGCCGAGCCCGGTCGCGCCGGGACGCGGCAGGTCGTGTCGTTCGCGAGCCTCGATCGGATGATCATGGACGCGGTCGGTGCGTGGCTCGACGGGTTCCATTTGGACGGCGTCGCACTCAGCACGCGGCTCGGGAATGGCGGCCCGTGGCAGGAGGGGTGGCGCGCGATTTTTTCCGCGACGCAGGTCTCGGAGCGGCTCTGGGTGCGGCCCGCATGGGAGTCGGCGCTGGCGGGTCGGACCGACATCGTCATCGATCCGACGCGTGCCTTCGGGGCCGGGTTCCATCCAACCACGGCCGCGTGCCTGAGGCTGACGGACACCTTCCTTGCGACGGCGCCACCGGGGGCCGAGGTGCTCGACGTCGGCACCGGCACCGGGATCCTCGCCATCGCGGCCGCGCATCTCGGCGCGCGCGTGGTTGGCATCGAGATCGACGGCGCCGCCTGCGTCGATGCCGCGTCGAATGCGGCCCTCAACGGGGTGGCCGACCGCATCCGGATTGAGCACGGCGTCTTGCGGAGCGCCGCCGAGGGGGACACGCGCACGTACGATCTCGTCTTGGCGAACGTGCTGGCGACGGTGCTCATCAAGCTCGCGCCGACGCTCCTCGCGTCCGCCCGGCGCGCGATCGTGCTTTCCGGGATCCAGGCGTCTCAGGAGGCCGCGGTGCTCGGCGCATACGGGGTCGGGCCGGGCGCGATCGCGGCCCGGGATCGCATCGAAGATCGCGGCTGGGTCACGCTGCTGCTCGCGCGCTGACGCCGAGCCTGCCGAGGCGGGGCGCGGATCGGGTGCCCTGAGCTTGCGGCGAGGCGAGCGCCGCGCTCATAGTGCGATCGTGAGGCCCCGTCTTCTCGCGTTTGGGTGCGTCGTGACCGCAGCGTTCGCGGGGCTCGGGGCTTGTGCGTCGACCGCACCCCGTCCGCGCCCCGAGCCGGTGAGCCGCGAGCCGATGTCGCCGGCCCCTCCGCCGTCGCGGCGCGGGGCGCTGGCCGAAGCGGGCGTGCCGCTGCCGGCCGCGCCAGGCGCGTACACACACGAGGCGTCCGGCATGCAGTTCCCGGCCGAGCTCGCCGGGTTCGAGCGCGACCGCGTCGATCATTTCGATGCCAGCGGGGACGACGTCACGGTCGCGTACCACCGTGTCAGCGCCGACGTCGCGCTGCAGGCCGCCGTGTACGTCTATCCGATCGCCCGCTTCGAAGGCGGCCTCGAGCGCCACTACGAGGAATCCAAGGCGGCCGTCCTCGACGTGCCCGCGGGCGGCGAGCTCATCGCCGAAGGCACCATGCGCTTCGAGCAGAACGGCGTCCCGCACCCGGGTTTGCGCGCGCATTTCCTCCTGCGCGATCCCGCGGGGGCGCTCCCGGTGCGGATCTCGCACCTGTTCCTCTTTCAGCACGGGCGCTGGTTCATCAAGTACCGCGCGATGTTCGTCGCGTTCCAGCACGAGGCGTCGGATCGGGCGCTCGCCGAGTTCATGCGCGCGCTCGTGTGGCCCGACGGGGGCCCGACCCTCGTCGCTCAGGCCGCGCAGGCCGCTGCGCGAATGAAATAGAGCGCCGCGAAGACCTTCGGATCCACGAGCGCACCCGCCTGCTGACGCTCCGTCAGCCACTTCGGAACGTCCGCCACCGGCACCTGGTGCACGACGATCGACTCGAACGCGTCGCCGCCGCCGGGCCCGATCGACGCCAGATCGTGCGCGCGAAAGAACGTGACGGTCTCGTCGGTCAGCCCGGCCGAGACGGGGCCCTCCGCGAGCTGCTCCATGCGCGCGGCCCGCCATCCGGTCTCTTCCTCGAGCTCGCGGATCGCCGCGTGACTCAGCGGCTCGTCCGCCTTGTCGGCATGATCGCCCGCCAGCCCGGCCGGCAGCTCGATGACGCGGCGACCCACCGGCGGCCGGAATTGCTCGACGAAGAGCATGTCGCCATTCGGCGTGACGGCCACGATGATGACGACGCCCGAGGCGTTCTTGCGCGTGACGAACTCCCAGTGCCCATGCGCGAGCGCCCGCAGGTACTTGCCCTCGAATAGGACCGTCGGGTCCCCGAGGTGCGGCTGGTCGGCGCTCACTGGCACCCCTCGGGCTTCTTTTCGGTGAGCGGCGTTCCCTCGCTGGCCACGAGATCGGTCGCCGTGAGCTTGGCCTTGCAACCCGACGTCACGATCGCGCCCTTGCACTTGGCGCACGTGACATGGTCGGCCACGAGGTCGGCCGGGTCGTCCACCCGGATTGCCGCGGGCTCGTCGCCGTTGCGAAGGTCGACGAAGTGCGCCTCGTTGCCGCGCGCGTTCGTGTAGAAGATGACGCCTTCCCAGGTCCCCGGCTCGTCGCGCGATCCCTTCAAAATGATGTGTTTTTCGGCGGTCCCGGCGAATTTGATGGTCGCGGCGTCGACGTAACCGGCCGCGAGAGAGACGCCTTCGCGGAAGGTCAGCGCGAGCCCGGCCGCGAGCGTCAGCGTCGCGTTGGTGGACACGGTGACGTTGCCCACGACCTCGATCGGGGCGGTCTGCGGTTGCCACGTCGCGCTCGCGGTGACGTCGCCGCCGGCGAGCTCGATCTTGGCCTCGGGCGCGTAGGTGTTGTCCGCCGCGAGCGCGCCGAAGGACTTGGGTGTGAGCTTCAGCGCGCAGGGCGAGGCGTCGAAGCTCGATGCGCCGATCGCCTTCACGCGCGCGTCATTGTGGGTCGAGAGGCCGCACGTGTTCTTGCGGAACGTCGCGTTCCGGAGGGTCAGCGCGCCCTCGGCGCCGACCTCGAGCGCCGCGCCATCGCGGCCTCCGCCCTTCTCGAAGACGACCCCGTCGAGCTCGGCCGTCCCCATGTTGTACAGCTTGAAGGCGTCCCAGTTGCCCGCTTCGTCGCCGCCATTCGCGGTGAAGACGACCGGTTTCTCGCGCGAGGCGGCGACCTTCACGACGCCGCGCTGCACGTAGCCGACGCCGAGCGCGACGTCCCGCTCGAAGCGCAGCACCGCGCCGGGCTCGATGGTCAAGGTCGCCGAGCCACCCTCGTTGCCCTCGACCGTCACGTTTCCAAGGACCACGTACGGCATCCCGAGGTCGTGCCACGTGACGTCCCGATGGACGGTGCCGCCCTCGACGAAGGCGAGCGCCTTCTCGGCTTGCAGTACCTTGTTCGAGGCCGCGATCCCTGCGACCGATTCGGGGCCGACACGCAGCGCCGCGCTGCCGCCGATCTGATCGAAGGTCGACTCGAGGACGGCGACCTTCGCGGTCGGCGCGACGCGCACGCCGAAGCCCTTGGTCGATCGGATCGCCACCCGGACGAGCGTGACATCCTCGACATCGCGCGCGTCGATCGCGGCGCCGTCGTCCGTGCCGGCGTACTCGATGACGAGATCGGTCATGCCGGTGCGATCGGCGTGGTCGTGGAGGACCAGGCCCGCCCAAGCGCCCGGGACCTTGTCGCCCGCGCTCGTGAGCGTCACCGGCTTGCCCGGGCCGCCGAGCGCGATGAGCTTCGCCGGCTTGTCGTAGCCGATCGCAAAGCTGGCGCCGTGATCGAAGGCGAGCGTGACGCCGGCCTGCAGCGTCAGGGTCGCGCCCTCGACCGCGAGGTTCCCTTCGACGTGGATCGTGCCGCACTCGGAGGCGATCGTGAGATCGGTCGTCACGGCCCCACCCAGAGTCTTGGGGCAGGCCTGGGCAGCGGCGTCTTGGACCGCCGCGGCCGCGTCGTCGGCCGGACCCGCGGTCACCTGGCCGAGATCGTCGGCGGATTGGGCCGTGGCGGGCGTGCCGCCGGTCGGGTGGGCGGGGGCGGCGTCCGGTGTGCCGGCCTTCTTGCTGCAACCGGCGCCGGTCGCCATGGACGCGGTCGCCGCGAGGAGGAGTGTCGTCCAGCTGGTGTGTGTCATGGTGCGCCTCGTACCACAGGTCTCCGCGCCCGCGTAGCACCTCTTTAATGGACGTGTCGCGTCGAGCGCGGCCATGATGCGCGACCATGTGGCCTCTCGCATTTCATCTGATGTTGGCGCAGGCGCCGCTCGGCAATCCTCCCGCGGGGCCGCCGACGCTGGCGCATTGGGAGCTCGCGGGGTCGCTGGCGAGCGAGGTCGGCGGGGCGTCGCTGGTCGCCGAGTGGGCGTCGTCGGGCAAGAACGCGTATGGAGGCGGGCAGGCCGTGCACGCCGGGACGGGGCCGCTCTTCGCATTCGAGGACGCCCCAATGGGGGAGACTGGGGCCGGCGGAGCGGCCACCGCGCAGGTGCTGCACGTGGCGCCGGGCGCGGTGCTTCGGGTGCCGCTCGCGTTCGTGCCGCGCGGGCCGGGGTTCATCGGGCGCTGGACGCTGGTGATGGACGTGGCGATTGACGCCGCCGGGTCGGCCTGGTCGGGCGGGCCTGCGGGGTCGGCCGGGCGGGGCGGCGCGTGGTCTCTAGCGCCGCTGGTGCAGGCGAATCCGGATGGCGACGAGGAGGCCGAGCTGGTCGCGGGCGCGCTGCGGGGGCTCGCCGAGGCCGCGCCGCCCAAGCCGAAGAAGGGACAGAAGGGGCAGGAGCCGGCGTTCGCGAATGGGGCTTGGCGGCGCGTGGCGATGGTCGTCGATGCCGAGGCGGAGACGGTCGCGCTCTATGTCGACGGCGAGCGGGTCCGGCAACTGCGTGGGAAGCTTACGGATTCTCGCTATGGCCTGGAGTCGGCGCTGATCCTCTTCGGTGATCCGAAGGTCCTCTCACCGGGGGTGCGTCTGGCGGCGCTCGCGGTCCGGACCGGCGTTTTGGACGACGCGGCGATCCGACGGTTGGGGCCGGCGACCGCGGCCGGGCTTTCTGGGGTCACGTTGGGGATCCCCGAGGGGGCGCCCGAGGTCACGTTCGCGGACGCGCCGGCGACCCTCACGCGAGGGGACCAGGTCCAATTCCGCTGGAACACGAACTACGCCGCGGGCGCGGTGGCGCTGGCGCTGCGGGCTTCCGACGGGTCGCACGAGCTGCCGCTGGGGCAGGTCGCGATGGCCGCCGGGCACGCGGTCGTGTGGATTCCGGCGGACTTCTCGGGCGACGCGGCCGACGTCGTCTTGCGCTGGCAGACGCCGACGGGGGCGCGCGAGGCGATCGCGCGTGTGGCCCTCGGCGGCGCGCAGCCGAGCAGCGGCGTGGTCGTGCCGACCGGCTCGCTCGTCGTCAACGGGGACTTCGCCGCGGGGCTCGAGGGGTGGACCGTCTCGGGCGGGGCGCGGGCCGACGCGGGGGTGCTCGCAGGCGGGCGCGGGGATTTCGTTGGTGTACAAACGATTGACCTCGCGGCCCGCGGGATCGCGCCCGAGGTCGTCGCGCGCGGGCTCACGTTCACGGCGCGCGCGCGGCTGAAACGCGCGGATCCGATCGGGCGCTTCGGGGACCGCGGGACGCTCGTCGTGCGCTGGCTGGGGCGCGGCGGCGAGGAGCTCGCGCGCCACCGTTCACTCAGTGGCGACGACACGACGTGGGTCGAGCGGTCGCTGGTTGGACTTGTCCCCGCAGGGGCGGTCCAAGCGGTGATCGGGGTCGAGGCGGCCGCGCGCAAGTCGCTTGCGAAGAGCGCGAAGCGCTTGCCCGCGGCGGGTTCCGATGTGAACAGTGTTCACGCAGACGACCTCGGGCTGAGCGTGAGCCCGCTCGTGCCGGCCGGGACGGTGCGCCTGGCGAAGGCGCCGCTCCTCTATGCGGACACCGATCCGACGCGCGCGCGCATCGTCTTCGAGGTCGACGACCCGTACGTCGCGCCCGTCGTCACGTGGCGCGGCGTGGCTGCCAAGGCCGATGGGGCTGGTCCGCCTGGTTCGCCTGGTCCGGCCGCTCCGGATGGTTCGCGCTGGCAGACCGCCGCGCTCGAATGGACGCCGATCGTCGTCGGGCAACACGTGGTGACGGCGACTCTGAGCGGGCTCGAGCCCGGTGGCGCGTTCGAGTACGCGATCCGGATCGGCGACGGTGACGCGTCGATCGGCCCGTGGACCGGGCGCTTGCCGAGCGTCGATCAGGACACGCTTCAGATCGCGTGGTGGGCCGACAACCAGGCAGGCTGGAAGACGTTTCGCAAGGTCACCGCCGCGATGGAAAGAAACGACCCCGATCTGCTCGTGGGCTGCGGCGACCTCGTGCACCGCGGATACCTCCGCCGCGGCTGGATGACCGAGTGGTTCTCGCCGCTGGCGGTCGCCGCGCTCGGGCAGACGACGCCGCTCTGGGTCGCGCGCGGCAACCACGACGGCGAGCACCCCTATAGCTACGCGTTCGCGCCGCTGCCCGCCAACGGCGCCTGGTACGCGGCCACGCGCGGCAACGTCCGCTTCATCTTCCTCGACACCGAGGCGAGCTCGGACAAGGCGAGAGCCCAGCTCGAGTGGCTGGTCGACGAGCTCGCGAGCCCCGAGGCGCGCGCGGCCGACTTCCGCATCGTCGCCTTGCACAAACCGCCGTTTGCGAACCGCTGGGACTCGGTCAAATCCAAGTACGACGGCGAGAAATGGGTGCGCGCGGACTACGTGCCGGTCTTCGAGAAGGGCGGGGTCGATCTCGTCATCGGCGGGCATGCCCACACCTACGCGCGCATGACGCGCGGCGACGTCCGCTACGTCGTCATCGGCGGCGCGGGCGGCTACCTCGACACGGCCAAGACCGGAACGTGGGCGCTCGAGAAGGAGTCGCTCGACCACCATTGGGGCTGGATGGAGGTCTCGGGCGGGCGCCTGCGCTGGGAGGCGCGCGACCTCGACGGCAAGGTGTTCGACCAGTTCGAGATGAAGCGGCGCTCGCGCGGAGCCAAGGGGCGACGTTAGCCGCGGGGCGGGTCCAACTGGCCGGCCTCGCCGCTGCGGATGAGGGCTTGGCGAAAGAGGATCGGCGCGATCAGCTCGTTGAGCGCGACGATGGCGAAGACGAGGTCGGCGCCAGCGACGCCGTCCTTGGCGACGAACGGGAAGTTCGTCGCGAAGAGCGTCGCGAGCGCAAGCGACAGGCCCGCCTGGGGCATGAGCCCGAACGACGCGAAGCGCGCGACCGCGGGTGGAGCTTGGGCGATACGCGCCGCGAGACGGGTGCCGGTGTAGAAGCCGATGCCGCGCAGCACGACGAAGAGCAGCGCCGGCAGGCCGACGACGACCAGCGCGTGGAGGTGGACGCCGGCGCCGGCGAGCGCGAAGAAGGCGATGTAGACCGGGAAGCCGGCGGCCTCGAGCGCGTCGTGGAGGCGCTCGGTGACGTTCGACATGTTGCGGACGAAGATCCCGGCGGCCAGGGAGACGACGAGCGGATCGAGGTGCAGGCGGTTGCCGACCTCGGCGATGACGAAGGCGACGGCTGCCACGAAGAGGGGGCCGCCGCCGCGCACCCGTCCCAAATAGAGCGACACGAAGAAGCCGACCACGACCCCGGCGACCATCGAGCCGCCGACGTGCAGGGCCAGTACTTTCGCGGTCTCGCCGGCATCGGCTGCTTCGCCGAAGGTGCCCTTGGCGACCGTCGTCGCGATCGCGAAGAGGACGATGACCACGAGATCGGCGAAGACGACCACCGACAGGATCGTCTTGGTGACGGGGCCATCGGCGCGCATTTCGTTGCGGATCGCGACCACGACCAGCGGTGATTGCGAGGACAGGCAGAGCCCGAGCGCGAGCGCGACGGCAAGAAGCTGGGCGGTGTCGAGGGCGTCGAGAAACGGCAGGACGTCGCGCAACGCGATGACGGCCAACCCGAGGACCACGGTCGTGCCCAGGATGGCGATGACGAGGATCCAGCCGACCGATCGGAGGTAGGGTCGGATGGTCGGGAGGTGCATCTCGAGGCCGGCGGTGAGCGCGAGTAGGGAGACGGCAAGTCCCTTGAGAATCGCGAGGTTGCCGATGGTGGCGGCCGACACGACATCGAGGACCTGGGGGCCGAAGACGATGCCGGCGGTCAGGTAGCCGGTGAGGCGCGGCAGGCCGAGATCCTTGAAAACGCGGCCCGCAAGGAACCCGGCGAGTAGCACGCAGCCGGCGCCGAGCGCGGTGGCGGCTGCGTCGGCGTGGTCGGGCGCGAAGCCACGGATGGCGTGGACGAGCGCGGCGAGAATGACGAGGAGGAGCACCTTCACGGGGTGGCCTCCTCGGGCGGGGCGGGCGGCGCGGGCGGCTCCGGCAGCACCGGGGGGGGCTCGGGCAGCACCGGGGGCTGGGGCGCCGCGAGCGCGATGGCGGGCTCGGGGCGCGGCTCACCCGCGTGTGTCGGCATCGGCGCGCGTCCGAAGAGGCGGACCGCAAGCTCGCTCACGAGCGAGCCGCCGATGATGGCGTGCACAATCCAGGGGACCGTCGGACCCGCGAAGAGCTCCTGGGCCGAGATGACGATCGCGATGGCGAGGGCGCCCATCGGCGAGGCGGCCAGGTGGCGGCGCTCGATGGGCGTCATGGCGGTGGGGTGGCGGCGCGCGAAGAGGCGGACGGCGAGGTGGCGCGAGAGGAGGCGCGCCACGACGAAGAGGAGGAGCAGCACCCAGGCCTCCCAGACGTCGGGCTGCCAGAGGGCGCCGGCGAGAACCAGGAACAGGAGGTAGATCGGGCGCTCGAGGCGCGCGATCGTCGTGCGCACCTGGTCCTTCCAGCCGCCATGGAAGTTCGCGAGCAGCGTGCCGGCGAGAAAGCACACGACCAGGGGCGAGAGGCGCAGCGTGCTGGCGGCGCCGGCGGCGAGGATGATCGATCCCAGCATGACGGCGGTCGTCTCGTTTTCGCCGCGAATCGTGCGCAGCGCGGCGAAGATCAATACGCCGAGGGTCGCGCCGACGCCGATGGTGACGAAGATCCAGCCGACGGCCGGGAGCACCCAGCCGGCTTGGGGGCCGCCGTTTTCGGGCCGGAAGAACGCGGCGAGCAGGATGAGCGCGCCGAACGCCGCGAGCTCCTCGAGCTGGATGAGGCGCTGGATGCGCTCGATGTTGGTGGCCTCGGCGCCGCGCGCGGTGAGGAGGCCGGTCAGCGAGCGCGCCGTGACGACGCCGGCGGTGGCCAGGACGAGTGCGTCGCGGACGAAGGCGGCGTCGGCGGAGGTCCCCTCGGTCAGTGCCAGCATGGCGGCGGCCGCGCCGATCATGGCGACGAACGGCACGAGCGTCAGGGTGAGGAAGGCCTCCATGAGCGCGCGCGGGAGCGCGTCGAACACGCGGACGTCGAAGCGGAAGCCGATCGCGAAGCCGATCCAGCCGAGGCCGAGTGGCAAGAGGGGCCCGATCGACTGCAGCACCGCGGGTGAGAGGACGCCTTCGGAGCGGCCGAGGAGGCCGAGGAGCACGAAGGGAAAGCCGGCCGTGACGAGCTGCGCGACGCCGAGGCGTTTCTCGTAGCGGCGGACGGCGGGGTGGCCGCCGAGGTAGGCCAGCGCGAAGAGAACGAGGAGGCCGAGGATAGCCTTGATGGCGTCCGAGGTCGATAGGGATGGGCCCGCCGCGTCGCCGTGTGTGGCGGGCGGGGTGGCGGGCGAGTCCGCGGCGCTCGCGGTCGGGGTGGTGTCGTCGGGCACGGCGGCGGGATCGGCGATGGCGGGGGCCGTCGCATCGCCTCCGTCGTCCTCGCCTCCGTCGTCGCCGTCGTCCGCGCGCACGACCCAAGTGACGGGCTCGGGCGCTTGCGAGGCGCCCGCGTCGTCGTCCGCGCTCGGGCCGTTCTCATGCGCATCGGGCGACGCCTCGACGCCGCCGTCGGGAGCTGCCCGCGGCGAGAACGGCCAGGGCTGGAAGAGGCTCGCGTCGTCCGCGTGCGCAGGTCCGTGCTGGAGAGGCGCCATGCACAGGCCGAGGACCGCAAGGCGCACGAGCGCGCGGGCGCACCGCACCGTGGCCTGGTCTGGACTCCCCATGACCTCCAGTTGTGGCACGCCTCGCGTGGCGGCCGCAAGCGGGGCGCGCCAGCGCACGTCGGCGCCAGTCGCGGACGAACGCGACCCCGCCGGAGGCGGTGACCGCTCGGCACCTATCCGAGCCGCGCCAGCATCTCGCGCAGCGCATCCAACGACACCGGCTTTGGAAGGTGGTGGTTCATCCCCGCCGCGAGGCACTGCCCCGCGTCACCGGCCATCGCGTTCGCCGTCACGGCCACGATCGGAATGGCCCTGACGCCGCGCGCCGCCTCGTCGAGCCGGATCAGTCGCGTCGCCTCGAGCCCGTCCATCTCGGGCCTCTGCACGTCCATCAGGATCGCGTCGAGGTCGCCTTGGCGCGCCGTCCGCACGGCCTCGCTGCCGGTCGTCACCACGACGACGTGATGGCCGTCGCGTTCGAGCATACGCCGCAGGACGAACGCATTGGTCGGGTTGTCCTCGGCCACCAACACGCTGAGAGGGCCACGCGCAGCCGCGGCGGTCGACCCGCACGGAGACGCAGACGCGGTGGCCGTGTGCGGAGCGGCGTGTGCGGGAGTGAGCGGCAGCTGCACCAGAAACGTGGCGCCACGGCCCTCGGCGGACTCGACGCTGATGCGGCCCCCCATGGCCTCGACGAGCTGGCGGCAGATCGCCAGTCCCAACCCCGTCCCGCTGTAGCGTCGGGCGGCCGAGCCGTCGACCTGGAAGAAGGGGAGGAAGATGGCGCCGTGCTTCTCGGGCGGGATGCCGATACCCGAATCGTGAACGCCGATCACAATTCCGGCGGGGCGCCCCGCCGGGCCGGGCAAGTAGGCCGAGTCCGTGTCCCCGGCCGCAGCGGCGAGAGTGACGCGAACACCTCCCGCCCCCGTGAACTTGATGGCGTTGCCGACCAGGTTCGCCGTGATCTGGGTGACGCGCATGGGATCGCCGAGCCACTGCGGCGGCAGGTCCGGCGCGACCTCGAGTGCGAGCGTCAGGCCCTTCTCCGTGGCGCGTGCCGTGTGGGTGCGCACCACGTCGCCCAGGAGCCGCGCCGGCTCGAACGGGACCTCCGAGAGCTCGAGTCGAC
>SXIE01000220.1 GCA_005772945.1 Pseudomonadota bacterium
ACGCTTCCAGGCGGCGCTCGGCCTCTCGCCCTACGACGCCGACGTGCTCACCCAGAGCCGCGCCCGCGCCGAGTACTTCGAAAACGTTTGCACGCAAACGCAAGCGACCGCGCATCCAATCGATCCCCCAATCGACCCCAAGATAGCCGCGAACTGGATCATCAACGACCTCCTCGGCGCCCTCGCGAAGTCGGGCGTCGACCTCGACGCCTCCCCCATCGCCCCCGACGCGCTCGCCGAGCTCCTCGCCCTCGTCCAGGCCAACACGATCTCCTCGCGCATGGCCAAGGACGCCCTCCAAGCGATGCTTCAAACGGGCGTGCGCGCGGCCGCCTGGGTCGCCCAGAACGGCGCGCAGGTCAGCGACGCCGACGCCCTCGCCGCGATTGTGAACGACGTTCTCACTCAGCACCCATCCCAGCTCGCCGAGTACCTCGCCGGCAAGACCAAGGTCCTCGGTTTCCTCACCGGCGCAGCGATGAAGGCCTCGCGCGGCAAGGCCGATCCCAAGCAGCTCGGCGCGATCATGAAAACGACGCTCGACCGCCTGGCGGCCGACAAGGGCTCCGCATGACGACCCGCATTACCCCCGTGTCGAGGGACGCCGACGGCTTCGTCGTCATGCTCGACCAACGCAAGCTGCCCTTCGAAGAGACCTACGTCACGCTCACCACCTGCCCCGACGTCGCCACCGCGATCACCGACATGATCATCCGCGGCGCGCCCGCCATCGGCGTCGCGGCCGCCTACGGACTCGCCTTAGGCGCCCGCAGCCTCGTGGGCAGCCCGGCAACGGCCCTGACGGGCCAGGCCGGGCCTTCGCGAGCGAGCCTCGCCCACCTCGACGACCACACCGCGTTCCTCGCCGCCTTCGACGCGCTCGCGACCCACATGAACGCCGCGCGCCCGACCGCCGTGAACCTCGCCTGGGCCGTCAGCCGCATGCGCGCGGTCGCCGCGATCCCCGACGGTCCGATGGCCCGCGTCGCAGCCCTCGACGACGAAGCACAGCGCATCTTCGACGAGGACCTGCGCCAGAACCACCAGATCGGCGAGCACGGCGCAGCCCTCATCCCCGCATCCCGAGCTGACGGCAGCCCGTTTCGCGTCCTGACCCACTGCAACGCCGGCAGCCTCGCGACGGCCGGCTGGGGCACCGCGCTCGGCGTCCTCCGCACGGCCCACGCCCAAGGCAAACGCCTGGCCGTCTTCGCCGACGAGACGCGTCCCTACCTTCAGGGCGCGCGCCTCACCGCCTGGGAGCTTCTCGCCGAAGGCATCGACGTCACGCTCCTCCCCGACTCTGCCGCCGGTCACCTCATCGCGCGCGGCGAGATCGACCTCGCGATCGTCGGCGCCGATCGCATCGCGCGAAACGGCGACACGGCGAACAAGATCGGTACCTACACGGTGGCCGTCCTCTGCGCCCGCCACGGCGTCCCTTTCTACGTCGCGGCCCCGACCACGACGCTCGATCTCGCGACCGCCGATGGCGCCGGCATCCCGATCGAAGAGCGCCCGGCCAACGAGGTCCTCGACGTCTTCGGCCACCCGATCGCCCCGCGCGGCATGAAGGTCCGAAACCCCAGCTTCGACGTGACCCCGGCCGCCCTCATCGCCGGGATCATCACCGAGCGCGGCGTCGCGCGCGCACCCTACGACGTGTCCTTGGCGGCGCTTTGGGCGCCCCGAATGTGACGCTTGACAACCTAGGGGGTGCTCTCTAATGTCCGCGCCCCCAGGACGGGAGGTCCTTCAGATGTATGCTGTGATCAAGACCGGCGGAAAGCAGTACCGCGTCGAGCAAGGCGCCGTCCTCGCGTTCGAGCGCCTCGATGGCGACCACGGAACGCAGATCCGATTCGACGAAGTGCTCCTCGTGGGCACCGACGACCAGACCCAGATCGGCCGCCCGCTCGTGGCCGGCGCGAGCGTGACTGGGACGATCGTCGAGCAGGGGCGGGCCAAGAAGATCGTGGTCTTCAAGTTCCGTCGCCGTAAGAACTACAAGCGGAAGAAGGGCCATCGCCAGTACTTCACCCGCGTTCGCATCGACCAGATCGCCGCCTGATCACGGATCACGTGCGCGTCCCGCGAGCCCCGGATTCGTCCAGTGCGCGCGGCCCAGAAGGAGCACATCATGGCTCATAAGAAAGGACAGGGCAGCACCCGGAACGGTCGCGACTCGCATGGAAAGCGACGCGGTCCCAAGAAGTTCGGGGGCGAGGTCGTCAAGGCCGGTAACATCCTCGTGCGCCAGGTCGGGTCGGTGATCCACCCGGGCCGCAACGTCGGGATGGGCCGCGACTTCACGCTGTTCGCGACCGCCGACGGGATCGTCAAGTACGAGGAATCCCGCGGTCGCAAGCGCGCCACGGTCATCCCGGCCGTTCCCGCCGCGTCCTGACGCGACGCGCAGGGTGAGCGCTCGGGCGCCACCCGTGTTCGTGTGACGCAAGCATCGACAACCACTCAGGCCGCGTTCGCGGCCTGTGCTGTGTGATGTGAGTGCCAGCGTCGACACCGCGCAGGCCGCCGCAGGGTGGTCCGCCGGCGATCGCGCGAGCGGCTCCCAGCGCCCGCTCTCGCGCAAAGAGGCTCCCGTGCAATTCGTCGATGAAGCGGTGATCGAGGTCACCGGCGGCCATGGCGGCAAAGGCTGCGTCAGCTTCCGCCGCGAAGCCCACGTGCCGCTCGGCGGCCCCGATGGCGGCGACGGCGGCAAGGGCGGCGACATCGTGGCGCGCGCCGACACCGGCGTCGGAACGCTGCTCGACCACCGCTACAAGCGCATCTACCGCGGCAAGGACGGCGGTGGGGGCGAGGGCGCGCGCAAGACGGGCGCCGACGCGGACGACGTGATCATCCCGGTCCCGGTCGGGACGCAAGTCTTCGACGAGAAGACCGGCGAGCTGCTCTCGGACCTCGATCTGCCTGGCGCGGAGTACATCCTCGCGCGCGGCGGACGCGGCGGTCAGGGCAATACCCACTATACGACGCCGACCCGCCAGGCCCCGCGCCTCTCGCAGCCGGGCCTGGACGGCGAGCACCGCGTCTTGCGGCTCAACCTCAAGCTCGTCGCGGACGTCGGCCTCATCGGCCTTCCCAACGCCGGCAAGAGCACGCTGCTACGCGCCCTGACCAACAGCCAGGCCAAGGTCGGCGCCTATCCGTTCACGACGCTGGTCCCGAATCTCGGCGTCTACCGCTACTACGGCCGCGATATCGTCCTGGCCGATATCCCGGGTCTCATCGAGGGCGCGCACGCGGGGGCCGGGCTCGGCGACCGCTTCTTGAAGCACGTCGAGCGCACGCGGCTTTTGGTGCACCTCATCTCGCTGTCGCCCGATGCGCCCGATCCGGTCGCCTCCTTCAAGATCATCAACCAGGAGCTGGCGGCCTGGTCCCCGGCGCTCGCGACCTTTCCGCAGGTCGTGGTGCTCAACAAGATCGATGTCGTGAGCGAGCGCGAGGAGCTCGAACTCTGGCGCGCCGAGTTCGCCAAGCTCGGGATCGACGAGCTGCTCGCGATCTCGGGGCTCTCCGGTGAAGGCCTGAGCCCGCTGATGGCCAAGGTCGCGGGCCTCCTCGCGATGCCCGATCACGACGAGGGCCCCCTCGAGCCGTGGTCGCCCGTTTGAGTCTCCACGTGGCGGGCGTCGCGAACCGCGAACCGTGATGCAGGGGCGATGCACGCCCCCGCGAGGTCCGCGATCCTCTCCTGGACCGCATTTCGCGCGGGTCGGACGCGCCAACATGGTTGCAGGATGCGCCATGGCCCGCGAACGACGTGGCTTTCATTCGACAAGCTTCATGGGTTAGAAGATCATCGCCCGTAGGTGTACACCTGTCAGCGAGCGTGAAGGAGTCGGATCATGGCGCCCTCGTCGAACAGTTTGAGGACGGCCGCGCTCGCGTGCTTCGTGCTCGCTCCGACCCTGGTCTATGGCGCAAGTCCCGCGCCGCTGCC
>SXIE01000221.1 GCA_005772945.1 Pseudomonadota bacterium
GAGGCGGCGCCCACCGCGCCCGCGCCGCCGCCCGGCCCCGAGTCGAGTCCGCCGGACGAGGACGCCGTCGAGCCCTGAGCGCCGGGGCGAGGCTCCGGGCGGCTCCGGGCGTTCACGTGGCCGCGTTCGTGCCTCCGTGGTATAGCGCGCCCGTGGAGTCGACCGCCTCTGACCGACCTTCCAGCGAAGGCCCGCCGTCGGACGCCGAGCGCGCCCGTGCGCTCGCCGGCCTCGCCGCGCTTCTCACGCCGACGCCCGGGCCCGAGGCCGCGCGCTTCGCCGCCGTCGACGACCGCCGTGTGCTCAACGAGACCGGGATGCTCGCGCGCCGGAACATCCTGGCGCGCCTGTTTTCGTGGATTTGGTTTCGCCGCGTCGGCTTCGACGAGCGTCACGTCACGACGATCCGCGACCTCGCCCGCGACGGCGACGTCGTCTACGTCCTCAATCACCACTCGACGCTCGACTACCTCTACTTCAACTACGCGTTTCTGCGCCTCGGGCTCCCGCTCGCGTTCGTCGCGAACACGATCGTGACGATGCTCGTGTTTCGCCCGCTGTGGGCCATCCTCCTGCACGGCCTGCGCCGCCTCGTGCAGTACTACCGCCACCGCTTCGCGCCGGAAGACCGCCTGGCGTACGCCCTCGCGCGCCGCCGCGCGGCGCTCATCTTCCTGAAGCGCCGCACCATCTGGCCGTGGGCGACTGCCGAAGCCACCGACGACGCGTTCCTGGCGACCCTCCTGCGGCTCCAGCTCGAGCGGGTGCGCCCGGCCGAGGCTCGCGAATATGCCACGAATGTGGCGTCACTTGCCGGAAGTGACAGCGGCGTCCTCGGGCGTCCGATTCACCTGGTCCCACAGATCTTGGTGTGGACGATCGATCCCAAGCGCGCTCGGAAGTCGTTTTGGACGGCCGTCTTCGGCAACCCGGACGCGCCGAGTCGCTTTCGCAAGTTCCTGAACTTCTTCTTGAATCGCCGTCACACCTTCGTGCGCCTGGGCAAGCCCATCGATCTCCTCGAGTTCCTCTCGCGCCATCCCGACGCGCCGAGCCTCGACGCGCTCGCGAGCCACCTGCGCGGCGAGATCCACGCCGCGCTCTCGCTCGAGGAGCGCGTCATTCGCGGGCCGGTCCTGAAGCGCGCCAAGCAGATCCGCCAGGAGATCCTCGCGTCACCCGCGGTGGACGGGCAGCTCACGCTCTTGGCCAGCGAGCTCCAGATCCCCAAGGAGAAATTGCAGCGCGAGGTCCAGGGCTACCTCAAGGAGATCTCCGCCGACGTGTCGATGCGCTGGATCGAGTTCATGTGCATCCTGCTCACGCTCGTCTTCAACCGCATCTACAAGGATGTCGTCGTCGATCCCGAGGGCCTAGAGCGCGTTCGCGAGGCCGGGCGGCATCGGCCGCTCATCCTCTTGCCGTGCCACCGCAGCCACGTCGACTACCTCGTCATCTCCTACATCTTCTATCTGAACGGGCTGGTCTCGCCGCACATCGCCGCGGGCAAGAACCTCAACTTCTTCCCGGTCGGCCGCATCTTCCGGCGCTGCGGCGCCTTCTTCCTGCGGCGCTCGTTCAAGGACAATCGCCCCTACGGGCTGGCGTTTCGCGAGTACATGACCAAGCTCATGCAGGATGGCTATTGGATCGAGTTCTTCCTCGAGGGCGGCCGCTCGCGCACCGGCAAGATGCTGCCGCCCAAGTTCGGCATGCTCAAGAACATCGTCGACGCGATCAAGTCCGGGGCCGCTCCCGACGTGGCGTTCGTGCCCGTCTACGTGGGCTACGAGCAGGTGATCGAGGAGCGTGCGTTCTCGCGTGAGCTCGGCGGCGAGACCAAGAAAAAGGAGAACCTCGGCGCGCTGCTGAATGCCACGAAAGTGCTCTGGGCCAAATATGGGCACTTATATGTCAATTTCGGCGAGCCGATCTCGTGCCAGGAGGCGCTCGCCCGCTTCGAGTCGCAACAGAGCAAGCGCGCGCAGCAAGGGTTGGGCGCGCAGTCCGGCGAGATCCACGACCTCGACACGCTCTTTTTGCATCGGCTCGGCTATCGGGTCACCGACGGCATCAACAAGGTCGCCATCGTCACGCCGACCTCGCTCGTGGCGCTGGTGCTGCTCACGAACACCAAGCGCGGGATCACGCGCGACGTCCTGGCGGCGCGGGTGGGGGTGATGCTCGAGCTGGCGCACGCCAAGAACGCGCCGATGTCGCGGACCATCGACGACAGCCAGAAGCGCCACCGCGACGCGATCGCCCAGGCGCGCACCATGCTCATGGCGTCGGGTCTCTTCGCGAAGCGTTTCGCCCTCGGCGAGGCCTCGCCGCTCGCGCGCGCCCGCGGCATGGCGATCCGCGAGGCGATCGACGAGGTGCTCGCGCGCATGGTCAAGACGCGCCGCGTCGAGTGCCACACCTTCGAGGACGACGAGCGTGTCTACGTGCTGGCGCCCGACGCCCGCATCAACCTCGACTTCTACAAGAACAACATCGTCCACCTCGTCGCCCCCGAGGCCATCCTCGCGGCGGCGATCCGCGGTACGCTGGTCGACGGCGTGACGAGCGTCGCGCGCCTCATGGAGGCGGCGGCCTTCCTCTCCCGCACGTTCGCGCACGAGTTCATCTTCGATCCCGAGAAGGGTTTCGCGTTCCAGTTCGCCGAGACGCTGTCGCGCTTCGACGAGAGCGGCCTCATCGTGCGCAGCCCCGGCGAGGATTTCGCCTCGGTCCAGATCCGCGTGAGCGACGCCGGAGCGCCCACGATGCTGCTCTTGCACCGCGTGCTCGTGCCCTGGATTGAAGCCTACTGCCTCATCGCCGAGGCGCTCGACACCCACGCGTCCGAGGCGCCCGTCGCCGAAGGCCGCTTCATCCAGCTCGCGCAGGTGCTGGGGCGGCGCCGCTTCCAGGTCGGCGATCTCACCTGTCCCGAGGCCTCCAGCAACGTCAACTTCCAGCACGCCCTCGACGCCTGGGACGAGTTCGGCCTCATCGAGCGCGCCCGCAAGGGCCGCGAGAAGACGTTGATCGCCGTTCAGGATCCGAACGATCCCAAGCGCCTCGAAGACCTCCGCAAGCGGCTCCGCGCGTTCTTCGCCTAACCTCGTTGGAACGGCGATCAGTAGGTCTCGTAGACGCGGTCCGGGTACTCAGCGCCATCGTTGGCGTTCGCCGCATGCGGCCGGATCATGCCGCGCGTGAGGTCCACCTCGAAGAGCTCGCCGCCCTTCGAGCGGATCCGCAGCGCCACCCCCGTGCCCGGCTCGCCACGCAGGCGCTCGAGGACGTCGTCCATCGAGAGCTCGCCCGCCGACACGCCATCGATCATGAGGATCTCGTCGCCCGGCTCGACGCCCTCGTAGGCGAGCGGCGTCTCGGGCTCGATATTGTCGAGGAAGACGCCGTTGTCGTTGAGGGAGATGTACCCGCCGATACCGCCGAATGGCTTGCTCATGAGGCCTTCCGGGACCTCGTCGAGCGTGCGCACCACGATGTCCCCCACGTCCTGTACTTCGCCGGGTAGGACCATGATGTTGCGTCGCGTCGACACCGCCAACCGCACCGTCGGATCCGTCACTTCGAGCGTCGTGGTCTGGCCGCGATCGACCGTGGCCACGAGCTCGAAGCGTCCGTTCGCATCGGACTCGGTTGCGACCTGGCTTTCGTATTCGACGAACGTCACGACGTTCAGGTGCGCGATCGGCTGGCCGCGCGAGTCGACGACGCGCCCGGTGATGCGGGCCTTGGAAGGCACGCCGCAGCTCACGGTCAGCGACTCGCCTGGGTGCAGGTAGACGTTGCCGCACACGCGCTCCTTGCCGTCGGGGCGCACGACGTAGACCCAATAGACGAACGACCCCCTCAGCGGGATCGCCTCGGCGAGCGCCCCGCGCGCCACGATCGTCCGCTGGTCGGGATCCGCGTCGTACCAATCCGAGGCGACCACCGCGTCGCCCATGCCCTCGGGCTCGCCCTCGAACGGCTCCGGCTCGATAGGCGCGCTGTCCACGCCGCTCTCCGCCTCTTCGACCAGGCGCCGTTCGCGCTCCTCCTCGGCCGGCTCGCGCGCGGCCCTCGCCATTCGCATCGCCTCCTCGAGACTTGCACCGTTCTGCACGTGTTCCGCGGCCAGCGCGATCTGATCGAGCATCGACGGATCCTCGCGCAGCGCCTGCTCCGTCATCGCGTCCACCATCGCGTCCATCGACTCGCCCTGGACGTCGGACGGCAGCTCCCGCGCCAGCTCGGGCACCTCCTGCAGCATCGTGCGCACGAGGCGCTTCATGCTGTCGGCCGGCGTGCTCGGGTCGAAGTCGCGCAGGCCCGCCTCCAAGGCGGTCATGACGGTCGCGACGTCGGGCGTGTCACGCGGCGGTGCCTCCGCATCCACGTCGATCTCGGGCGCGTCGGCCGACGGATCGACCTCGGCCGTCACCGGCGCATCGAGCATGTCGGCCCAGAGCGGATCCTCGCCGTGGTAAGTCTCCGCGCTGCAGCGTACGACCACGGTGCCCTCGACGTTCTTGCCGTCGGCGTCGTGCGCCAGCACCGTGATATCCCCCGCCGGCTCGAGGGTCAGCGAGACCTCGCGTCGCGTCGCCGATCCCGCGAGGCGCACCGACGCGCGCCCGAGCTCCCCGGCGTCGGCGTCGATACGCACCGGCGCCTGCGGAGCAAATCCGAATCGAAACGCGCCCTTGGCATCGGTCGTCGTAGCCCACACGCTCCCGAATTCCTGCGCGCGCATCGTCACCGCGACCCCCGGCTGCGCCTCGCCGCTCAGGTCGAGCACCCAACCGACCACCTCGTGCAGGCGCCCCACGACGATGTCGACCGTGCGTGTTTCGCCGGGTGCCAGCGGCGCCAGCGGGCGCACCTCGGGCCCGGCCGGCGTCTCGACGACCAGCGCGGCACCATCGAGCGTGCCGTCGCTCAGCGCGTAGCGCCCCTCGTCATCGACCTCGACCTCGTCGAGCGCGGCGTGCGTCGCATCGACGACACGCACCGCGAGTCCGGCGAGTGGTAGGCCGGTTTCGTCGACGACGCGCCCCGACACCGTGGCGCCCGGGCACGCGGAGACCTCGGCGTGGTCGCCCGTGGCCGGGACCGACGCCGTCTCGCGGCTCGCCAGGCGCACGCGCACCAACGCCAGACCACTGGTCTCCGGGACCGCGATGCGTGCTTGCCCGGCCTCGTTCGTGCGCGCGCTCAGCTCGAGCACCCCGAGCCGCGCCAAGACCAGGACGCCCTGTGCCGGCCGTCCACGGCAGCCCACGACGTCCACCAGGATCGGCCGGGTGCCGGGCTTCGGAGGCGCCTCGCGCGCCGTCGTCCGCTCCGCGCCCGCGCTCGCTGCCAGAGCCCGTTCGACCTGCGCGGGGGCCTCTGTCGTCACGGCCGGCCCGTCGACTGGCCACACGATCCAGGTCACCAGCAGAGCGGCCAGCGCCCCGACGCCCAGCGTCCATCGTCGCATGGCCCCATCCTCCGAGACGGTCGAATCGAACGTGTCTGTGTCGTGCCTGCGCGGCAGCCCGGACCGCTCTCCAGCGGACCCGTACGCGCGCCGGCACCGAACGATCCCCGCGGGACCGAGATTCCGCGTTTCCCGCGGTCAGGTCCAGCAGCGTTGCAGTCACGGGGACGAACGAGACACGAACGGTTGAAGTCGTGCGGCCAGCTCCGCGCGCGAAAAAGGCTTTTGGAGGAGCGGCGCGTCCGCCGGGACGCCGGCGCGGTGCACGAAGTCCTCGTTGTGGCCGGACATGAACACGACGGGGGTCCCTGGCCGCAAGGCGAGCACGCGCTCCGCCAACTGAATCCCGTTCATTCGCGGCATCACGACGTCCGTCAGGAGCAGATCGAAGGCGTCCCCGCGCGCGACGATGGCAAGCGCCTCCGCGGCATCCGCGGCCGTGAGTACCCGAAATCCCTGGTGTTCCAACATGCGACGGACCAGCCGCCGCACCGCCTCGTCGTCCTCCGCGACGAGCACCGTGGTCAGGCCCGCGCTCGGGTCGGGGCGCGGGTCGGGCAGCGGCACCGGCACAGCCGCGGGCATCGGCGGCGCGGTGGCTGGCAGGTAGAGGTCCACGATGCTGCCGCGACCGGGCTCCGAGGCGAGCGCGATCGTCCCGCCGCTCTGGCGCGCGATGCCAAAGGCGGTCGATAGGCCGAGGCCGAGGTGTTGGCCGCTCTCCTTGGTCGTGAAGAACGGCTCGAAGGCGCGCCGCGCGATGGCCGGGTCCATGCCATGGCCGTTGTCGGCGATGCGCGTGCGCACGTAGGGGCCGCGCGGGATCCCGAGGGCCTCGGCGTCGGCGGCTTCCACCTCGACCGCGGCGATGGCGATGTCGACGCGGCCCTCATGCGCGAGGGCGTCGCGCGCGTTGGTCGCCAGGTTCGTGAGGATTTGCGTGATCTGGGTGGGGTCCGCGCACACCGCCGACGGGCCCGCAGGCAGCGCGACCGCGAGCTCGGTGCCGGCGCCCAACACGCGCCGCAAGGTCGGCTCCAGGTCGCGCACCATGTCGCCCAGCTCGATCACGCGCGGCTCGAGCATCTGACACCGGCCGATCGCGAGCAGCTCGCGCGTCAGCCCGCGCGCCCGCTCCCCCGCGCGCACGATCTCCGCGAGGTCCTCGCGACGCGGATCGTCCGGCGCGAGGCCCTCCAAAAGCGCGGCCCCGTAGCTCAAGACCACGCTCAGCGCGTTGTTGAAGTCGTGCGCGACC